>CAKZKQ010000040.1 GCA_937123825.1 uncultured Pseudomonadota bacterium
GGGGTGCGCAGCCCCCACGAAGCGCGCGGGGTCCAGGGGTTGGGGCGCCAGCCAACCCCTGGCGGGGGTTTGGGGCGCGCAGCCCCAAAAGGGAAGGCCACCAAAAGAAGAAAAAACGCAGGAAAGAGCCAAGAGCCCACACACAAAGCCCCAAAAGGGAAAACCAATGAAGCAAAGAGAAAAGACGGGCATGGGCAAAAGCCCACAAACAAAGCAAGCAACCACAAAACAAACGGCCGTGGGCCACGACCCACAAAACCTACGCCACAATCCCCAACCGCTTAAACGACCCACCCACCGACACCCCCAGGTGCCTGGCACAACTGGCGTAGACGCGCCTGAAGTCCACATGGTGCTTGAGGTCACCGCCGTTGAGGTCGGTCAACGAGGGCTGAGCCCCGTAGAGGCCGCCGCGCACGCGGCCCCCCATCAGAAAATGGGGTGCGGCGGTGCCGTGGTCGGTGCCACCACTGGCGTTTTGGGCGACGCGACGCCCAAACTCGGAGTAGGTGGAGATCAGGACGCGGTCCCACATGCCGGCTTTGACGAGGACTTTGCGCAGGTCAGCCAGGCCAGAGGCGAGCTGTCCGAGGAGTCGGTCGTGGGTGCCGCGTTGGTTGGCGTGGGTGTCGAAGCTGCCCAGGGAGACTTTGACGACGGCGACGGCGACGGGGACGCCGCCGACGAGCAGGCGCGCGACCTGGAGGAGTTGGCGCGCGAAGGGGTTCTTTTGGAAGTCGCTGTTGAGGGAGCGGACTTTGCTCAGGCGTGCTTCGATGACGTCGGCGCCGCTGACGAGGTCGCGCTGGACACCGAGGATGTGAGAGAGGGCGGTGTTGGGGGTTTTATGGCGAGCGGGCAGCTTGACCCGACGCGCCATTTTGATGAAGCGCTCGGGGTCTTGCATGACGAGGGTGCGCATGTCGCCGCTGAGGGGACCGGCTTCATCTTTGCCGATGACGATGCCGCCGGCAGCGTGGTCTTTGGGGACGTGGCCGTCGAGGGCTTGGGCCAGCCAGCCTTCGGAGAGTGTTTCGTCGCTGTCGGAGGCGGTCTCCCAGATTTCGATGGAGCGGAAGTGGGAGCGGTTGGGGCTGGGGTAGCCGACGCCTTGGACGATGGCCATCTCTTTGTTCTTCCACAGGTCCATGAGGGGTTTCATGGCGGGGTTGAGGCCTGCGGCGTTGGAGAGTTGGAGGACCTGGTTGCGGTCGATGCCCAGGGAGGGTCTGGCGGCGCGGTAGGTTTTGTCCTGGTAGGGGATGACGGTGTTGAGGCCGTCGTTGCCGCCTTTGAGTTCAACGAGGATGAGGATGGGGGCCTTGGGGCCTCGGCCAGCGGCCAGGGCTTGGCCAGCGCCAGCGACGGGGGTCCACAGGGCCAGTGACGCCAAACCGGTGGTTTTCAAGAATGTTCTGCGGTCCATGGTTTGCGCTCCTTTAAACGGCAATCAAACAGTCATTCGGGTTGAAAGCGGGTCTTGGGTTTGGGGCGTCACTTGAGTTGATAGGTTGGGTCGAGCAGGAGCTGGGCCAGGGCCCGGTCTCCTTTGGAGGCGATCTGTCCGACGGGGTCGAGGGGGAGCAGGACGGCCTGGGCCTTTTTGATGGCGGCCTTGTCGCTCTGGTTGTTGTCGCCCAGCCAGCGGTTCATGGCGCCGTCGCCCTTGCCCAGGCCTTTGCGGACCACGCGCGAGAGCAGTTGGTGGCGCGCCAGCAGGGTGTGGGTGGAGATCCAGCGGGTGCCGCCGGGCCAGCCTTTGACGTTGGGGGGCTGGAGGATGATCTGGCCCAGTTGCCGGCAGGCTTTGAGCAGAGGTGTGGGGTCGCCGATCTTGAGACCGAAGGTGCGCACGGTGCCGACGACCAGGTCCACGGGCGATTTGACCAGCGCGCCCCGGTTTTGGGTGTCCCAGAAGGCGTCGGAGGTCCAGATGGCCTCCAGCAGGGGCTTGATCTCGTATTTGGCGCTCCGAAAGACCTTGGCCAGGCGGACGACGTCTTTGCGGGTGGGGGTTTCAGAGATGAATTCGCCCCAGAGCATCTCCACGATCCGCTCGGCGGTGCGGGGGTGGGCCAGCAGGACATCGACGATGCCGTCGCCGTCAAAGTCGCCGCGCTTGCCCAGGAAATGCTTCTGGCCCTTGTCATGGTCAGCCTTCACAAAGCGGAAGTCACCCGTGCGCCGCCTCACTCGCCATCCCGTAAAAGCCCGCGCCGCTTCTTTGATGTCTTTTTCGCTGTAGTGGCCTTCGCCCAGCGTGAAGAGCTCTAGCAGCTCGCGGGCAAAGTTCTCGTTGGGGTCGCGCTTACGGTTGGACTGGTTGTCCAGGTAGAACATCATGGCGGGGTCGCGGATGACGCCGCGCAGCAGCGCCTCAAAGTTGCCCAGCGCGTGGCGGCGCAGCAGGACGTTCTGGCGGTAGAGAAAGGGCGACCACTTCACCTTGCGCAAGCTGGAGGTAAAGTGGTTGTGCCAGACCAGCGTCATGCGCTCGGTCACCGGCGAGGACGTCTCCAACATCTCTTTCATCCACCAGGCCTGGATCTGCTCGCCGCGCGCCTTGGAGAGCCTGCGCAGCTCTTTGCGGCTCATCGACTCGCGCTCGGCGGCCGACGGCGTGCCCTCCATGCCCCAGCTTGGGCCCGGCCTGGAGGCCTTGGTGCGGGCCGTGGCCAACAGGCGCCTCACGGCGGCCTTGCGGCCCATTGAGGCCAGCGCTTCAAGCTCATCGGGGCGACCACCAAAGCCTGCACGGCCCATCAAATGCCGCGCCTCTTTCAAACCCATTGCCATCGTCAAACCCTCACATCACCAAAAGACTGGTCATCCATACCGCAAGGCTTGCTGCGGCCATCGTCGCCGCCCTTTTGCCGCCCTGCAAAGACGCAGACACCGGCCCTGGCGCTGTGTTAAATTGAAAAACGTCTCCAGGCGCACAAAAACCGTAAAAGCCATTTACAAAACTTGGCAACGTGCCTAACTTTTCTTCAGACAGGAGCCCTGCATGATCCAGCGCATCGTATTGATCAAGCTCAAGGACGCTTACACGGGCCAGGAGGCCCGCGGTGAGGTGGCTGAGCACAGCCGACGTGTGTTGGGTGGGTTGCCGGGGGTGGTGCAGGTGCAGGTCGGCGAGCCGGCCGAGGCCAAGAGCGCAAAGAGTTGGGACTTGAGCATTGTGCTTGGCTTTGCGCGCCTTGAGGATGTGGAGCCTTACCGGGTCCACCCTGAGCACCGAGCTTATGTGGATGACTACCTTAAGCCTCGCATGGAGGTGATCAAAGCATGGAACTTTGCATTGTGAGATCGGCGCGCTGCTGTGCTGCGGGGTGGGTTTGGGGGTTGCTCGTGGCGCTTTGCCTGGCGTCTGGCTGCACCTCGGATGAGCGCACGGTGCCGGAGGGCGCCTTTCAGCAGGAGCCCGAGCCTGAAGACGAGGTCAACAACGGCCAGGATCCTCCAGTGGATGAAGAGGAGCCCGAGCCGCAAGTGCCCGAAGGTCCGCTGCGGGCGACGCTGACCCACAGCTTTGGACAGTACAACCTGGAGCCTTTTGAGGAGACCAGCCCGTGCGTGTCGTGGACGCTCAACAACGACGAGCCCATTTATGTGGAGCGCGTGACGTTGAGCAACAGCGGCAGCTACCACCACTCCAACTGGTTTGTGGTGCCCGAGGATGAGTATCCGGGGCGCGATGGGTTCTGGCGGTGTCGGTCGAGGGATTTTCAGGAGGTGGAAGCGGCGCTGCTGGGCACAGTGCTCTTTGCGCAATCCACCCAGTCGCTGGTCGAGAGCCAGCACCTGGGCGATGGGGTCGTGATCAAGATTCCGCCGCGCCACAAGGTGGTGGCGGACGTGCACATGCTCAACCTGGCCCCGCGCGAACAGGCCACGGAGCTGCGCATGGCGCTGGATCTGGTCCACCCGCACGAGGTCGAGACGGTGGTGACGCCCTTTCGGCTCTCGTACCTGGACTTGACCATTCCGGGGCGCAGCCGCTCGCTGCACACCTCAGACTGCATGCTGCGCAGACCTTACGAGCGGACCGCCAGGAGGGATTACGACATCAAGCTCTACTGGGTGCTGCCCCACTATCATCAGCTTGGAGACTACTTCAAGCTGGAGATCATCGGCGGACCGCGGGACGGCGAGGTGATTTATGAGTTGGAGGGCTTCAACGCGGACGCCAACGGGAAGGCGTTTGAGGAGCCGCTGGACCTGTCTGACTCGGACGGGCTGCGTTTTACCTGTGGTTACACCAACACGGGCGTGCGCAGCGTGGGCTGGGGAATCGGGGACCAGGAAATGTGCGTGATGCTGGGCTTTATGGACGCAGGGGCGTTGATCGACGCCTCGGTCATTCAGGGCAGTGAGGTGGTGGAGGTCGATGGCAACACGGTTTACAACCAGGGGCCGTGTTCGGCTTACGGCCTGCCGCGCAACGCCGCCCAGACCATGCCCACCGACGAAGAGCGCAAAGCGCCGCTCTACGTCCCCGAAGGCAACGGCCCCGACGAGCTGGCCCCGGTGATTGACTGCCAGGACACCCCGACTGACGCCGTGGCCGAGGCTCCGGTGAGCTTTGAGAGCATTCAAAACACCATTTTTGCCGTCGGGTGCGCCTTCAACGCCTGCCACGACGCCGAGGCCCCTGCAGCGACACTGCCTTTGGTGGGCGACGGGGCTTACGACGCGCTGCTGGCCCATCCGGCGCGCGGCAACCGCGACATGCCGATGATCACGCCGGGCGACCCGGACCAGAGCTGGCTCTACCAGATCATCTCGCGCTGTGAGCCAACCAACCACGATGGCGAGGTGGTGGCACACATGCCGCTCAACGCGCCCACGCTGATGGATCCGGAGTTGGTGGCCAAAGTCCGCGACTGGATCACGGCTGGGGCGCCGCAGTGAGCAGCTCGGCCGCCGAGGCGCTGAATGGCGCCGGCGCCTCCTGCTGGGCAACCTGACGCAGCGCCCGCTGGCGCCACGCGGCCCCCTCAACACCAAGCGCACCCAGCCCCTCATCAAGCACCACCGCGGTGTGTTTGTCGGCCGCGTCCAAATCCGCCATCACTCCGCTGGCCTCGATGGCACCGCTGGCCAGGACCTCGTAGAGCGCGGTGAATCCTCGCTGCCAGTGCCAGCGTGGGTTGAAGGCGTTGGTCAAGCGACGCGCCACCATGGCGGCGCGCATCTGGCGCAGCGCCCGCAAGGTTCGGCGCGCAAACCCCCTCCAGGGTTGCTCGGCGGTGCTTTGGCGGCGCCGCTCGGCGTCGAGCAAAGCGCTGAGTTGGGCCATGGTCAACGCCGAGATGGCTTGACGCCCCAAGACAAGACAAAGCCCTCGCTCCCCTTCCAACTGCTTCTGAAGGCTGCCTTGTTCGGTAATCAACACTTCGCGCCCATCGCTGCAGAAGACCGACTCGATGGCGTGCTCTGAACCACCGCCCAAGCCCTCCAAAAGCTGCTTCAGCGCCGGATATTGCTCCAAAGGCAGCAGCTCGCCCGGATCAGCGATCCGCGCCCGCAACCACATCTGCCGGGTCAGAAAACCGCCACCGAGGATCATGATGGCGGCGGTCGCCATCACCTCCTTAGAGGTCATGATGTTGAGCGTGATGGCGCCGTAGGCAAACATGGTCAGCACAAAGACCACTGCCAAAACCCCCAAAATCCCGGTGACGATCGAACCCACCGCCAGCCCCCACAGGAGCCTGCCGTGGAGTGACTCAAGCCGGTCGAGCGATGCGCGATGCGTCTCTTTGTTGAGCGGCGAGAGCGCGCGAGACAGCGTGCGCATTCTGCTGGAGAGGAGCCATGCTCCCAGCGCCAGGCCGGCCATGACCAGGAGCCAGGCAAG
Organism: uncultured Pseudomonadota bacterium; assembly: GCA_937123825.1. Lineage (GTDB taxonomy): Bacteria > Myxococcota_A > Bradymonadia > Bradymonadales > CAKZKQ01. The sequence continues at coordinate 5,864 of CAKZKQ010000040.1, forward strand.
GAGCACGCGCCGAAGCGACCCGACCCACCAATAATAAAAGGGCCGCTGAGCCACGATGCGCTCGTTCAAGAAGCGACGCATCTCTTGCCCCAGGCCCAACTCAGTGGCCCGATCCAGCGCCCGCTGGGCGGTGTCGGGGTCGTTCTCCTGCAACGCCCGGTACATGATGAAGAGCTGGGTGTTGATCTCGTCGGGGACCTGCTCTTCGAGGACGTGCGAGCACTCGCGCAGCAGCCTCAAAGAAGACAGCCTCACGCCGATGTCGCAGAGCATCTGGTGGGCGCTGACAGAGTTGGGATCGTGGGCCAACGCCAGACGCGTGTGTTCAAGGGCCAACGGGACATCTTTGGGGGTGCTCCAGCCAGTCTCATCCATGCTGAGGTAGGCAAACGCCATCGCGATCTGAGATTCGGCGTTGTCATCGAGCATCAGCGCATGCTTGCAGACCTTCAGGGCCTTGTCGCGCTCGTTGGTCGAGGTGATGGCGATGCAGTAACGGCGCCAGACCAGCGCGTGCTTGGGAAAGGCCTCAACAACCTTTTCATAAGAGACCACGGCGTCCGCGTGGCGATTTTCAAGCCGGGCCTGTTCGGCCTTGATGAAGAGGTTGGAGGCCAGCGGGTTGGCGGTGCGCATGGCGGTGATCTTGTGCTCATCGCCTTTGAGTTGGGCCTGCGCTGGGGTGACATGGAAGACAAAGACCAGCGCGCCAACCAGCGCAGCGGCGGCGCCAAAGAACTGACGCTGGCGCTGCTGGGGCGCCCCCTCTTGCTTGGACAACCCCCACCACACCACCACCGCCAGCATCAACGCAGGCAGCAAACCCATCACCGCGTTGGCGCTCGCCTGCCACCACGGGGCGCCGTCGTGGACATTGGCGCCGGTGGTCAGACCATCGACCAACCCCAACGCCCCCACCTGAGCCCACCGCCAAGGGGGTTCTTCGCGCATGATGCTCTCCACCCCCATGAACACCAGCAGCAACGCCGCCAGCAAAATCCCCAACCCGTACGGCAACGGCGTCCAGAATGCACCGACCGTGGCCCCCACAAGGTTCAACCCCACAAAGAGGCTCGCCATGCCCAACGCACGCCGAGGTTTTGCAAACGAGACCATGCTCGCCACCGCCATCATCGCAGCCGCCGTCAGGATGACCAGCCTCCACAAATCCCACGGCATCGGCGCAGGCCCCTGTTCTTGTTGAGATGAAGGGGCAGGGCCTGGGGATGCGGCGGCGGTGTCGGGCGGATTGAGGACAGAGGCGTCTACCGACCATGAGGGGGACTGGCGCGCGAAGGTGTGCTCGCGGATGTCGGAGGGACCCAGTTGGATCCTGGCCATGTGCCGGTGGCCCCCTTCCTCTTGAAAAAAGAGGCGTTGCACCACGCGAACCTCCTGCCAAGGCATCGGACAGTCATAAACCTGCAGGAGCTGGACGCGCTTTTTGTCGGGTGTGACGGCGTACCACTCGGTGGGCTGGGGCGTGCAGCGCGCGGCGCCGTTGTGCAGCTCAAAGACCTGGGCAAGACGCTCTTCTACGACGGGCTGCCCAGCCATCAGCTCATCCCGATCCACGATGTTGTTGCCGTCCTGGTCCAAGCGCAACGCGTCACCGAGCGTGATCGCGTCCAACTCAAAAAGCACATCGGTCTTCTTGGGCTGAAAGTGAATGACCAACGTGCTGAAAGTGGGGTGATGGGCCAGAGCAGGCGAACCTGCGTACCAGAGCGCCCCCACCACACACACCGCGCTCATCCAGATTCTGCGCCAGGAGATATTCATGTTTTCCAAGGTATCCCAGCGGCCAGACGCTGACAATGCTTGCGCCTCACCACCGGGCGGTCAGATCGATCGCTTTTGAGCCCTTGAGCGGACGCAGGATGGTGGGATCAAAGGTAGGCCTCAACTGCCGGGCTGATGCTCCGATACACCACATGTGTCCTGTGCACTGACGCTCAGGAACGTTGCGAGGAAAACCCATGAAAACACGCATCAACGCCCAAGACCGGAGTCAGAGCCTGCTGGGTGAGTGTTTGGATAAAGGCCGCCGGAGCGTGGTTTTGGGGCTGGGTGCGGGGACAGCGCTGAGCACGGCGGTGATTGTGACGGTGCTTTTGACGCTGGCGTCGGCGCCAGCTCTGGCTCAGGGCGTCTTTGGAGACGGCCGAGACGGGGCATTGATCGTCACAGCGGGGGTGATGGACCTAAGCCAGCGCCCCGAGGCGGTGCACGCCCCACTGACACAGCGCCTGGAGCGAGGCCAACGCACCATCGCCCTGCCCCAGTTCATGCTGGAGCGGCTTGAGCCGGGCGATGAGTTGCTGCTCATTCACCAACAAAGCGACGCGGACCAGGTGGTCCGCGTGGGCTTGCACGAGTTCTTGTTTGTCACCGAGGTGGGTCCAGAGAGCGTACAGCTTCACGCGCCGCTGGTGCGGGACTACCCCGGTGACGTGCAAGCCGTGTCGGTCTACCGCGTGCCGCGCTACACCCAGGTCACGGTCGGCCCTGGAGCCACGCTGACCGCCAGCGCTTGGGACGGCACCCGCGGCGGCGTGTTGGCGCTGCGCGCCAGTGAATCGATCGACATCCTCCCCGGAGGTCAAATCAGCATGGCAGGGCGCGGCTACCGAGGGGGCCTTGGCACCTCTGGCGGCGCGCTCTCGGCGGGGGCGCGCAGCGGCGAGTCTCCTGGGCTGCTTGGCGATTTGGACGGTTTGGGGGTGTGCTCGGGGGGGCGGACGGCGCTTGGCGGCGCGGGCGGCTCTCACGGGACCGTTGGGGCTGCGGGCAGCAGCCTGGATCCGTTGCTCTGCGCCGTGCCCGAGGCCATGGCGCCCCACGGCGATCCCTCTTTGGGGGCTTTGCATATGGGCGGCGGCGGGCAATCGGGCGGCGCGCGCCTGGAAGACGATGTGGCTGGCGACGGCGGCCATGGTGGCGGCGTGGTGTTGCTGGCGGGGTTGGTCTTCAACGCTCCTGGGGCCGACGCCGTTGATGTGAGCGGGCGCTCGGGAGGCATTGGCCAACCGCTGCCGGACATCGCCGATGGCGGCGCGGGGGCTGGCGGCAGCGTGTGGCTGCTGGGCCATCAGATGGAGCTTGGCCAGGGCTCGGTGAGGGCTGGCGGTGGTCAGAACACGCTACTGGTGAGCACGGGCGGCGACGGACGCTGGCGGCTGGACCTCTCGGGGAGCCTCAACGGGCTGGCGCTGGACGATGCGCGGCTGCTTGGCTCGCTGGAGACACTCAGCGATGTGGCGGTGGGTCACGTTGAGCTGCACGACGATGACATCGTGGGGGACACCACACCGGGGCCACAGTGCCCTCAAGATCAGGATCCTTTGGAGCCTGACTTTGACGGGGACGGCACGGTGGATGTCTGTGACCCAGACGATGACAACGATGGTCACGCGGACAACACCGACAACTGCCCCCAGGCCCCCAACGCCGACCAGGCCGATCTGGACGAGGATGGTCAGGGGGATGCCTGCGACGATGATGACGACGATGACGGCGTCGCAGACGATGATGACAACTGCCCGCTGACCTCCAACGCCGACCAAACCGATCTGGACGAGGATGGTCAGGGCGACGCTTGTGACCTGGATCGCGACGGCGACGGCCGCGCCAATGACGCCGACACCTGCCCGGATCTGCACGATGACGGGACCAACACTGACGACGATGCCCAGGGAGACGCCTGCGATGACGACGATGACAACGACGGCGTCCTGGACATCTCGGACAACTGCCCGCTGACCCCCAACCCCGACCAACGCAACACCGACAACGACGCCCAGGGCAACGCCTGTGACCCGGACGACGACGATGATGGCGTCGCAGACGGGGCCGACAACTGCCCCCTGGCACCCAACCCCGCACAGGACGATCACGACGAGGACGGCCAGGGCAACACCTGCGACACCAACGACGACAACGACGCGGCGCTGGACTTTGACGACAACTGCCCACTGGTCCCCAACAACGACCAGCTCGACACCGATGACGATGGCCAGGGCGATGTGTGCGATGAGGACGACGACGATGATGGTGTCGTGGACGGTGCCGACAACTGCCCGCTGACTCTCAACGCCGACCAACGCGACAGCGATGACGACGGTCAGGGCGATGTGTGCGACAACGACAATGACAACGACGGCGTTGAAGATCAGGACGACAACTGCCCCGCCATCGCCAACCCCGGACAATCAGACACCGATGGCGACGGCCAGGGGGACGCTTGCGATGACGACGACGACAATGACGGGCTGACCGATGAGCAAGAAGAGGCGCTGGAGACCGACCCCCGCGACGCCGACAGCGACGATGACGGGTTGCTCGACGGCGACGAGCCCGATTTTGACCAGGACAGCGACGACGACGGCCTGATCAACGCTCTGGACGACGACAGCGACGATGATGGGCTGACCGATGGGCTGGAGAATGGTCTGGTGGAGTTGCACGCCGACACCGACGAGGAGGGACGCGCCAGCCTGGATGAAGATCCCCTCAGCGTGACCGAAGTGCTCGACAGCGACACCGACGGTGACGGGCTGCTCGACGGGCAGGAGGACGCCAACCATAACGGCCGCGTGGATGACGGCGAGACCGATCCAAACGTCCCGGACGCGCCGCAGGACCCGCAGGATCCCCAAGATCCTGACGATCCTCAGGATCCCGACGACCCACAAGATCCTGACGATCCTCAGGATCCCGACGATCCCAATGACCCTGACGACCCCAATGATCCTCACGATCCTGCCAACCCGGTCGATCCTGACGACCCTCAGGCTCCCGACGACCCTGACAACCCCAATGCCCCCACCGATCCCGATGATCCACAGGATCCCGACAACCCGGTCGATCCTGACGACCCTCAGGATCCCCAAGACCCTCAAGATCCCGACGATCCCCAGGACCCGCAGGACCCCGACGGCCCACAGGATCCCCCCGATCCCAACGAGCCGCCCCCTGACCAGGATCACGACGGGATCCCCGACGCGCAGGACAACTGCCCGCAAAACGACAACGTCGACCAACTCGACTCAGACGGCGACGGCCTGGGCGATGTCTGCGACCCCGACGATGACAACGACAATGTGGATGATCGACAAGAGCAAGAAGACGGCACCGACCCCAAAAACCCCGACTCGGACAACGACGGGCTCGACGACGGCGCAGAGCGAGAGCTTGGCACCGACGCCAAAGACGTCGACACCGACGGAGATGGCATCCCTGACAATGAAGAGGTCCTGAACGGCACCGACCCCCGAGACCCCCGCGACGGGCCCGTCATCACCGTCGGCGCCGCCAACGCGGGGGCCTGCGGCTGCCAACAACCCACCGGCCGCACCCAACCCCACCACACCCCGCTGATGGCCGCCCTGGGCCTGCTGGCGCTGGCCATGATCCACCGCCGCCGCCAGCGCACCGGCCCCAGTGATGGGTCGGTGGTCAGCGGCGAACCACGCTGACCACCGGCGGGCCATCGGCCTGAAGCTCCAACTGGACCGTGACGCGCTGGTCGCTCTCAAGCACAAAAAGCTCGGACTCCTGAATCGTCCCCTGCCCTTTGGCCCCAAAGCGCACCCGATAGCGCCCCACAGGCAAGACCGCGTGGGGCCGGTCCAACGACCCCACGTGCACCACCTTGCCCTCTTCATCCACAATGTTGTACGCCACCCGGATGGCGCGGCGCAGGCCCTTGGTCAACTCTCGGGCGTCGTCCGCGTCGGCGTAAATCCCGCCCGTGGCCTTGGCAATGCACGACAGCGATGAGGTGTCCGCCCCGCGCTCCAACCCAAACCCGATGACGCTGGCGCGCAACCTCAGCCCTTTGTCCGCAAAAGACTGCGCCACATCACACGGCGCCCCCTTGCACGTCTCCAGCCCATCGGTCACCAACACCACCATCCGCTCCCCCAAATACCCCTCGCCCTTGCGCGCCGTCAGATCTTTGGCCGCCTCCTCCAGCGCATGCGCGATCGGCGTCCGTCCCCTGGGCCGCAACTTCTTCACGGCCTCCACAAGCTCCGGCCTGCGGGGACTTCCAGGGCCGACCAGCAGCTCCGTGTCCGTACACCGCTTGCTGCGATGCCCATAAGCCCGCAGCGCCACCACGCTGGTGTCTGGCAATGACTCCAACAGCTCCAACACCGCTTCTTTGGCCACCTCGATCTTGCGCCGACCATCCCCATCCACCACACCCCACATCGACCCAGAGCTGTCCATCACCAGCTCCACCACCCTGGGCACCTCCTTGATCGGCTCGCCCTGGCGCACCAAACGCACCAGCACCTGCCCCGAGGTCTCCACCGCGTAGACCGTCACCGTGTCCTCGTCGGTAAACCCAGCGACCGTCTTGCCCACGGCGCGGATCTGGTGGGCTCCCGCCGAGATTTTTTTGTACTCCCAGGGCAAATCAAAAGGCGCCTTGCGCGACACACCCACCTTGACGTCGTCCACAAAGTAGGTCACCGACGCCACCGGATCGTGGGGATCAAAGGTGTCGATCTTCACCGCCAGAGTCCTGGGCTCCAGCGCCACCGCAGGCAGCGTGCTGCCGTCCTCGGGGCGCACCAGACTCAGCGCAAACGGCACCGGGTGATAATCGAGCCGGTACGAGCCCTCCGCCGTCACAAAGTTGTTCAGCGCATACCCGGTCATATCGCTGTAGGTATACGGCCCCTTGCCCACGCGGTACTCACCGACCACGTCGCCGGTCTCAGGGTCGAGCCGCGTGGCCATGTCGCTGTCCTTGTTCACGGTCCAGACAAACTGATCCGCGTCAATGGCGACCCCCACCGGATGAAGCTTGCCCGTGGGGTAGTCGGCGATCCATTTGCCGTCGTCGGCGTTGAACCGCGACACCGTCGAAGGGACCGAGTTGGCCACCCAGATGTTGCCCGCCACATCGGCCGCAAGCCCCCGACTCTCAGCAACGTTGGGGGACTTGAAGGTGTCCCATTTGTTGGCCTGAGGCCTGTAGCGAGACACCTCGTTGGCCTTGTTGTTGCCAAACCACAGGTTGCCGTTGTGATCCACGGCGATGCCGTAAAGCTGCGCCGTCGCGGGAGGCTTGATGGTCTTCTGAATCCGACCGGAGCGGGAGATTTTGATCAGGCTGTTGGAGCCCGCCAAGATCCCCCACAAGACACCGTCCTGGTCCAGCACCAGCCCATAAACCGTCCCCGGCAAATCCTTCAAATGACGCAGCACCCGGCCATCGCGGCCATCGTGGAGCATCAAACACCCCACCCCGTCCCGATCGTCGAGCGACTTGCCCCCGACCCAGACCCGGTTGGCGGCGTTGACGGCCAGCCCGCGCGCGCCTTTGCACGTCGGCACGCTGTAGAGCACGCAATCCTGACCTTCACACCCTGCGGCCTGCACCTTGGTCAACTCATCGCTGTCGCGCGCGGCCACATAGGCGTTGCCGTCCAGGTCCACGCTGGTGCGCGACGGGTTGTCCCCGACCTTGTAACGCCCCTCCTCCTTGCCCGTTCGGGTCGAGAGCTTGGAAACCGTGTCTTCATCGCTGTTGGCGATCCAGATGTGCGGCGAGGCAAAAGACGGCGGGCGCTCAGAGAACTTGCGCATGAAGTCAAAGTGGGGCACGGGGCGCTCGGCCTGATGGACCTCAAAGTCGTCCTTCTCCAGGTGCCGTATGACGCGGCCATCTTCGTCGATGGCGTTGACCCAGAGCTGGGTCGCACCGCCGCGCTCGGCAGACTGAAACCCCCGCACGCGAAGCTGCACGCGCCTGTGGGCCGCAAGCTCCTCAGGGGTCAGCGACTCAAACCCACGCGTCGACACCGTCACCTCGGTGCCATCACCGAGCGTCACTGTGGCGGTTCCTGCCACCGGCTTGGGCGGAAAGTAGGCGCTGACAGGCGTGTCGGCGTAATTGATGGTGAAGACGTGGATCATGAACGCCGCGACCATCGCCACCATGGCGATGACCGCCAAACCGGCCACCAAAGGCTCCAAACGCCCTGTGCGGGTCGGGGGAGACTGGCCTTGTGCTTGTTCGCTCATGCCTCACCCCCCTGCCCTTTGGCGTCTTTGTCCTGGCTGACAGGCACCGGCGAGGCCTCGCGCAGGAGAGACTCGGGCGCTGGCTCGCGGTCGCTGGCCGTGACCATCACCAGCACGCTGGCCAGCACGGCCAGCGCCGCCGCCGGGGTATAGACAAACGTCAGCGCCCACAGCGGCTGCAGCAACTGCGGCAGCTCACCCCAGAACTCCACAATCAAGGGCAAATCCTCAATGGGCATTTGACGCCACAACCCCACCACCATCGGCAAAACGCACCACCCCGCCAGCGTCCCCAGCGGGATCCAGATCAGGGCACTGAGCCAGCGGGCGCTGAGCAATACCGGCGCGCTGATGGCCGCCATGCACACCACGTAGGACATCTGCATCGAGTCCAGGTTGTGGGCCACCACCGCCCCAGTCCCCAGCGTGGGAAACTTCCAAAAAGACGCCAACGACACGCCGCAGAGCAGCGCCGCGCTGATGGCCGTCAACGTCCAGGGGCGCGCGCTGCGCACGACCCCCAGAATCGACACCAGGAGGCTGGCCCCCAGCCCCGCCACCACCCACCACCGCACCGGCGTCTCCCACGCCCAGGTCGACACCGCGACGCTGGCCCAGATGCCGTGGATCCACAAAAGCGGCACCGCAGCCGCCGCCGCCCACAACGCCCGCTTCCAGCCCGGCGCGCCTGCGCGCGCTTCCAAGCGGCGCGAGAGTTTGCCCACCGCCCTGAGCCTGCGATCGACCTGCGCCAGGCGCTTGTCATCGTTTTGCGCCTTGCTGGCCTTGCGGGCACGGCCCAGCAGCGCGCGGGCGCGCCCGGCCATCTCCAGCGCGGCATCGTGGCGGCCAAAGCGCTCCTGGACCTGCGCGGCGCGCAAGATCCGACGTCCATGACGCTCCAGCGCCGCCGCGTCAGGCACCTTCTGTGCTGTGTCGGTCTGCTGACTCACAACGACCTCTGGTCTCTATATGCATGGGTCAACGCACCAACCCACCGCTCTTTTCCCACAATCGACACTCTGCACGGTCCTTGCGCACACCTGGACAGAACACACGCTGCTCCAACGAGGCTCAAGGCACATCAAAACCCACCTCGCAGAGCATCTGCGTCACCCACATCAAGGGCAGGCCGGTGATGGCCGTAAAATCGCTGCCTTCAATGGATTCAAAGAGCGCGATGCCCAACGACTCGATCTTGTAGGAGCCACAGCAATCCAAAGGCTGGTCTGCGTCGATGTAGCGCTCAATCGAGGCGGCGCTCAGCGTGCGCATGGTCATGCGGTGCACCTCAGCCCTGGCGTGGACCTCACCTGCGGGCCCCAGCAGGCACACCGCAGTGATCAACTCATGGGTTTGCCCAGACAGACGCCCAAGCTGCTCAATGGCGCGCTGACGTGTGCCGGGCTTGCCCAGAATCTCACCATCCAGATCCAGAATCTGGTCCGAGCCCAGAATCCAAGCATCGGGGAAACGCGCCCGCAAGCTCTGGGCCTTCAACCGCGCCAGACGCACCGCAACCGCGTCGGGGTCCATCCCCAGGGTCTTGACCGAGTCTTCATCGCACAGGTGCGCCGCGGCGCTGTAGGGCACCCGGAGCTTGTCGAGCAATTCGCGCCGGTAGGCCGAGGCCGAGGCCAGGACCAGTTGGGGCAGAGAAGATGGGCGAGACATGGTGTGGCCTCCTTGACGACGGCAGGCTGTGGGCTTGCGTTGTGGCCCGTTTAGCGGCAGACAATGGCTCGAAATATAGCACGCGCTTGATGTGCGCGCTTGGCCAAGGGGTGTCAGAACAAGAGCGCGGCGGGAAGGATGCTCTTTGACGGACAGCCCGCAACCCCGTGGAGTCCCACTCAATGGTCCACGTCTGTGACGTCAACAACTTCTATTCGCCCACCGGCGGCGGAGTGAAGACCTACCACAACCACAAGATGGCCTACTTCAAGGCCCACCCAGAGCTGGAGTATACCCTCTTCCAGCCCGACGACCACGAATCCATCGAGCATCTGGCCCCCAACGTGCGGATCGTGCACTTTCCAGGGGTCGCCGTCGACGCCAACTATCGGTACATGCTCGACGTCCCGCGCATGGGACGGCTGCTCAAGCGCTTCAACCCCGACATCGTCGAGATCGGCTCGCCCTATCTGCTGCCATGGATCATCCACATGGCCAACCGGGGCCTGAACGCGGCGCTGGTCGGCTTCTGGCACGCCGACTACCCGCGGACCTACGTCCAACGCCCGCTGGGCGACATCCACCCCGCGCTGGGACACATGGGCCACGAGGCCGCGTGGTGGTATGCCCGCAAGACCTTTGAGCGCTTCCACGCCACCTTCGCCTCGGCCGACTGCGTCATCGAGCGCCTGTGGCAGCGCGGCATCCCGCGCATCTTCCAAACCCCGCTGGGCGTCGACATCGAGCGCTTCAGCCCCACGCACCGCGACCCCGAGCTGCGCCGCTCCGTTGGGGCCGACGACGACCGCCCGGTCTTCTTCTTTCCCCACAGGCTCCTGGAAGAGAAGGGCCTGAGCGCCCTGCTGAGCGCATGGCCCAAAATCTACGACGCCCATCAGCCCATACTGGTCTTTGCCGGCGTCGGCCCCGGCAAACCCAAACTGGACGCTTTCATGGCCCGCCAGAAAGACATCCATTATTTGGGCTACGTCAAAGATCCCAAGCTGATGGCGGCGTGGTACGCCTCCAGCGACGCCGTCTTTGCGCTCTCGGCCTTTGAGACCTTTGGGCTCTCGGCAGCCGAAGCCATGGCGTCTGGCTGCGCGCTGGTCGCCGCCGACGCGGGCGCCGTCGAAGAGTTTGTCACCCGCGCCGACTGCGGTGTCCTGGTGCCCTACAACGACGCCGACGCGCTGGCGACCCAGACCATCTCGCTGCTCGACTCCGGGCACCTGGGTCAGGCCGGGCGCAACGCCCACACCTTCGCCAACACCCACTTCAACTGGGACGCGGCCTTTGACCGCATGGTGGCCCACTACAAAGAGATCGCCGACGCCTCTTCCCCGCAGGACCTCCCCCCCGCCCCCCGGCGCTGGCAAACGGGCTCATAAACGCCCCAAACAAAGCGCAGCCCTCACATCAAAGCCCTCTTGTTGACGCTGAGGGCACACACACCGCCCTCACAGCATCACATCAGGCGAAGGGCCTTTATGCCAGAGCGGCAGTAAGGTTTTGCAAGGGAGTCTTAAGGTCGTGCTCGGCGCCGCCCAAGAGGGTCAGCGCGTCCTGAGCGGCCTTGAGGGCTTTGGGGCGCCGATCGGCCTTCATCCACAGGCGCGCTTGATGGGCCAGCAGCGGCACCTGCACGTCGGCTTCGGCAGGCTCGGCCAGCGAAATCTCGGCCAGGACCTGGGCGGCCTGCGCCCAACGCTCCTGGTTCAGGTGGATTTCAAAGCGCTGGTGACGACACCAGGCCACGGCTTGCTCGTCTTCAGCCCTGTGATAGAGGGCCTCGGCTTTGGGCAACGCGGCCAACCGAGCATCGGGACTATTGGGCAGATGCTCGATGAGGAGCCACGCGGCGCGCTTGAGGTGCGCTTTTCCAGACGCGCCGGTCTGAATCATGATGTCACCAAGGCGCGCCCAGGCGTCGGCGGCTTTGGCGTGATGGCCGTGGGCCTCCAGGGCGCGCGCGACCAGCCAATGGCCGTGGATGACGCCGTCGGCCGCCGCGCCGACCGCTTCCTTGAACTGGTCGCCGGTGGAAAGCGACGTGGTGATGACCGTCCCCTCGTAACCTTGGCGGTACACTTCCTTGTAGATCGCGGTGAAGTCCGCGATGTAGGACGGAATGAACACCGCCTCGGGATTTTCCGCGATGAGTTGGGTCACTTCGGACCGGTAGGACGACTGGCCGGCATTGTAGTAGAACGGCTCCTGCACGATTGCATCGTCGCCAACCATTTCGATGAAGCCATCCATCATCGACCGGGTGAAATCATTGTTCAGCGCCATCAATGCGTATCTCTCGATCCCGCGGGA
>CAKZKQ010000041.1 GCA_937123825.1 uncultured Pseudomonadota bacterium
GCACCGACGCACAACAGCCGTGAGGGACGCGGGAAGGTAAATCCCGGCTGGGGCGATGATCTCGGGCACGGGCATGGCGATGTGGCGCACCATGACGTCCATGGGCGTCTCATCGGGTTCAATCCCGGTGAACGGGTGCCGCCCGGTGAGCCCTTCAAAGAGCATCACCCCCATGGCGTAGAGATCGACCGCGGGTGTCAGCGCCCGCACCCCGCGGGCTTGCTCGGGGGCCATGTAGAGGGGGGTGCCGACCACCTCTCCTTCGGTGGTTTGGCTGCCGTCGCCCTGGAGGCCTCGGGTGACGGCGATGCCAAAGTCCACCAGCTTGACCAGTTGGGGCTGCTGGGCGAGCACCTCAAGGGAGGGCGGCTCGGTGGTCTGGGGCATGTGGCCAATGACGATGTTGTCGGGCTTGATGTCGCGGTGGATGACGCCGCGCGCGTGGGCGTAGGCCAGCGCCGCCAGGACCGGGTCGAGGATGGCCAGCAGGTAACCCGGCGCGACGCCGCGCTCCAGCAGGCGCGAGAGGGACTGGCCGCGGATAAACTCCATGGCCATGTAGAGGGTCTCGTCGTCCTCCACACCAAAATCAAAGACGGTGGCGATGCCCGGGTGGCTCAACGACGCCACCGCGCGGGCCTCCTGCGTGAAGCGCCGTCGGATGCCAGCATCTTTGGCCACCTCGGGGCGCAGGATCTTCAGCGCCACCTCGCGGCCAAGGGGCTGCTGCAAGGCGCGGTACACCGCCCCCACGCCCCCCTGCCCCACCAGCTCGGCCAGCTCGTAGCGCCCACCACCAAATGCCTCAGCCTGTCCCATTTCGACTTCCTCGACGCAAACCTGATCACAGGCCGCCGTATGTATCCACCCTTTGGCATTAAGACAAGACCACCCGGGCACACATTTTCAGATTGTCCCACAGTTCCCATCTGCACACACGCTTCATACCAAAATGCAGACGAAAGGCTTGGTTTGGGGCGAGCAATGATGGATGTCAGGGGTGAGAGAAGACAGATCAGTGCAGGCAGTGGCGAGGGCAGGACGGGCAGATCGAGGAGGGGAGCGCAGGCGGGCCAGCGGCCCGTTGAGCACCTGCGACGACGATATGCCCGTTCTGAACCGCCAATGACTGCGCTGAGATGGCTGAACTCACCCCAGAGGCCTCGGGACGAGCGAAGCTGTGGCATCGCCACCGCGAGTGAGTTCCGTGGTTGCTGGCGCCGTGAGGGCCGCCACAAAGTAAGTCGGACGTCTGTAGTTTGGTGTCAGAACAGATTCTGACCTTGGGGGGTGTCGCGAACGCCAGTCATGTTTTAGATTCTGCCAACATTTTTGTAAGATATTCCTGCGCCGGGCGTATTACATCTTAGAGATGTGTCCCTGCAGGGCATGGGCAGTACCGCCTTGACATCACACCGGGCCAAAGGCCCCAGGAGCACCATGAACGGCCACCCCCACGTATCCGGCCCTCGTCCCGTGCCTTTAGAGCACCGGTGGCCGGGGTTGGTGTTGCTGGTGATGTTGGCCAGCACCGCCGCCTGTCAGCCCTTCGCCGAGGCGCTCCGAGGCAAGCTCCTGCCCGCCGGTGAAGATCAAAGCCCCACGGTCTCCGATCACCCTCTGGCCGATCTCTTCTCCTCGGCAGACCTGCCCTCCCCTTCTGGCAACATCGAGTTGATGGCCGACCACAAGCCGCGCCGCTCGACCCCCAAACCCACCGCCAAGGCCAGCTACACCCTCTTGGGGGTCGATTGCTTTGGTGAAACCCCCGAGGGGTCTTGCGAGCGTTTCAGGGAAATGGCCGGGCTCAAAGAGCGCCAGCGCCTGCCCATGGGCTGGACCGGCAACGGCGCCGCCGACCGCATCCGGCGCAGCGGCCCCTACGCCCAGGTCAGCCTCTCGCCGGTCTTCTACCCTGACGGCAGCGCCTACGTCACCATCGACGTCGTCACCCAGACCCAGCAGGACATGCTGAGGCTGCGGCCTGCCCCGGTCGAAGACGTCGCCATGGGCTCCAACCTCCTGGACATCTACGCCCAGTTCACCCAGCGCTGGTTTGCGCTCTTCTCCAAAGGCATCAAGGTCAACAGCCAGCCGCGCGCCGGATACTGGGACTACCCCCACGCGCGCCTCCAGCCTTTTGTGGAGCTCTTCCGTCAGGAGGTCCCCGGCCAACGCTTGGAACTTCAACAGGTGCTGCTCTTTGACAGCAATCCCCACAAGCGCCAGGCCGCCGCCAACCTGCTGGGCTTTGACAAGGACGACGTGGCCGTGGTCGAAGCGCTCTCACTGGCCATGCTGGATCCAGAGCCCACGGTCCGCTCGGCCGCCGCCCGCGCCATCCAACCCAAAATTCAGCGTTTGCTGGCCAAAGGCGCCGTCGAAGCCATCCCCACACAGCACGCCCTGCACATGCTCCACCTGCCTTCAACCTCGGACCGCTCTGGCGCCTCAGCCCTGCTGGCCGAGATGATTCAAGTGCCCGAGTTGCGCCAGCCCATCCTCAACACGGCTTTCCCCATCCTCGTTCAGATGGTCGCCGCCACCGCCCCGGGCAACCAGGGCAAGGCCGTTGAAGTCCTTGAGGGTGCCACAGGGCTTAAATACGGGCGCGATGCCAGACGCTGGAAAGAGTTGAGCGTCTCCACCACACAGCGTCAGCGCTAAACACCGCCCGATTCAAGCACAACACCATCACGGCGCAGACTTCTCTCTGGCGTGGCCTTCGCCCAGCACCTGCTCGATGTAGACATCGTAGTTGAAGCGCGGCGAATGCTCGGAGTTGTGGCACTTGCCGCAGACCTTCTCGGGGACCTGGAGGGTGATGTGCTGGGGTTTGGCGTCTTTGTCCACGGGTGCCTGCATGTGCAGAGATCCTGGACCGTGGCAGACCTCGCAACCCACGTTTTCGAGCTTCTTGGTGAAGGCCTCCTCGCCGACCCGCGTGGGGTACTGGAGTTTGCCCAGGACGCTGCCGCCGGGCTCGCGGTAGCCGGTGACGTGGCAGCCGATGCAGTTGCCATCAAAGTCCTTGCTGCGCTCGATGAGGGTGTTGATGGCGTGGCTGTGGGCGGTCTTTTTCCAGACGGCGGTGGGCTGCGGGTGGCATGAGGCGCATTTTTCACTGCCGACGTACTCGGCCTTGCCGGGCTCGGCCGGGATGATGGGCTCGTCAGGGACAAGGGACTTGAGACTGTCGTTGAAGGCCTCGCGCGCGGCGGTGAGGTTGGCGTTGAGCGGGTAGCCGGGCATCATCGGCACTGCGCGGTAGATGAAGGCGGCCTTGTCTTTGGGCAACTCGATCTTGGCGTTGGAGAGCGCCTGCTTTTCGGCCTCCAACTCTTTGAGTTGGTCGCGCAGGCGCTTGAGGAAGACGGGCTCTTTGCCGGGTGTGGCCGGGGGCATGCGCTCAATCTGCTGTGAGACCTGCTCGATGCGGCGATCGATCCGCTCCAGGTCGGCTTTGGAGACCTTGCGAGCGTTTTCCCAGGTTTCGGGGTCGGCCTGACCATTGGGGTAGAGCTTCAACACGCCCAGGTGACGGCCCTGGTCGTAGGCCTCCAATGTGTAACCTTCGCCTGCGGCGTCGACCTGGCCGGACTCGCGGGGTTTGTGCCCCACCACGGCAAAGCTGATCTCGGGCATGGTCTCCAGCAGGAGCTTCACGGCTTTGAGATCGCCGTGGTAGACGGCCACGATGGTGGTGACGCCCTCTTTTTTGAGCGCGGCCACGCTGCGGCGCGCCGCCTCGATGGGATCGCTGACCTTCAGGCCTTCAATGCCCAGAAAGAGATCGGGCTGCACCAGCCCGATGACCCCCACCTTGGTGCCTTCAAGATCGTGGACGGCGTGGGGCACGCCCAGCGCCAGCCCTTCGCTCTCTTCGAGGTTGGCCACCAGGATCTCAATGCCCGCCCCGCGCACCTTGTCGAGGTAGAAGATCTTGCCCAATGCAAAGTCGTTGGGTCCCGGCGTGGTCGAGGCCAACCCCAGTTCCAACTGGGCCTGGACGATCACGTCCGCCTTGGCGCGCTCCTGGGCCACGCGGTGGCTCTCAAGCTTGGGCATGTCAAAGAGCATGTTGCCCGCATCGACCAACACCGACCCCTTGGCCAGCTTGCGCGCATCACCCAGATAACCACCAATGCGGTCCAGACCGCCCAGGAGGATGTCCAAGGTGCAGCCGCACGGCTCGGTGTAACCCTTCAAACCGGCCAGGAAATAAAGCGTCGGGGCCGCCGGGCCCACGTCCTCCACCTTCAAGCTCCCAGGTGGGGGCTCTTCACCGGTGATCCCGGCCGCGCTGGCGGGTTCTTGCTCGGGTTTGGCCTTGTCGGGCTCGGCCTTGGACCCAGCGTCGGCCACTTTCGAGGGGCTCTTGACCGCCGTCTGGTTGCGCTCGCCGGGACAAGCCACCAACGCCAACGCCAGCAGCGCACAGAGCGAGAGTGCGCCAACGAGGCGGCCTGCGATGAGGTTATGGAAGGAGGTTTTCTTCATGATCCTGAGGGTTTTGCGGCCGCGCTGTCCTGACCCACGAGCGCCGACAACGAGCGTTGCTTCCACTGCTGGAAGCGTTCGTAGTCGGCGTGGGTCTTTTCGCGGCTCCTGAAGTGGGGGCTGTGATGAATGAACCGTCCACCCGAGCGCCTGGAGGGGATGAGCTTGTGTAGGAGTTCATGGAAAATGATGAAGTCCAGGACCCAACTGCCCACCTGCCGCGCATCCAGCGTGGGATGGATGCGGATGATGTTGCGCTCGATGTCGTAGCTGCCAAGCCGAATTTGACGTTGGGGCGCGGACGCGGTGCGGCGTCGGCCCCAGGTAATGTGCACATCTTGAAGAAAGCGTCGCTCCTGGCCCTCAAAGCACGACTCCAGGACGGCCTTGAGGCGTTTGGAGAGGTCGTGATGGAGTCCCACGGGGCGCAGATGCACCTTGCGGCGAGCCTTGCGGGGCTTGATGGCCTCTTCGTGGTCTTCGATGAAGGTTTGCAGGCGTTTGCGGGCGCGCTTCTTCTCACCAGGGCTCTGGGAGGCCAGCGCGGCCAGCGCGTCGATGGTCTTGGGGTCGGCCTGGGTAAACATGTGGTGCAGGCGCAATCGACAGCGCCCTGCGGCTCTGCGCACCGAGACCATGGCTTGCCGGTTGTTGGTCAGCACCAGATCCACTGGCAGCGCCAGACGCTCCCGGAGCGCTCGGTGGAGCGCCACCGCCCCTGGCCAGGCGCGGACCTGGAGATTGGCGGGGAGCTTGGAAACGGTCAATTTGCCCGGCTCGGGCGTCATCCCCCGCCTCCTGCGCACTCAATGACGGGACAGCCATCGCCGTCGGTGGTGTTGGACAGCGCCTGACCATCGGCGCACTCGGGGACCGAGGTCTCAGGGCAGGCCTCGCACTGGCCGGTGTCGGCTTCCACGGCGGGGTTGCAGATCGTCTCGCAGGTGCAGGCGGTGGCCTGGCAGCCGTCTTCATCGCGCCCAATGCCCGCCACCTGGCAGCCTTCACCGCAGGTGGTGATCATCTCGGGGCATTCCACGCAGGCCAGCACGTCGTCGTCAAAGAACTGCCCTTCCTGGCAGACTTCACAATCGCAGACCGCCTCCTGGCAGCCGCGCTCGTCGGTCTCCAGGCTGAACCCGCATCCATCGGGGCAGCTGGGAGGCTCCAGCGACGGGCAGGTGCGGCACAGGCCAGCGTTGAGGTCAAAGAACTGGTTGTCAGTGCAGTCTTCGGCGCTCTGGGTCACTTCGGTGCATCCGGCCAGCGCCAACAGGGCGCAGATCCAGAAGACATTCAAGAGGCGTGGGTTCATCGAGGCGAGTTCCTTCACAGAAGCGTTGTCCGGTCCCTCCGGGGTCAGCGGTGACATTGATACAACCTCGCGGCGCGCGGGTCCAGCGCGAGCCCATGGGGTGTTTGTTCCAGAACGCTTCTTGGGCCGATTTTATGGCCGATTTGTGCATCGCCTGTGGTTTTAAGCCCCATGGCTCCCTTGGATCGCCGCCCTGCTTAAGGGAAGGGGAAGGGACAGCTTCCAAAGTACATTCCAGTGGGGGTCTGCCAGCGCAGCTTCTGACCCTCGCGCAGCGACAAAACGATCTCCGGGACACACCCAACCTCAGCAAAAGAGAAGATCAGGGTGCGGCCTTGGCCCACATCAAAGGCCTCGCTGGGGTCGCTCAACTCTCGGCCTGGGACCTGGAATTTGGGCAACGCCTCAGACTTAAGCCCGGGGACGGCCACGAGCTGGTGTTGGGAACATTTGGCGTCAGCGCCCATGGCTTCATCGAGCGGCTTGACCACAAGGCTCTGCCCCTTGGCGCTGGCCATCCCGGTGGCACAACATGGAAAATGATCATCGACCATCCCTAGAGGCGAACTACCTTGATAACTCCCAGGGTAGGAAGAATTTCTGTACACAAAACCAACCTCACCTTTTTGGGACCAGGGGACGGCGCTCATGCCCATTTTGCATTCATCGGCGAAGGGGCTTTGAGGCACCAGTGCTTTGCTCTTGCCTGTAACGTAGTCAAAGACCTTGGCCCCATGGGGGCTGATCAACGCCGCACCCTGGTCAAAACACCCAACCAACGCACCCTCACCAAAAGCGGACTTCCACAACTGAGCACCGTCTTTGAGGGAGAAGGCGTGCACCGGGGCAGCGTTGCTGCTGTGCCGCAACACCACCACAGCCCCATCGGGCGACAAGCACCCAAACCCCTGGAGGTTCCTCCCCATAACGGTTTTGGTGGCCGCCGTCACTTGAAGCGCAGGGCCGGACGGGGCGCCGTCTCGGGCCATTGTGGCCTGACACACAAGGAAAGCGAGCATGAGCAGAGATGCGGAGATCAATCGGTGCATGGTGGACCAAGAAGGAGGTAAAGGTTCATCAAAGCCGGGCGCCAGATGTGGACATGAACGCAGATAGAACACAAAGACTCAGTGTCGCCTTAATCAATGGTTTCAGCAAGGCCCACCAAACCAATACCCACAAGCCCCACTACACCGGCATACGCTCGGCGTTCTGGAGATGGGGATGGTATTTGAAGGTACGCTTGGCGGCTTCGCGCATGCCAACCCCAAAGAGATGAAACTCTTTGAGAGTTGTTGTCGGCGGGGAGGTTCTCAGCCAACAAGTGGGCCCCTCCCCCCTTCAGCGGTTTGTTGCACATCTTCAACACCTCAAGTCGCCCCAACAGACCGCTCTCAATGAGCGCTTCCACACTTCTGACGCTCAGCCCATTGTCCCTCAAGCTCAGCCGCTTGAGGGACAATGGGCTGGTCAAAATGGCCCGCGCGCCTTGCTCGGCGAGCTTGCAACCGTTTAACGAGATCGACTCCAACGAACTCGCCCCTTCCCACTGACCCATCAACGCGGCAACTTTGGGGCAAAGGTTGCTCTTGTCCAAGTTGATGGACTTCAACGCCACAACTCCGCTCCCAACGAGCGCCGCGACCCCTTGGATCGCCGCCCTGCTTAAGGGATTGGGCAGTCTCCAAAGTACATTTCGGTGGGGGTTTGCCAGCGCACCTCCTGACCATCACGCAGCGACAAAACGATCTCTGGGACGCACCCAGCGGCAGCAAAGGAGAAGATCAGGGTGCGGCCTTGACCCACATCAAAGGCCTCGCTGGGGTAGCGCAGTTCTCGGCCTGGGACCTGGAATTGGGGCAACGCCTCAGACTTAAGCCTGGGGACGGCCACGAGCTGGTGTTGGGAGCAACTGGCACCGGCACCTTTGTCTTCATCGAGCGGTTTGACCACGAGGCTCTGTCCCTTGGCACTGGCCACCCCGGTGGCACAACACTGCTGGCTGCGCCACTGCTCCTCCTCTTGCGGTGTGGGCGGAGTCCCACCGCTGCGACCGGGATAAAAGTAATTGATGTACACAAAGCCCACCTCGCCGTTTTGCGACCAGGGAACGGCGCTCATGCCCGTATTGCATTCATCAGAGAAGGGGCTTTGAGGCGCCAACGTGTCGCTTTGACCTGTGGCGTAGTCAAAAACCGTGGCCCCCTGGGCGCCCAGCAGCGCTGCCCCCTGGTCAAAGCACCCAATCAACGCATCTGCGCCAGCACCAGACTTCCACAACCGCGCGCCGTCTTTGAGGGAGAAGGCGTGCACCTCAAAAGGGGCAAAGTTGGTGCTGTGCTGCAAGACCACCACGGACCCGTCGGGAGACAAGCACCCGAATCCCTGGAGGTTTCTTTTGATGACAGCGTTGGTGGCTGCGGTGGTTTGAAGCTCAGGACCAGCAGGGGCGCTGCCCGGAGTCGTGGCGGCCTGGCACCCAAACAATGAAATCGCCAGTGAGGTGATGGAGAGCAGTCGGTGCATGGTGTACCTGGAGCGCAGTGGAGATCATCAAGATCAGACAATGGATGTGGGCATGGACGCCGCCCCGAAGCAAAGATTCATGCGTGACAACCACAAAAAGATTGCAATCGCCCCCGTATTGACTCGTCCGAAGCATTGATGGGATCTGAACCCCTCTTTTACAATCCGCACAGTGGTTGCGGCCGCGTCTCAACAACCCCCAACACCTTGCACAAAGACCATGTTAAAACACCACGCTCGACCCCTCACACTTCTTGGCGCCATGTGCCTGGTTTTATGGACACTGAGTGCCAGCGCATCCCCTCTCGAAGGACAAGATGAGGACCCTCAAGGCACTGCATCCGCGTGCGAAGCGCCTGCCGTGGGAGCCGCCACGGTCACTTACGAAGCGGAGAGCGTCACCTGGGAGAAGGCTCCCGACAGCCCTCGCCGCGTGTCAAAAAGCCAGCCCAAGTGCAGCGGCACTGACGTCAGCGAACAGGACATCGACGATGAGAGCGATCATGCACTTGGTTTTGATAACGTGGGAGACCCTCAGGACGATGATGAGGTCATCTTCAGCAATGGCGTCTGCAGCGCGTCTCTCTCGGGCAGCGTAGGGGCAGATGAGCGCATTGTGGGCACGCCGAGGGTCAAGTGCATCTCGGGCAAATGCAAGTTTGCCTCGGCGAGCAAGGTGGCAGTGACCAACCAGCGGGCCTTTAAGGTCAAGATTTCCAACCGCGCCAACGGCGGTGGTGCTGTCCGCTTCGAGGCGGCCTACGACGTGGAGCGCAAGGTCACCAAGAAGGTCACCAAGCAGGCTGGCAGCAAGCGCTTTGGCTCTGGCGACACCGTCACCATCAAGCTCCCCAAGGGCGCCAAAGCCGCCACAGTCAAGGTCAATACGTCTCTATGCGGCGTCAAAACCTTGCGTTTGCCCGCCGAAGGGTCATCCCAGAGCACTGGGGGCTATACCGCCACGCGGCGCGGCAATCAGGTCACCGTCAAACTCTCCAGAAGCTGCCGCTGACCGCTCTGGCCACAGCCCTCAGACCCAACCATGAGTCCAGAGTCATCCGCTCCTGCTCGGCATCAGGCCGATGCGCAGCCGCATGCAGCAAAGACCGACCCCCTTGAGCCCTTTGGCCTGCCGTTGACGATGGTGGCCACCGCCGGGCTGATGGAGCGCATTCCCTTTACAACACTGGCCCCGAGCGCGCTGGGGGCATGGGCGCCCGTGATGGCTGGTCTCTGCGCCGTTCTCTTCTTCACCAAGCGCTTTCAGAGCCCGTCGGGCACGCGCTTGTTCATTGTGGCGTTTGCGCTGCTCAACGTGGTCATCTGGGCTCAGTTGGCCAACCATGTGTGGCTGTCGATGTGGCTCCTGGCGCCGCTGCTGCTTGGGTGGGAAGCGCTCACCCCGGAGCTTGTGCGCACCCACACGTCGAGGGTGATGGGGATTGTCTTTGTCTTTGCCGGGCTCCACAAAGTCACCTCGGGGCAGTACCTCGATGGGACCTACCTGAAGTATCTGGGGGCCAATGGCAGCCTGACCGAGCAGTCCCTCCAAGGCCTGGGCGTCCTTGAGGAGGCGACCGGCCTGCCCTTCTACGCCATCGCGGGTGTCGTGGTCATCGCAGCCGAGCTGGTCATTGGCGTTGGATTCCTGGCCAAGGTCACCCACCGCGCCTTTGTCTATTTTGTGCTGGCGTCTTTGGTGGGTTTGGGGCTGGTGGCCGACGAGTTCAACTTCACCGTCATCAACCTCTCGGCCTTCTTCATCATCCAGGGCTGGACCATGAGCGACCGGGTGGCCCATCTGTTGCGCGCCGTGCTGGTCATCGACATCATGACCATCAGCGGGCTGCTTTTGGAGGTGAGGCCATGACAGCATCCACGGCATGGACAAAGCATGCCCTGAGCGGCTTTGCCGCGCTGCTGTTGATCTGGTCGGTGGTCCACCTGACGCTTTCGTACCAGGGGTTGATCAATCCCTGGAAGCTGGGCGGCTGGGGCATGTACAGCGTGCCACCGCCCAGATACACCTTTTTGCTGGCCGATCAGGACGGGCAAAACATCATGCCCAGCCAAGCGGCCCTTGGGAGCTTCTCCAAAGAGACCATCGCGGGCTGCATCTCCAAACCGCGCCAGGTCTACCTCAACATCGCCCGGCAACTGCCCACCTACGACGGCTATGTCCTCAAGCTGGACTTCATCTACGCCTCACACATCGATCAGGCGGCCGAACTGCAATACACCGACTGCGGACACGCCCAGATGACGTTCACAGACCAGTCCATCGTCATTGAGGAGACATTTTGCAGCCGCACCCGAACCCTGACGCTGCCCAACCCCGACGCCCGAGCCAATCGGTAGCGCAAACGCTGCGGTGGCGTGTGTGGATGTGGGGCTTTAAGAGGTTTGCTGCGCCTTTTCAGAGAGCTTGCCCGGAAAGAGGTAGCTGGTGATGAGCGCGGTCATCTCTTCGACCAACTCTTCTTCGCTCAGCGCGTCGCCGTAGAGCGTGAACTTGCGCACCGCCCCCTCACAGACCAAGACCAGCAGGCGCGCCGTGCGCTTGGACTGCGGCCCGGCAGGGCGCGCCCCAAAGAAGACCAGCAAGCCCTGCACAAAGCGGGCGGCTTCGTCGCTGATCTCCTGAACGAAGGCAAAAAATTCCTGGTCGCGGTAGGCGATGTCGACCAACTCGGCCAACAAACGCGGGTAGGATCGGAAGCTCTCCAGCGTGCCCCGGATCGCCAGTCGGATGATCTCTTCGAGGTCGGGCAACTCGGTGCCGTCCCGGTCGGCCGAGACGATGGCGTCCTGAAAAGGCCCAAAGGCCTCGCTCTTGAGGCGGCGCAGCTCCATCTGGCCCACCGCCTTGAGCAACGTGCGCTTGTCCTTGAAGTGCTCGTAGATCGTCCCCACCGAGACCCCCGCCGCTGCGGCGATGTCCTTGATGGGGGTGCGGTCAAAACCGTGCTCATTGAAGCACTCCCGGGCAGCCTCAAGGACTGTCTGGCGCGTTTTGCGGGCTCGCCGTTGTTTGGGCAATCCCAACCGCCCCAACAAATCCTCCACCACGGCTTTCTTCCCCACACGCACCTCCTCCAAACGGTCCATCGGTCCTGCACCCAATGTGACGCAGGACCGGCGCGGGCGTCAATCGCTGCCTCATGCCCACGCATACACCTACCCGGAGTCATTTTTCCGAATTGAAGTTCGGAAAAATGATTGACAAGCCGAACCCCCGTTCGGATTCTCATAGAGTGCCCTGTGGAGAGGCAACAACAAGGGGGGACATTGCCATATGTTCAACGATCCACGGATAACCTACCTCAGCGACATCTACCGCATCACGCGCCGAAAGTTCGGCCGCTTCATCACGCGCGCCGCCGGAGGCACCCTCACCCGCGAAGCCTCCATCCCCGGCCAAATTGCCCCGCAATGGAACCTCGACTACCGCCAGGACTTCCCTCGGGGTGCGCGGCTCTACGACGTCGCCAAGCAGCGCGGCTGGGACCCGCGCCGTGACATCGACTGGAGCCGCCGCGCCAGCCCCAAAGAGCTGGCCCTCGACCCCGAGGTCTTCATGGGCCTGTCGCTCGGCGTCGAAGACCTCGTCAGTCAGGACGTCCTCATCCGGCTCAGCCACGCTGAACTCGACTGGAGCCTCTCTCAGGTCCTCCACGGCGAACAAGGCGCCCTGATGCTCTGCAGCCAACTCATCAACGTCCACAAAGAGATGGACGGCAAGCTCTTTCTGGCCAGCCAGGCCATGGACGAGGCCCGACACATCGAGGCCTTCACCCGCTACCTCGACGGCCGCAAGATCCACAACATCGACTTCGGCCTCAAGTTCATCATCGACGCCTTCCTCTCCAGCGACAACTGGCGCAAACAAGCCATCGGCATGCTTGTCCTGGTCGAAGGCTACGCCCTTGGCACCTTCGCCGTCCTCAAAGAGACCGTCGCCGACCCGCTGCTGGTCGATGTCCTCAAAATGGTCATGCGCGATGAAGGCCGACACGTCGGCTTTGGACTCGAAGCCATCCGCCAATCCTTTGACGACCTGAGCGAAGAAGAACGCCACGACATCGAAGACTACGCCTTTAGCCTCGTGCGCGCCGTCTCCTTCAGCCGCGACGGCGGCGGCGGCTTCAAAGACCTCCTCCACCTCTACTGGCAACACCTGGGCCCACACATCCACCACGAAATCTCACACGATGAGCTGGCCCACGCCATCACCACACACCCCCTGATGGAAGACTTCAACCAGATCGTCTTCAACGAAAACCTCCTGCCCAACCTCGATCGCCTCGGCCTCCTCACAGAGCGCACCAAACCCCGCTACGACGCCCTCTTCCAAGCGGCCTGAGGACGACGATCCCTTCGTCGTCCAGGGTTCGGCGACCCGGCAGGTCGCCGTCACCGCTGGCCTCCTCGGCCTCGCCGCCCTCAGGCCGCTTGGCGCGTGTCTCATTGTTCTGTGGATGGGGGGTTCGACGACCTGTCGGTCGCCGTCACCGCTGGCCCTCTTGGGCTCGACGCCCTCAGACCGCTTGGTACACGCACACCCACACTCAAAGGCTCAACGACATCAGCAAGATGTCTGACTCTCCATCGGGCTCCTCCCCCAGCACCTCAAAGCCAAGCCTTTGGTACATGCGCCAACTGCCTCGGTAAGAGCGCGGCTCGTCCCAGGGGCGCGTGGGATAGCTCTCAATGCGCCTGGCACCACTCTGACGGGCAAGTTCAATGACGCTGGATGCGACGCGGCCTGAGTAACCACGGCCTCGGGCCTGCTCTTTGATGGCAATGCAGCCAAGGCTCCAAACGCCGGGCTCCGATGGACTCAGGCGGCTGGCCAACTTCTGCCTCAAAAGGGGAAACTCGACCTTGGGACCCGACCCAGTCCATCCCACCAACCCATCGCCATCAAAGACCAGATACCCAATGTGGTGTCCCTGCTCGACGTTGCGGCGCGTCAACTCAAGGTTGGGTTTGTCAGGGTCCTGACAACGGGAAACCCAGTCTTTGTCAAAAGAACGCCAGACGGCGCAAAAACAGCCGCCAAACTCCGAGCCACCCAACAAACGGGCGAAGCTCTCAAAGTTGTCGAGGCTCAAAGCCTGGAGGCGCAGTGGCAAGAAGGATGTTGTGCTCATCAGGCTCGGAAAATAGACCGTTTATCAATGATTTCTGGAAGCCAGCGGGTGGCTGGGGTCCAGTTGCAAGAGATCCCAGAGGTTGCCGTAGAGCTCCTCAAAGACCGCCACAGTGCCATAATCCTCCTCTTTGGGAGGGCGCACAAAGGTGATCCCATCATCGACCATGCGGTGATGGTCGCGCCCTCACCAGTTCAACGTTGACGACGGCGCAGCGCAACCAGGCCAAGGAGCAGGAAGAGGCCCAGCGGAGCGCTCTGGGAGGGGTGGTGGGTGGCGGCGGCGGTGCAACTCGTGGAGCCGGTCTCGGCGGGGCCTTCGGGCTCGTGACAGACGTTGGCGGCGCAGGACTCGGTGGGACAACCGCAGATGAGCCCTTCGGCGCACTGAGAGGTGTCGGTGCAGTTCTCAAAGGGGCCCAAATCCGAGGGAGGCGGCTCGTTGTTGCCCGGATCATTGTTGCCAGGATCGTTGTTTCCTGGGTCGTTGTTGCCCGGATCGTTGTTGGGCATGTTGTTGGGATCATTGTTGGGGGGCGGATCAGGGTTGTCCACTGCGCCGGGGTGGAAATCGCGGGCGCACTCAGCGTCTTCGGGGATCTCGCTGTAGTCTTCGCGCCCAGGGGCGTAGAGGTCACAAACCGCCAGGACGTCATCATTGCCAAGCGTGCGCTTGCTGGTGTCGCCCACGCGAAAACCCGGGAACATGACCGAGCTTTCAAACTCCGAGTCGCCCAGACCAAAAGCCAACCCAATCTGGCGCATCAAGACCGACTGCACATCAAAGGCCATCGGGTTCCCATCAGTGGCCCAGTCGGTAAACTCGTCGTTGAGGGCAATGCCAAACTCCTCGATCTCACCCGTGTCCGAGTTCCACAAGATCCGCGCGCGGGCCAGCGAGTTGGGGTTGCCCTGCCAGTTCTCGTTGACAAAGGCCACCATGTTCTTCTGATCGCGGAACGCCCTGGGATCGAAGTTGTTGGGGTCCGTGTCCAGAACCCCACCAAACTCAAAGACCAACCCAGAGTCCTGATCCCCACACACCACGCTCGACCAGGCCTCAAAGGCCGCGTGGATGGCATCAAAGTCATCGGCGCCGGGCAAATCCGCCGACCCGTCCGCCTGAATGTAGTACACCACCGGTTCGCCGGGCGGAAAGTGCAGCTCAATGCCGTTTTCATTGGTCCAGATGGTGCAGGCCTCGGCCTGCCCTGGCGCCGCCACCATCGCCGCCGCACCTGCCGCCACCGCCAGCAGGGACACACATAACGTCCGGGTGTATTGCTTCATCGTCTCTCTCTTATGGCACTTGTGACCCTCATCAAAGGCCACGCGATGTCAGATTGCTCTTGCCCAATGCACTGAGCATAGCAAGGGACACGCCACCACACCAACGCACAACACCCCCCACCCCACCCAAGCGCTCGTGGTCACCGGACTCAGCCCCTCCACTTCGACAGGTCATTTTGCGAGCGCCTTTCACACATGGGTGTGCAGATCTGTCACACTTTTTCTGTGGCGTCATCGCCACAGCGGGGAGCTTGGACCCCGATCGGATCGGCGCAGTGGGCATGGTGCGTGAAGGTTGTTCGCCTCCAGCAGGGGATCGAGCTTTGTGCCAGAAGTGAGACGTGTCTGGCACGGGTCTTGATGTTGAGTTAAAGTGGACGAAGCCCCTTTTGAAAAGCTTGCCGGAGATCGTCATGACACGTTCACTGCATGGAAACTTATTCATCATCCACGGCCGACGCCTGTTGGCGGTGCTCTGTGTGGCATCTTTGGCGATGCTGGCGGCGTCATGTTCGGACGATGGCGGCGAAGATGGGGGCGGCACGGACAACCCGGGCGACAACCAGGATGACGGCAACAACGATGATCTGCGCGATGATCTGCCGCCGTGCAACGAGATCGACAACCCTGGCAGCTGTGGGGGTTGGATTTGTTATGAAGACGAGCGCGGGCGCGTCTGCGAGCAGTCTGACCCGGAGCGCCCCGATGAGCGCGACGGCTGGATCTGTGACGATGAGACGCAGCCTGGGTACACGACCTGCTGGCGAGAAGATGACGCCGAGGGAGGGTCGGGCCGGTGGCGGTGCCGCGATGGGGACAATGGGGAGCGCGTGTGCACCTCGGATGATCCGGGCGGTGACGACGAGTGGGACTGCGAGTACACCGACGAAGGGGTGGACTGCACGCGCTCGGACGAGTTTGACGGCGGCGACGGCACCTGGGACTGCTATGATGACGCCGAGGGCACCCACTGCTCCAGCGATGACCCCCAGAACGCCAACGACGACCCAGGAGGCGGCGGCTGGGAGTGTTACGATGACGGCGACACGCGGCGCTGTGACGACGACCACGACGACGACCAGCCTGGAAACTCCCGCGACAACCCTGACGGCGGCCCTGGCTGGGATTGCTACAACGACACCGAGGGGCGCCACTGCCACCGCGACGAGACCGACGGCGGTCCTGGGCGCGACCAGCCCGGCCCTGAAGGCCACGACACGCCCGACGGATCCGACGATTGGGACTGTATCACGCGCGAAGATGAGCGCGAGTGCACCAGCACCGACGATCCTGACGGCGGCGGCGACGACTGGGACTGCTACTACGACGACGCCAACGGCCGCACCGTCTGCACCGAAGAGCCCGACACGCCCGACGACAGCCCTGGTTGGGATTGCTACGAGGTCCCCGAAGAAGACCGCCGTATCTGCATCGACGACGACCCCGAAGATCCCGGCGAACCGCAGTTCAACGACTGTGGTGACCCGACCGGCAACGTCAACGGACGCGTCTGCGCCCCCAGCGGCGACTTCTGGATCATCGGCGCCACCGTCAGCGTCACCTACACCGACTGCAACGGCGACGTGCAAGTCGTCGAGACGCTCACCGACGCCGAAGGCTACTTTGTTCTGAGCGGCGTGCCCGAAGGCGACCACACCGTTCAGGTCCGCAAAGGCCCCTACGAGGCCTCTTACCGCGTGTCAGTGACTGCAGGTCAGACCACCACCATTCCGCTGGGCGACTTCTGCTTTGACCAGAGCACGGCCATCGCTGTGGTGACTGGTCAGTACGACAAGGTCGAGACGGTCCTGGATCGGTTGGGCTTTGAATACACCCTCTTTGAGGGTTTCCCCGAGAACAACGGCGCCCGCGAGCTGCTGGGCGACCTGGGTCGGATGAACGACTTTGACGTCATCTTCCTCAACTGCGGCACGGTCATGCGGGGCATCTTTGATGACCGCCGGGTGCTGGACACGGTGCGCTCCAACCTTGAGACCTACGTCACCCAGGGCGGCCGCGTGTACGCCTCGGACTGGAACTGGCTCTTTATCGAGGAGCCCTTCCCCGACGCGGGCGATTTTGCCGGTGAAGACCGCGCACAGTTGGACGTCCTTCAGGGCGCGGTGGGCTACCGCCCGGCCAAGGTCACCGATCCTGAGCTGCTGGCGGCGCTGGGCGAAGAGAACGTCACGCTGAACTTTGACTACCCCGAGTGGGCCATCATGGAAGACGTGGGTCCTGACACGCGCGTCTTCTTGCGCTCCGACATTTTGACCGTGCGCGGCGGCATCATGCGTGACGTGCCCATCTTGATGTCGAAGAAGTACGGCGACGGTGAGATCCTCTTCACCAGCTACCACATCCACCGCAACGAGACGATCCGCGACATCTTCAGCTACACGGTGCTTGGCTTCGACTGATCGGCGCCTGCTTTCCGGCCCTTCTCAGACCAAATCACAGATGTCCGACTCGATTTGGTCTGTGCTTTGGTATCACCCGGCTCTGCCCCTTTCAGGCAGGGCCGTTGTTGCTCTGAGAGCAGACGTTGGTGTGCCACTCACCACGCGCAGGCAAGCTGCTCGCCTTCAAATCACCGAAGCTTGCCCCAAAGCACATCTTTCACCTGTGCTTTGGTCTGGGTTTGCACGTGAGCACGCTTTTCTCGGTTCTCTTCAGCGCCCAAAGCGTTTGAGGTAGTTGTTTAGCTTGAGCTTTCGGCGAGTGCTGTCGGAGCTCATAAATCGGATTTTTCCGAAGATGGGGCGCTCGGGGCCCCAGGCTCGGTCGTAGCGGCCGAGGCACCAGAAGATGCCGCTGTAGGAGTTGGGGTCTCGGCCATCGAGGGCGTATTTGTTGTTCAGTTCGATGAGGCGTTTGAGGGCTTCCTGCGGGGAGGGGCTCCATTCGAGGATTTTTTTGCCCCAGAGCATGCGCAGGTAGTTGTGGATGCGGCCTTCGCGCACAAGCTGGCGCTGGGCGGCGTTCCAGATCTCGTCGCCGGTCTGGGCGCCGTCGAGTTGCTCCAGGGTGTAGGTGTGTGGGCGGTCGTCGTCGGCGTGATCGGCCAGCGTCTTGCGCGCCCATTCGGGCAGGGACTGGTAGGTGTCGTGCTCGTCGGCCAGCGCGCACATGTTGAAGCCGATTTCGCGCCAGGTGATCAACTCGTCCAGGAACGACTCGGTGTGCTGGGGCATGCCCCACCAGCCCTCGCGCTTGCCGACTTTCTTGGGGTTGACGTCCTGGGGTGACCAGTCGTGGTGGGCCACCAGCTCGGCAAAGATCTGGTGGGTGGCGATGTGGCCAAAGTGCAGGTGCGGGGAGAGTCCGCTGGAGATGTCGGCGTCGGGGTCGTTGCGATCGGTGGCGTACTTGGACAAGCGCTGCTCAAAGAAACGCCGCCAGCGCTCCTGGGCCGCCTGCTGGCCGCCGGGGATGTGGGGCACTGGCCGGACGCTGTGGTCAATGGGCAGCGTCGCCAAGGCTTCGGGGGCGGCTTGGAGCAGTTCGGCGCTGGCCTGGGGCCAACACTGGGCGATCGGCTCGGGCAAGGCCATGGTGGGCAGCTTCAGGCCATCGAGCGGGTCGGCCAGCGGGGTGTGCGGCAGGTGCTCCAGGATGTTTTTATGCAGGTGGCGCCGAAAGGAGTGCGCGACGGTGAAGATCCGATCGGTGGCACGCATGGGCCACAGGCCGTTGCTGTCGATCGCCTCCATGCGCACCGGGCAGCGCTTTGCGACCGCCGCCAGCATCCTGGGCAGGAAGAAGGCCGGGAAGTCGTCGGTGATGAGCACGCAGGCCTTGTCGAGCAGCGCCGCCAGCAGACCCTTGTCGGCGTCGTGTTCGGGTTCGACGTAGGGGTAGTAGCAGACATCGTGTTTTTTGAGCGCGGCGGCGTTGTCGGCCATGCCCTGGAGGACAAAGGCGTGGTGACGATCGCTGGCCCACTGGTAACCGACCCGCAGCGGCTCAAAGACCAGCAGCGGGCGCCCCAGGCTCTGGGCGTACCAGGCGGCGCGCTGGAGCGCGAAGTTCCAGCCCGTGCGCCGAAAGGCGATCATCCAATAAACGACATACTCCCCCGACGCTCCATTGACGGGGGCTTGATTCAAAACGCGCACGCGCGTCTGCGGGACATTGAGCCGATGCTGGACCAAAGGTCACCTCCGGGCTGCGGGTCGTGGACATCTGGTTGACTTCAATCCGCCCATACAAAACCCAGGCGGCCCATCAAGAGATGCACAGCGCAGTGCACAGACGCGCACAATGGCCCCATAGAGTCACGCACCGAAACCCCGCAAGGCGCAGACCACAAAGAAAAAGCCCGTGATCATGATGATCACGGGCTTCTTTCTGGCCGGGTCACCGCAGTGACCCGATGAACGACGGGCGATCTTGGGAGCCTAAACCCCAAAGACCGTCGCGGTGTCGATCACTTGCCGGCTTTCTTGAGCTGCTCGTCGATCAGCTTCTCGAAGGACGCAAAAGGCTGCGCGCCGACGAGCTTGCGACCGTTGACGAAGAAGGTCGGGGTGCCGCTGGCGCCGTGCTTGCGGGCTTCGGCTTTGTCCTTCTCGACGTGCTCTTTGTACTTGCCGCTGTCGAGGGCCGCTTTGAACTTGTCCATGTTGAGGCCAAGCTGCTGGGCGTACTGCTCGAGCTGCTCACGCTTGAGGGCTTTCTGGTTCTGGAAGAGGATGTCGTGGTACTCCCAGAATTTGCCCTGCTCGTGGGCGGCCATGGCGGCCTGAGCGGCCAGATCGGCGTCCTTGTGGAAAGGCAGGGGAAGGTGCATGAAGGCCACTTTGACCTTGTCGCCGTACTTCTCTTCGATCTTCTTGAGGGTGGGCAGGACGCGGGTGCAGAAGGGACACTGGAACTCGGAGAACTCCACGATGGTGATCGGGGCGTTCTTGGAGCCTTTGATGGGCGCGCGGCTGGAGTCGACTTTGTAGACGGTGGTGTCGGGAGCGCGCTTGGGAGCGGCGGCGGCTTTGAACTCGCTGGCGCCCTTGGCGATGATCTCCTCGTAGAGGGCGTCGCCTTTGAGGCCCTTCTTGATCTGGGGCTCGGCGCGCTTGAGGGCGTCCTCAACGGCGGCTTTGAATTTGTCGAAGGGCTGGGCGCCGCTCAGACGCTTGCCGTTGACGAAGAAGTTGGGGGTGCCACGGGCGCCGAGCTTGCCGGCCAGGGCCTGGTCGTCGGCGATCTGCTTCTTGTACTTGCCGCTGTCCAGATCCTTCTTGAACTTGTCCATGTCCAGCTGGAGCTGCTGGGCGTACTGCTCAAGCTGCTCGCGCTTCAGAGCGCGCTGGTTCTTAAAGAGGATGTCGTGGTACTCCCAGAACTTGCCCTGCTCGCCGGCGGCCAGCGACGCTTCGGCCGCCAGAGGGGCGTCCTTGTGGAAGGACAGGGGGTTGTGCTTGAAGACGATGCGGACGTCGTTGGGGTACTCCTTGGCGAGCTTGTCCATGGTGGGCAGGACGCGGGAGCAGAAGGGGCATTGGAATTCGGAGAACTCGATGATGGTGACGGCGGCGTTGGCCGGGCCTTTCACGATCGAGGTGCCCACGGGGATGATGTCCGAATCGGGGCCGCTGGGGGCTTTGGAGGGGGCTTTGTCGTCGGCCGCTTTGTCAGCTTTGGCCACGGGGGGCGCGATGGCGCCTTCCTTGACGTCACCGCCGCCGCTTTTGTTGCCAAGCATGTAGCCCAGCGCAAAGCAGACCACGGCCACGGCAACAAAGCCAATGATGGCATGTTCCTTTTTCATGGTTGAGGTATCTCCTTGTTCAGTCCTCAAATGGCACCCGGCACACCAATGTGCCACAGGCGCCGACCTGGTAGTTGTCGTTGTCCGCGCAGACCCAATGCCTGCCCGAACGCATGAACGGTCAATCAAATGTGGTTGTCTTTCTTGAATGTCAGGGGACTCCCAAACACCACCCCGAATATGGACCCCAAGGATCGCCTCACAGGCTTGCCCCTGGCCCCATCGCCGCGTTTCGCAGCGCGCTGAGGGTCATCCACGGCGCTGGACTGAAACAAAGCCTCGGACGCACAGGCTCACGACATTGAAGAGTCGCGACCATGGCACACCGACCCTTGGCTCAAAACCTCAGCGCGCAGACACAGCGGTGGTGATGTGTGTGGGAGTTCAGGCCCAGGGGGGCCGCTCAACGTCCTGGAGCACACCCGCGTTGGGGCCAAGTCCAGGGGCGGCCAGGTGGGACGCCAGAGTGCGCACCACAGCCACGGCGACGATGTCTTCGGCGCTGGGCTCGGCGGGAACAGGCACAGGGCTCTTGAGCTGCTTGCTGGGCGACGGCGCGGGCAACCCGCTGCACTGAGAGCGGGAACCAAAACAGGCCAGGGCCAGCGTGCTCAACGGCACCGGAGCGCTGTCGTTGGACAGAGAATCATCCTCATCCATCGACTCAAGCCGGTCTTTCTCATCGGCTTCGGCACAGCGACCTTCGACCTCTTCCAGGAGGCAAGGCCCATCGCTGTCTTCTTCATTGTTGGCGGCTTCATCAGCATCCACAGACTCGGTCAGCGACGACTCGGGCGCTGGCGTCATCTGCTGCGCATCACAGCGCCAACCCATCTCCATGCACAGCGCGGCGCCATGGGGATGCTGTTCGCGGATCATGCGCTCAATCAGCGGAGAACCATCCTGGCTTGAGGTCAGCCCCAAGAGCGCCGTCATGTCCACACACTGACCCACCCCGCTGGCCCAGGCCGCAGAAGCAGCCCCCAGCACCCACAGACACACCGCGGCGGCGCTGAACCACCTCGCGGCGTTCCATGTCAGGGTTTTGTGTGTGTCGCTCAACATCGCGCTTGTCGCACCCTCAAAATCAGATGTCGGTTCATCCATCACAGGTCATGGACACATAACACCCAACATCTCAGCAAAGCAAGCTAATCCCTCCCAGCCAGAAAGGCAAGCGCCTTTGCCCACACCGCCCAATCGACTTGCACCGGCCAGTACCCACATGCTAGAAAAAATATCCAATAAAGACTCCACGTTGCCCTTTCTCACCACACCCACCCGACGACGACAGGCAAAGGATCTCTACCATGGCCCTTCGCACGCGCAGCTTTGGCATGACTGACGTCGGCCGTGCCCGGGAAAAGAACGAAGACAACTACATCCACGTCCCCGGCGAAGGTCTCTACATCGTCGCCGATGGCATGGGCGGACACGCCTCGGGAAGGTTGGCCAGCATGCTGGCCGTCAAGCACATCACCGAGCACATGTGCATCACCACCCGAGAACCCAACTACACCAAAACACACCCCAACCACCAACAACTGCCCCACCAACACCACGAGCTGACCGAGGCCATCCGGCACGCCAACGAGCGCATCTACATCGAAGCCCTCAAAGACCCCCGACACGAGGGCATGGGCACCACCGTTGTCGTCATCAAAGACCCCAGCGACAGCGACGAACTTATCCTGGCCCACGTCGGCGACAGCCGCGTCTACCGCTACCGCAACAGCCAGCTCTCACAGGTCACCACCGACCACTCCCTGCTCAACCACATGCTGGCCACCGGCAAACTCACCCCCGAAGAAGCCGAAAACTTCCCCAACAAAAACGTCATCTTCCGCGCTCTGGGCCTCAAAGACGACGTCGAGGTCGAAATCACCAAAACCACCAAGCGCGCCGGTGACATCTACCTCATGTGCTCCGACGGCCTCACAGACCTCGTCGAAGACTGGGTCATCGCCGAAGTTCTCCAAGGCTCCAGCCAGGACCTCCAGGCCGCCGCACAAACCCTCATCCGCCTGGCCAACCACAACGGCGGCACCGACAACATCACGGTGATGCTCGTCGCGTACACCTGAACTCCTTCGCTACGCGAGGGAGTGGTTCGGTTGCCGCGCTTCGCTTGGCTGCCCTTTTGGTTCGCGGCGCCGTCGCTGCGCTTGGCTTGCTTTTGGTTCGGTCGCTGCGCTTCGCTTGCTTCCTTGTGGTTCGGTCGCTTCGCTCCCTTTTGGCATTTGCGATGGATGGGTTCTTGGCTTCGCCGGTACGAGTGGGGCATTTCGTCGAAATTGGTTCGTTTTTGGAAGTCGGATGAGCGTCGGTTGAGATTTGTAGGGCTTTCCAAGGGGGTTTGTGGTCGGTGGTGGAGGCTTGAGGGGCTTTCCAAGGGGGTGGACGGCTCTTTTGCTTGGGATTGGTGGGACCCTTCGAAGGGAGCCATAGGGCCTGTTTTGGGGCGAAGATGGGCGGCGGTAGCCCGACCTGCTGAGTGACCCTTGGAATAGAAGACCAACACCGACAGCGGCACACGGGGGCGAAGGTGGGCGGCGATAGCCCGTTGACCGAGTGGCCCTTAAAGCTGAGAACCAGCGCCATTGCCACCCAGGCCAGCAGGAAGGCGAGCTTCGCCGCCTACCCTGCCCTCTCAAACCGGGCATACACGTCTGGGCACAGGGACCAAGCCCACAAATCCATCAGCCGGACGACCCCACCACCCCAAACGAAACACTTTCGACGACATGACGAGGGTCCCCGGCGAAGCCAAGAACCCACCCATCACAAATGCCAAAAGGGAGCGAAGCGACCGAACCACAAGGAAGCAAGCGAAGCGCAGCGACCGAACCACAAGGGAGCGAAGTGACCGCACCGAAAGGGCAGCCAAGCGAAGCGCGGCAACCGAACCGCTCTCTCGCCCCGCGAGAGAGCTCAGAAGCGTCCTTCGAGGGAGAGTTGGAAGGCGGTGAAGGCGCCCAGGTGGGGGAGGAAGAGGAGTTCGTTGCCGTTGACGCCTTCGTCGGCGAACTCATCGGCGAGTTCGAAGGAGGCGCGGGCGGCGGTGAAGTCGGTGAACCAGTACTTGCCGTAGACTTCGAAGCCGAGGACGCCTTGGTTGAAGGCGAGGTTGTCGAGATCGTTGTTGTCGAGATCTTCGAGGTCTTGGTTTTCAACGGCCTCTTCAAGGACGGTGTTGATGTAGGGGCGCAGGTTCATCTGGTAGAGGTTGAGGAAACCACCGATGCCCAGGCTCATGTAGCGGTTGTAGACCTGGCCGACGCGGCCGCCGTAGCGGCTGCCTCGGTCGTAACGGGCGCCGAGGTAGACGCGGTGGACGACGTCTTCGGGTGAGGCGCGCACGTCGGACATGAGGCCGGCGTTTTCGCCGCCGACCACGGCGGTGCGGTCGTAGACGGTGCCGTCGTAGTCGAGTTGGACTTCAAGCTTGGCTTTTTTGCTGATTTGCTGGTGGAGGGCAAAGCCCAGGCCGAAGTTGAAGTAGGTGGTGTCGAAGGGGCTCAGCTCCTCGTCTTCACCCAGGACGATGTGGGCGCCGCCGCGGGGGACGATGTCGAGCAGGCCGTTGGCCGCGCGCAGCGGGACCTGGACCTGGATGTCACTGTAGGGTTGGCGGTCGGGG
Organism: uncultured Pseudomonadota bacterium; assembly: GCA_937123825.1. Lineage (GTDB taxonomy): Bacteria > Myxococcota_A > Bradymonadia > Bradymonadales > CAKZKQ01. The sequence continues at coordinate 24,194 of CAKZKQ010000041.1, forward strand.
AAGTTCAGGCGCATGGCCTCGTAGTTGGAGGTGCGCCGGAAGCCGGTGCGCTGGTCGGTGACCAGGATGCCGCGGCCCGCGATCATGTCGTAGGGGAGGCCGGTGTCGATGCGCTGGGTGAAGTCGACCCAGAGGCCGACGTCTTCGGTGAAGGCCCAGCGCAGGTCGAGGTTGGCCTGGGTGAAGGCCGTGTCGGTCAGGCGACCGGACAGACCGATGAAGATGTCGTCGGTGGGGTCGATGAAGAACTGCAGCTCGGCCAGGTTGAGGGTGAAGGTGTCCACGCCATCGGCCAGCTCCGCGTCCTGACCAGCGAAGCGCTCGATGTCGCGCTCGGTCAGGGTGATGTCGCGGGTGAAGAGGGCGTATTCGGCTTTGAGGCCGACGGAACCGAAGTCGATCGCCAGCGTGGCGCCGCCGTAGATTCCGGGGTCTTCCTGGGTGAAGCCGTAGACCTGGGCGCGCTGACCGGCGCGCAGGGCCACGCTGACGCGGGTGTCGGCGTCGGCGTCGGAGTCGTAGTTGAAGGTGATGCCGTCAAAGGTGGTGGAGCCAAAGCCCCAGTGGGACTGGCGGCCGGCGCGCATGGAGAGGTTCTTGGCCACGCCGCTGGTGGCGAACCCGTCCAGTTCGGCGTAGGCCGAGTGCAGGAAGATGCCCGCGACGCCCTGGGCGGTGAAGCTGTAGGGCTGCTCGTTGCCGTCGATGGCCTCGTCTTCAAGGGGGATGTAGAGGCCACCGACCTCGTTGAGGTCCGGGGCGCCCACGGCGTAGGCCCCCATGCTGGCGTTGACGTAGGTGTTGAGGGGGCGGTAGCCGACCCCCCGGGTGCCAAGCTGGAGGTTGCCGACAAAGACGCCGGTCTGGGTCTGGAGGTCGTCGGAGACGGCCTGCTCGCTCAAAAAGCGGGGCACGTCGTTGCCGTCGGCGTCCAGAACGCCGGAGTCCACGGTTTCGGTGGCGGAGAACTGAAAGGCGCCCTCGACGTGGAGGATCAAGCCGTCGGTGAAGCCCACGGGGCCATCATCGATGGGCAAGTCGTCGTCGATTTTGACCTCGGCCCCCTCTTCCTGGGCCATGGCGACGGCGCTGCCAAGGAGCACACCGCTGCACGCGCCCATCAGAATCGCCCGGCGCAGCCAGGCTTGCGTCTGCTTGGTCGTGGTGCTGTACATCATTGTCCCTCCAGACCGAACTGGTCGTCGCCAAACGGGATGACGTCCAGGATGTGACACTCTGAGCAGGTGGTCTCAAAGCTGTGGCAGGTCAAGCAGGAGCGCGTGTTGAAGCGCGCCTGACGCGCGTGGCGCGACCGGAAGACGTTCAGGGGGCTGTGGCTCGGCGGCGGAATGTTGTGGCACTCGGTGCAGAACTCGCTCTGGTGACAGGTCGAGCACGCCTCGGGGTTGCGGGCGGCTTGGCGGCCGTGCTCCAGACCGCGCCAACGCAGCGTGTGGTTGCGGGGGCGCCAGACCGAGTGGCAATCCATGCAAGAGTCGCGCGGGGAGCCGGACAGGCCCGCGTGGCGGCTGTCGCACTGCGGGTTGGGGCTGGCGGCGGCCTCGGCGTGGTTTTTGCGGAAGAGTGTCGTGTGGTTCTGGGGGCGCTTGTTGCTCTTGACCATGTTGCGCTCGGTGGCCACCATCCCGTTGATGTCGGCGACCACAGCCACAGAGCCCTCCACGAGCGACTCCCAGGTCAGGGACTGGCCCAGCGCCTCAAGCGCCTCGGGGTCCACCTCGGGCTCAAGCTGCGCGGTGGTCGCGCGGTGGTTCTCGGGCACGTTGGTCGGATCAAAATCGTCGCCCACGTGGCAGGTGGTGCACTCGCCGCGCGTGTCCGTGCGGAACTTGCGGCGCACCCGGCTGCTGTCGTTGTGGCACTTTTCACAGACCTTCATCGAGGGCAGCCCGCGGTCCTTGGCGTTGCTGCTCTTGAAGATGTCGGCGTGGCAGGTCTTGCAGGAGATCTGACCTGCGTTGTCGGCAAAGTGCTTGCCGTGGGTGAAGCGGATCTCGTTGGTCACAAAGCGCTTGGGCTCGGCCACCGAGCGGGCGCTGTGGCAACCCTTGCAGTTCTCCATCAGGAGCTTGTTGTTCTTGCTGTGGCAGGACTTGCACTCTTTATGGCGAGGCAGCGTGGCGTAGGGGACGCTGGGGTCCGCCACGACGGTGTGACACGCCGAGCAGTCCTGATTGAGCTTCAGGTGCTTCTTGTGGTCAAAGGCCACCACGTTCTGCACCGCGCTGACGCGCCCCGGCCGGGGATACTCGAACATCTCGCTGGCGTCCTTGACCAGCGGGTTGACCTCGGCGTGGCACACGGAGCAAAAATCGTCCGGCGGCGCCGTGAAGTTCTCGTAGTGACATCCGCTGTTGGAGCAGGGCTGGTGCTGATTGGAGCCAGGCCGCTGGACCAGGTCATCGTCCCCCACCGTGTGGCAGGACTGACAGGGGTCCTTGGCCTTGAGCAGCCCCAGGTGCTTCTCATGAGAGAACTTGCCCACGGGGCCCACCACCACGCCATCAAAGGAGTTGCCCCCCGAGATGGGCGGCTTGTCTTTGGGGCCGTTCTTGTTGCACGCCGTCAGGGCCAGCGCCACCAGCGCCATCAACCCCAGCGTTGCACACAGACGCCACCGGCTGGACCAGCCGCTGTGCGAGGCGCTCGAGAGAATTCGGTTCTTGTGCCAGATCATCGTGTTCTTCACCCGATGGTTCATATCAGGACCACGCTGCGCGAGCGTGTTCGACCCAAAAGGCCGTGCGTTCTTCCATATTCACACAGCGCGGGCGCCACAAAAGCACACCGCGCTGCATCACTCTTCTTTTCCACCAAAGCCCGTACGCCGCGCCCACAAAAGCGCAGCGCCCGGACCCACCGCCCACCCTGAGCCTCAATAGCCCAGGATGTGCTCATTGACCTCGAAGTTGGCCTTGGCGCTGACACCGGGCTGGTGACACTTCTGACACGCGTTGGCCGCGTTGTACCCAAAGACCTTCTTGCCGTAACCCTTGGCCTTCTTGCCGTTGTGACATTGACCACAAATCTTGGACATGACATTGCCACCTGTAAAGAGCTGGACCTCAGAAAGCTTGGTGGCCGTGGCCGCGCCAGTGTGGCACGTGCCGCAGTCCACGTCCTTGTCCATGTCCTGGCCCCACTTCATGTGCTTCTGGTGGTCGAACTTGCCCCAGCGCTTCTTGGTGCTCTTCTTGCCGCTGCCCTTGGGATACTGGAACTCGACCACGCCCACCCGGTGCAAGCCGTTGCGGGCGTACTTGCGGGCTTTCTTGGGGAGCTCTTTGTAGCGCTTGTTTTGCTTGATGTGGCAACCGCTGCAGTTGTTGAGCGTCAGCTTCAACTCGCTTTCGGTGCCGTGACAGTCCGCCGTACCACAGTTCTTATGAGACGGCTTGCGGGTCTTGAGCGCGCCGTTGTCGTCTTTGTTGAAGTGGCAGGTGTTGCAGGAGTCGATGTTGGCCTTGGCGCCAGCCTCAAGGTGCTTCTTGTGCGAAAACTCGACGTAGAAGTTGCGCTTGAGGTGGGGAAGGTCCGCGTAGCGGATGTCCTCCATGTTCTTCCAGGGCGCGGGCTCCTCCTCCAGGTGGCAACTTTGGCAGAACCGGCTGTTGCTGCCGCCTTTGGCAAAGAACTCATCGCTGTGGCAGTCGTCACAGGCCGAGTGCTGGGGGTTGGTCAGCTTGGCCTTGGTGTTGCCCACGTGACAACTCTCGCACTTGGTGCCCTTGTGCTTCTCGATGTTGTGGTCAAAGCGCGGCCCGTCCTCGTCTTCATCGTCGTCCTCAGAGACGCCGCGGACCTGCGATCGTTCGGGTTGACCCTTGCCCTGGCGCGCCCCCTCCTGGGAGAGCACCGGCGAGACCACCACAAAGACCGCCGCAGACGCCAACACCAGCCCACACAGAGCCAGCGCCAAACGCCTTTGGAGGAGATGTCCACTGTCGACCTGTCGCTTCACCATCGTGCCTATCTCTTCATCCACACGCGCGCCCCGCTCCTAACGCAGGCGCGCTCCAGCACCCCAACCGATGGACTCTCAGTTGGGACCGTGACAACGGGCGCAGTCGTGGCCCGTCACCCCAAAGGCGGTTTCGCCGTTGTGGCAACCCTCACACCCCTTCTTGGTCGGGCGCGGCGCGGGCTTGCCTGCGGCCACATCCATCACCCCCTGGTGACAGTTGTCGCACTTCATGCCCCGCTTTCCGTGCTCGTCGTGGGTGAACTTGGCCCCCACGCGCCACATCATCGGGTTGCCGCCTTTCTGGGCCGCCTCGCCGCCACCTTCAGGCGCGCGGTGACACCCGGCGCAGTTGTCCATCTTCGGCTCCAGGTTCTTGTGGCAACTGGAGCACTGAGCGTGGGCTGCGGGGGTGTAGGCGCCGTCCTTGATGCGCCGCGCGGGCGCCGCCTTGGCGGGCTGACCAGCCTGGGTCGGGTGGCAGGAGCTGCAATCACCCTCTTTGAGCGAGGGGATGCGATCGGTGTGATCTTTGTGGGAGAAACCCGCCACAAAGCTGCTGACACCACCGGTCAACGGCTTGATGGGCTTGTCCTTCTCCCAGGGATTGGCGTCCGTGTGGCAGCTCTGGCACAGCTTGCTGTTGGGCTTGGCGAACTCCTCGGCGTGGCACGAGTTGCACGGCGCGTGGTTCTGACCAGGCGGCATCAAGGCGCCCTTGCCGTCACCACCGTGACAGGCGCCGCAATCCTGGCTGAGCCCTTTGCTAAAGTGCTGCGCGTGGGAGAAACCGGCGTGCTTGACCGGCACCGTCAACGCCACCGACTGGAGCAGCAGCAACGAGCCCAACCCCACAGCAGCACCAAAGACCAACCCGACGAGTGTCTTGCGTCCTTGTCGCATCAGAACCCTCCTTCAGGCACCACGTGGCAACGCGTGCAGTCGGTGCTGGTCATGCCAAAAGCCTGCTTGTCGTTGTGACAATCGCGGCAGGCGTCCTTGCCGGGCAGCGGCACCACGCCGCCGACCTTGGTGGCGACGTTGTTGTGGCAGCTGTCGCAGCTGGCTTTGATCTTCGACACTTTCTGGTGGGCCTTGTGGAAGGCGCTCATGGGCTCCTTGACCCCGCCACGGCTGCGCGTGGGCTTGAAGGCCATCGTCACCCGATAGTTGTCCATGTCGGCGTAAGACCCCGGGCTGACGTTGCCAATGTTGATCTGCATGTGGCAGCCCTGGCAATCGTTGGTGTTGGTCACGCTCGGGGAGAGCTTCTCGTGACAGGTCCCGCACTCGGTGTGGCCCGGCATGGTCATGTCGCGGCGCACAGGGGTGCGATCGTAAAGGCGCGTCTCTTTGGACGGCACGTGGCAGGTCTCGCAACCCCCACCGGCGCGCTTGATGTGATCGCCGTGATCAAAGCTGTCCAAAACGTAGTTGCTCACACCACGACGGCGCGCCACTGGCGCCGTGCGCGCCACCTTGGCCTTGTGGTAGTGGCACGACAGGCACACGTTGGCGCCCTCTTTGGTGATCTGGGACCCAAAGGTGAGATTGTCGTGGCAACCGCTGTTGGCGCAGGGCTGGTGCTGCTGACCACGGGGGCCGCCGCGCACCTCGATGTTGAACTGCGTCACGCGCCCCTTCTTCTTCTGACTGGGCACGTGGCAAGCACCGCACTCCATCTGATGTTGAGGACGGGTATGATCGAAGACGCGCGGCTTGGGCTGGGCGTCAGCGGTGTTCTGCTCGCCTCCTCCCAGGAGGGCCGCTGAGCCCAACGCCATGACCACGGCAAGGGCGGCCACGGCGCTGTATGTCGCATAGCGCCGAAGAGGGGAGTACTCCCCCAGACATTCATGTTCCTGCATCCGTTGACGTTCCTTGTCGGTTCCGTTCACGTTCGGAAGCGAATTCGGGGCATCGAAGATTCGATACAGTAGGGTGTTACCTTTGGTCCACAGCACACCCTTATTAACCCCTCCCGAACACATTTGCAAGTCTGTCATCGGTCGGCCCCCTCGCCGACCATGAATCATCGCACCCCGGTGGTGACGCTCATTTCTGTCCTCCTGTGGCTGCACGCACAAAGAGTTCAAAACCGCGCTGATAATCCCCGCTCTTGAGCATCACCTCGGCCAATTGGTTCAAAATCGGCGCGCCGGCCTCTCCTGTAATATCCAGCGCCCCCTCAAAAGACTGCGCCGCGCTGCCATAGTCGGCGCACTGCAGCGCCACCCGGCCCCGCAAACGCAAGATCCGCACCCTCATCGCGTCGTCGCGACGGGCCAGATCCAGCGCCGCGTCCAGCCAGCGCATCGCCTCATTGGCGCTGCCCATCTGAGCCAGACAGCGCGCCAACTCCACGTGCGCCGCCACGTGACCCGGCTCGCCCTCGATCGCCGAGCGAAGCGCTCTGACCGCCTGCTGCCACTGACCCTGGCGAGCATAGCCCACACCGCGCAGCCACGCCGCTTGCGCCTGCTCGCGCCCAAATCCGTCGCCTGTGCTCATCAATCAAGCTCCAACATGCTGAAGCGATCCGACACGTCGCCCACGTCCTCATCATCGTCCTTGCGCGGCGGGCGGACGGGTTCCGGCTCGGGCTGACGCCCTCCCCGGCGGCCCGGACCCATGTCCGAGAGCCAGTCGCGCTGCTCGCGGGTCACCGCCGGAGGCACCCTCGGGGCCGCCCCCTGGGGCTGGTT
>CAKZKQ010000042.1 GCA_937123825.1 uncultured Pseudomonadota bacterium
TCTTAAGTATAATAAGGCGGCCGACCTTCACCTTTTAAAACGAAAAAAGGAGCGAAAGCAAGTACCGGTTTTGGACAGGCGTTGGTTCTCCAAGGCGCCTTTTTGCTGGTTTTTGACGCCGTCTTGTGGTGGCAGAGCCTGGATCTGACCCAGGAACTCTACGGCACCATCATGACCGACCCCAACACCGGCGCACAGCTCCTGGGCATCACGGGTCAGTGGTGACCAGCGCCATCAACATCTCCAGCGCCCCCACGTCGATCTCCTGAGAGGTCTGCGGCGAACTCTCACCGCGCATCTTCACCAGCAAGGCCTCGGCCCAAAGCCGCGTGCTGTGCTCGGTGGCGTTGTGGGCGATGATGCCGTCTAGCAGCTCCAACACCGTCTTTTGAGCGCCCGCCCCCGACCACAACTGCGCCAGCCCCACCCCCGCTCTGAGGATCAGCGGCACGCTGGACAGCCCCTCGGCCAACTCCAGCGCCACCAAAAGCGCCATGTGAGCCTCGGCGACCTGGTCTTTGGCCAACGACAGACGCGCTTGGAGGATCTTGATGTGGGCGTGCAAGAGCCGCTCTTTGAGCGCTTGCGCCATTGTATCGGCCTCTTGCAAAAATGTGGTGCAGGCCTCCAAACGCTGGGCTTCAAACTCCACTTCGGCCAGCGTCGTCGTGGCGTAGGCCTCCATGATGCCAAAGCCCACCTTTCGGCTCACCTCAAGGCACTCATGGAGGTGTTCGCGGGCACACTCAAGCTCTCCGCTGTGCATCTCCAACACGCCCAGGCTGTTGAGCCCCGAGGCCAAAGACACCCAATCCTCGCTGGCGCGGTTGAGCGCGACCACCTCCTCAAGATAACGCCGGGCGCGCACAAAATCCCCGCGCTCTTCGGCCAACTGCCCCAGGTGCACCAGCGTCGCTCGAACCCCCTCACCGTCTTCACACGCCCTGAAAACATCCAGCGCGTGGCCGTAGTGAACCTGGGCCTGCGCCCAATCTCCCGCGTGTTCCATGCACGTGCCCAGCAAACCATCGCAAACCCCCAAAAGGCGCGTCATGCCCAGGGGTTCAAGGGCATGGCGAGCCTTTGAGGTGATGCGCAGCGCCTCTTCCCAGCGCCCTGCGCGGTGGAGGGCGCGCGCATAGGCGATCCGAAGCTCGGTCAAGACCTCGATCTCTTCGGGAAAGCGGCACAGAACAGCTCGGGCGGCGTCCCTGAAGAGTTCACAGTGCAGATGCAGGCGCCCGCGAAAGTCCAGGGCCTGCTCGGTCGGCGCGCAAGCGCGGCTGAACCACTGCGGTTTGGGGTGATTGATGCGCCAGCGCCAGGCGGCCATGATGTCCTCAAAGGCATCGGGCGCGGCGCCGTCGTGGCGCCAGGTGGCGACAAAGCGCCCAAAGAACTCGGCGTGGCGCTCTCGGGCCTGACGCTCTTGCTCAGGGTGGGCCTGGAGTTGACGCAGCGCAAAACGCCTCAAAAGACCGTGGATGGCAAAGCGCTGGCGGCGGTCACGGTGGACAAAAGAGCGGTCGAGCAGCCCAAGGAGCAAAAATGGGGACGCCTGGGCCACCTCTCTGGCGGCTTGGGCGGTGAAGGGGTCTTCAAAGACCACCAGCGCCCGCACGGCGCGCTGTTCGTGCTCAGAGAGCATCGCCCAGAAATAGGCGATGACCTTGCGCACGCCGCCGCTCTGGCCCGGGGCCTGCTCCAAAAAGAGGTCCAGATCCTGCCCGACCGCCTCGGCGATCTCTTCGATCGGCGCCAGCGGCACCCACGCAGCCGCTAGGTTGAGCGCCAAAGGCATCCCGCCCACTTCCCGACACAGCGACCACACCGCACGGCGAGCACTGGACCAACGGCCCATGGGCGCACCTGCGCGGCGCGCGCGCTCGGTCAGCAGCGCCACCGCCCCGTAATGCTCAAAATCGGCCGCGTCGGCGCTGGGCGGAATCGACAACCCCTGAATGGGCACCACCACCTCGGCGTTCAACCCCAACGGCTGCCTGGAGGTCACCAAAATGGTCAACTCGGGGGCATGCTCCAAGATGGTGTTCAACTGCGGCGCCGCGTCCAGCAAGTGCTCAAAGTTGTCCATCAGCAAAAGCATTCGGCGGTCATGCACCAGGCGCAGCAGCCCGTCGAGCGACATCTGCGCCGCGCGCCCCGGCTCCAACCCCAACGCCAGCCCCACAGCCTGTGGCAACAAGTTGGCCGCCCTGACCTCGCCCAACTCCACCAGACAAACCTCAGCGCCCGAGCCCTCTTCACTGAACTCGGCCACCGCTTGCAGGCCAAGGCGAGTCTTGCCAATCCCACCCGATCCAACCAGCGTCACAAGGCGATGGCGCGCCAACACCTGTTTGATGGTGTAAAGCTCTTTGGCGCGGCCGATAAAGCCATCGTCGAGGGACGGAAAGACCGGCGTGGGGGCTTCTTCTTCGGCATCGGCCTCGGTCAACCGCTCAAGAGACAGCTGCCAACCATCGGCGCGCTGGGTCAACGCCCCGCTGCGCCTGGAGCGCTCCAACAAGCGCTTCATGCGGCCGGGCAGTCCTTGGCTGTGCTGCCACAACCACCGCACCACCTCGTCGGGCGCCTCCCACTGGAGCGCGTGGCGCAGCCACAGCCGACACCCCACCACCGAAAGCGGCAAGAGGCGCACGCGGCCAAGCAACGGCAACCGATGCCGCCTGGGACCTGCAGAGGCTTCCGTGGCGTAAATGACCCCCTCCACCCGGTTGCTGTGACCCACCGATCGTTGCAGCACCTCCAATGTGGCCCGATCCAGACCAGCCAGACCGTCAACCAGGACCAGAAGACCGTCCGAATGGTTTTGGGACAACTCCTCTTCAAAGCGCCCCAGCGTCCAGAACTCGGGGGCGGGCAAGAGGCCACCTTCCATGGTCATGGTCGCCAACGCCCCGCCGTGGCGCTGGCGCAGCACGGTCGAGGTCCGCAGCGTCACCACGGTAAAGCCCTGCGCCCGCGCGCGGCGCCCCACCTCGTTCATGTAGCGGCTCAAGCCCACCTCAGGGGCGCTCTGCACCGCCATCGCCCCGCGACCACGGGAGCGCAACTCGGTCAAAAAACGCTGGGCCCGCGCGATCGCCTCATCGCGTTCGATCAACCTGGACGCCGCATCGAGCCCTTCATCGACGCTCTGCGACGCGCTGCCATCACACGTCAGCCGGTTGCGCCCCTGACGCTTGGAGACGTAGGCGCGCTGGTCGGCCAACTCGTAAAGGGCCTGGGGGTCATCGGCGTCGTCGGGCCAACACGCCAGCCCCATGCTCAGCGTCAACCGCAACGGAGGTGAACCTTCAAATGGTTCGATCGCCACGGCGCGCAGCATCCGCCGGGCCACGTTTTCAGCCACGGCGCGCTGTCCCCCGCCCAGGAGCGCCACAAACTCGTCGCCCCCCAGGCGCACCAACGAATCTCTGCCTCGAATGCTCGCCCGCAAGCGGCGCGCCACTTCGATCAGCACCTCATCGCCGCGAACGTGTCCAAAGGCATCATTGACGCTCTTAAAGTGGTCCAGATCGATGGCCACGATCGCAAACGGCGCTTCGGCGGCACGCAATTGCTCAAGGCGAGCCGTCAACGCACGGCGGTCCAACGCGCCGGTCAGCGAGTCGAGTGGTTCTTGAGGGTCTTCCTGGTGAGACTTGTTCATCACCCGTATCTTAATGCATCACACGGAATCGGCGTTTTCACTGTCTTAGAAAAATCACCGGCAAAGTCAAGCGTCCACAGAATCAGGGGGACCCCTAAATATGCACAAAATGCTGAATAAGACGAGGGGGCCGCAGCACCAAATGCACATCGGCGCATCTGAGCAGAGCGCCGACCGAACCTATTGGCCGTAGCGCTTGAGCTTGCGGTAGAGGGTGGCGACGCCGATCCCGAGAGCCTCGGCGGCTTGCACGCGGTGGCCGCCCGAGCGCTCCAGCGCGGCCATGATGTGGGCGCGCTCGACCTGAGCCAGCGGTAAAATGGCATCGTTGGCGTTGGACACGGCCCCTGGCGCGGCATTGTCGTGGGCGACCTCCGGGGGCAGGTCGATGGGCTCGATGAGTTCGCCTGTGGCCAGCGCCACAGCGCGCTCAACGGCGTTGCGCAACTCG
>CAKZKQ010000043.1 GCA_937123825.1 uncultured Pseudomonadota bacterium
AGGGCCTTTGAGTCCAAAGTCCCTTTGAAGAAGAGGCCACAGGTGGCTGCTTCAACCGGGAGCGCCGAGAGCACATTCGCCGTTCAGAGCGCCGGTGGCGGCTCAATGGTCGATCCTGCCTTGTCGCCGCCGTCGAGGCCCCCAGAGGCCGAGGCTGAGCTGCCGATCTTTCAAGGGCCTGCGGAGCCAGGGGTGGTCAAACTCTTTTTGACCTCTCAGCCAAGCGGCGCTGTGGTCTCAGAAGGGGGTGAAGACATTGGTCATACGCCTTTGACGCTCTCGTTTGAGTCTGTCTACGCCGACTCCCGGACCTTGAAGATCGACAGGCGCTCCTATTTGCCGGTCGAAGTGGTCGTCAAGCCCGAAAATGCTCCGGGGATGGAGGTGCATTTGCGCCGAAAGCCCGGCAGCAGCAAACTGCCCGGTTTGTATCACTCGGGCAAACGAGGCCAGCGCCCTTCAATCTCCACGCTGCGTTCCAGGTCAGACAAAGACGCCCAGGAACAAAAGAAGTACGTGCCTTAGTGCCCTGCTTCAGGCTGGCGAGTCCATTGGGGTGATGTGGTGGTAGCGCGCTGAAGGTCAGCCGTCTTCGGGCTCCGGGCCGCAATAGCCAAGCCCTTCGAGGCCCACAAAGCGCCTGCACGTGTGGTCTGGTTCAGTGCACTGGGCGTCGTCGTCGCAGACCGAGCGGCAGACGTCGTTGGGGCCGCAGTACCCCAGCGCGAATCCATTGTCGACATTGCAGAACTTTTGAAAGTTGCTCACGCGGCAGGGTTGGCCGATGGTGGCCTCGTCGAGCCGGTTGTCGCTGTCGATGCACAAATCTGCGTCAAAGCCAGTGTCAAAGATGCATGTGCCTTGAGCGCACGGGGTTCGTCCTGCCCAGTCGCATGTCTCTGTGCAAGCCGTCGTTTCGAGTTCCGGGTCAAAGTTGCACACCTGCTCGCCGGAGCACTCAGCCACGGGCAGTGGTTCGGGTGTAGGGCAGTCGGGGTCGAGCGGGAAGCAGTCGCTGGTGGGGTTGCAGTCCGGGTCGATGGCCCCACACTCGCAGTGGCACAGCTCACCGTCATCGTACTGAGACAGGGGGCAGTTCCATCCTGGACGCGGGAAGAGCGCGCTGATTTCAATGTCGGGCACCTCCACGCAGTTTCCGTCGGGGATGGGGGTGGATGCACGCGTAAAGCCATCGACCTCGACCTCAACAAGGCGGACATTGGTCAAAGAGGCTTCAAGGCGCCGACGGTATGGGTCCGCGCGCAATTCCAATGTGCCTCGATCCGCAAAGTAGGCCCGTGTCGGATCTGGACCTGGCAAAACCACACAGTGGGCGCAGGTGCCATAGTTGTCATCCTGACCTGTACCCAACTCAAAGGTGCCCACATCTGGCCCTGGGTTGTAGCGTTCAAAAAGAAGGGTCAGGAGTCCAAACTGGTTGTCTAGAATCGGTGAGATGACGCTTCGATACGCAATCGACACGTCGTCCTGGCCCGCGATGGCCCAGTCCGGGCTGACCTCGATCTGGGTGCACTCTTTGGGCGGCGCGTCCGTCTCGTCATCGGCGTCCGGCTCGCCCGAGTCGGGTTCCTGAGCGTCTTCCTCGGGGTCAGTGGCGTCTTCTGGAGCGTCTTCGCTGGTGTCGGGCTGCTCCGCGTCGTCCTGGTCGGCGTCCTCAGGCTCAGAGATGTCCTCGGGCTCCTGGGCGTCGGAGGTGGCGTCGGCTTCGGGAGCGTCGTTGTTGCCCGGCGCTGGACTCTGGGTGTTGGTGTTCTTGGAGCTGCAGCCTGTCAACGCCAGGGCAACCACGGCCATTGGGAGGAGTATGTGTCTTATCATTGAATCATGAGCGCTCATAAATGGGTACAGGACGTTGCCCGCGCACGTCCCACAAGGGTTGTTTACAACAATCTTCAGACGGACTCAAAAGCACCGATGCGCACAGGTTGCGTTCCGTGGGGTTTGTCCAACACACTGCACGTCAATGACTGTGAGGGACGTTGGGGCTGCGGTAGGCCCCAGCATGTTTTGATGGGAGCTTGCTGTGGCCTTGGGTGGCCAGGTTGTGGGCGTTGACAGGGGTGCAGAGGCAGATGAACGAGATGGTGGATGTGTTTCGAATGGGCGGGCCCTTTATGTATCTGGGGCTTCTGGTCGGGGTGGCGGCGTCGCTGGGGGCGCTGGCGGGGGTGGGTGTGTTGATCGCCAGCTTTGTGCGCCACGTGGCGCGCGGTCTGGTGCTGGGGTGCGGCGGCGTGGTCTTCTTGATGGTCCTGGGGCTGCTGGCGGTGGGGGCTGTAGGGTATGGGATTGGGATATCTCAGATGGAAGAGGCGTTGGCATTTGCGACGCCCGAAAACCAGGAGGCGTTGCGGGCTCAAGGGGAGCTTTTGGCGACCTACCCGTTGAAGATGGTCGCGTGTCTGGCCATTTTCCCTGGGTTGGTGGCCTTGGCAGTGTTGGGCCGTGGAATGATGCCGCCCAAGGATGAGGCGTAGGCGTTTTTGAGGCGTTATGGGGCTGTTGTTTGTGCGCTTTGGAGGACTTTGAGGAGGTTCAGACAGCCTCTGTGGATGAAGGGCTTCAGGGGTGGGGATTGGTGCAGCGGGTGTGTTTTGGGCAGGTGAACGTCGATGGATTTGATGAGGTGCCTGTCTTTGTGCGCATGTTTGTAGAGCGCTGAGGCTCGTTCAACGTTCACTCGAAAGCCGTGCGCGACCCTCAGGTCGGTGGCGCTGGCGGCGTTGTTGCCGGCGGCCCCGGCGGTGACCCGCAGATAGAACGCGTCCATTGGGGTGTTGTGGGCGTGGCACCACTGCCAGGCGCGCGGCAGCCATGCTTTGAGGACTTCCACAGCGTCTTCTTCTTTGAGTTTGCGGGCTCGTGCGGCGCCTTCTGCGTGCGGCAAAACGGCTTTGAAATAACGTTTGCGGCAGTCTGCGTCCATCAAGCCGCTGGTGGTGATCCAGGAGGCGGCGTTTGCGGGCTGATTCCGCAGGCTCTCTGGGGGTTGGAGGGGGCTGTTGGGGTGCCACAGGGGCGCAAAACGCTCATCTTGGGACCAGTCCCATGGCAGATGCAGCTTGTTCAGATGGGCTTTCCAGCGAGCATCGGGCCGCAGGGTGTCGAGGGCTTCGAGCAGGTGTCCCATGCGTGCGGTGCGGTCGAGCACCTCGCACAGGCGCGTCCAAAGGGCGATGCTTGCTTCTGGGCTGTGGTTGATGGCGCGAATCTCTGTGAGGAGATCGTTGAGGCGACAGTGTCCATGTCCCCACAAGTAGAAGGGGGATTCTGGGGGATGGTCGCTTTGGTGGACGATGGCCAGGCAGTTTTGCAGGGTCTGGCGAGTTTTGGCGCTGGACTCTGCCTGCACGGCGCTTTGGAGCGCGGCGGCGGTTTTGTGGTCTGGTTTGGCGGTCAGGCAGCGGGCTGCGGCGACGCGCACTGCGCTGCGTTTGTGTTGGAGCAACTGTGCCAGTGGGTCAAAGACGTTGTCGATCCTTTCTGAGAGGGCTTTAATGGCCAACTCTCGGATGGTGCTGCGGCTGTCTTGGAGCATGCGCAGGTGGAGGGCGTCCGAGCCCGCCTGGTGCTCGCACACCATTTTGTAGTGGGTGTGCGCGCTGTCCACGGCGGCCAGCCCCAGGCGATGCACGGCGGCAGCGGGCAAAGCGTCCTGATGCAGCGTTTGTCCTGTTTGCTCGATGAGCAATTCCGGCAGGGGGCGGTCAAGAGACACGATGGCCAGCGCCAGATTGGCGCCGAGGTGTTGGAGCGAGTCTGGGGGCTTGGGCAGCGAGTGCTGGCACATGCGCTGGGCCAGATGGTTCAAGCCGTCTTTGAGCTGTGGGCTGCGCTCCAACCCCCTCCACAGCGCCGCTGCGCTTTCTTCTTCCATAAGCAGCCATGGTTTTAGAAGGGGTTCCTGAGCGCCAAGCGCGGTGACCGTCTTGAGGTGCTTGTGTTGTTGCAGGTCTTTGGGCAGGGCGTCGAGCGCCTCTTGGGTGCGCTGCGGCCAGCGGGCCGACCACAGCGCGAGGGTCAGCATTGTCGCGCTCAGGAGCGTGGCGGAGGGCTTCGAGCGTTTTTTGCCGGTGCTGGCCACGGTGGTCAGGGTGAGCAGCAGGGGCTCGAGGGCGTCTTCGACGTCGAGCTTTGCCAGGGCGCGGGCGGCCTCATGGGCGAGGTCGACTTTGGGGTTGGGGATGGCGTCGAGCAAGATGGGCTGGTAGGCGGGGTCGGGGATGCAGCGCATGACCCGCAGCGCTGGCCAGGTGGGTTGGTGCGCTGCGCTGTGTTTGACCATGACCTGGGTCAGCGCTGGTGAGGCCACGGCGCGCGCGTTGGCCAGCGCTTTGAGGAACTCCGAGGTGCCGCTGAGCAGCCCCGCAGGGCTGGTGCGGTGATGAAAGAGCGGCCAAGCGGCGGCTTTGGGGGTCCCGACCTCCAGCCAGTTGTTCAAATCGGTGTTGCCGGTGTCTTCAAGGAGCTGTTGGCGCTCCAGAGGCGGCAGGATCGCAAAGATTTGGGTGAAGCGCTTGTCCCAGCAAGCATGCCACTTTTGTTCGAGTGAGCGGTGGATGAACCACCTTGCCATGTCCATCACTTCGGCGGTTTGTCCGCGCTGGTGGGCTTTTTCCAGCAGGTTGAACGCCACCTCCTGCGCGGCGCGGCTCCAGGGCTTGATGGGGTTGTTGGGGTCGTGGTGTGGTTGTGGTTCGCCGTCAAACTGATGCCAGGTCGGTGGTGCCTGGCTGAGGATCTCCAACAACGCGCGGTCCGTTATGCCCAGCGCTTCCAGGCATTCAAAGACCAAATGGCCGGATTTATGGAGCCTTTCCCGGCTGTAATGGAAGGTCACCATGTGGTGAAATAGTGACCAGTGGCGCAGGCGCGCTTCGGCGTGGAGGACGCCGTAGAGGACCAGCGCGAGCGCTGGTTTTTCGGGGGACTTGATGGGTTTCCAGGAACTGCTAAAGCGCATGGTACTCATGCCTTCGCGCGGGTTGTGGCTGGCCTGGGTCCAGAGCCACTTGGCGCGCCAGAAGAGCGGGTCGTCGGGGGCCTCCTGTCCGGCGCGCGCTTTCCAACCCTGAACCCAGGTGCGCGGATCGGGCCCAAAGAGTTCCAGAACCTCGGGACCAAATGCGTTTTCAAGGGCGTCCAGGGCTTCCTGGACGATGTCTGGATGCGTCGATTGCGTCACGTCGGCCTCACCGAAAAGGGGGAGTAAGGGTTGTGTGGGGGTGTGGGTGTGGCCGCCGTCATGCGCGGGCGGCCAAAAGGACCAAAATCAGTCGTTGGTATCGGGGGGAAGGGCGTCAATGGCATCTTGGATGCGCGCCATCATGGCGTTCTGTTCCCGAGAGGTGGCCATGAGCATGGCGGTCTTGAAGGCCTTGCGGGCTTGCGGGAGTTGGTCGCGTTTGACCGCCAGGCGGCCTTGTTGAAAGTAACCCTCAGAGCGCGACTCCCATGATTCCAGGTGGGCCTCATAAAGAAAACGCTCAATGAGGTCGTGGGCCTGATCCAGTTGGTCGCGTTCAAAGTGGATGAGGATCTCCTGAAGCCAGTTGTCGCCCCAGGCTGGGTCGCTGGACGGGGTCTGGAGGGTTTTGAGCGCCTGATGGCGAATCTCCAGGACTTCGGTGGCCCGCTCCAGGTTGCCGTGCTGGCGGTGCCAGGCGGCAGCGTAGAGCAACGGCGCGAGCGCGTCGGCAGGGCGGTCGGCGTCCAACTCATGCCCAGCGATGCGCATGGCCTGGGCCGCGTCGGGGTGTGGGTGCTGCTGGCGCAGCGCGGTGGCGCAGAGCTTGTGGATGGCCTGCAGCCGCCCCGCGCGCCCAGCGCCGTCGAGCAGATGCTGGCGCAGTCCTGTCTGGGCAAACGCCCAGCCGCCCTCAGCGGGCCGCACCAGGCTGTGCTCCAACATGCGCTGGACCAACTCGACCGGAGGTTTCAGGCGCAGCCGCTGGCAGGCGACGCGCCACAGACCGGCCTCCACCTCCTGACCCAGCGCCGCCGCCACCTCCAGCGCCGCCAGCGCGCGGCGATCTTCGTTGGCCATCAGCGCCTCAAAGCGCTGGCTCCAGGGGACGTTTGTGGGTGCGCTCACTGGTCGTTGTTGTCCTCTTTGGTGTAGAGCAGACGCGCGTACCAGGCGTCGTCGTTGCCCCAGTCCTGGGGGTTGTGCCACAGGTCGACGATGTTGCGCGCCAGACCCCGCTTGTCAATCAAGTTCTCGTAGTCCTTGACGATCTCGCGTCCTCGCCAGAACTCCATCACATCGTATTTTTGCGGCTGCATGTCCACCACATAATTGCCATGCACGCGTCCCTGGTCCTGTCCTGCCTTCCAGGCCATCAGATAAAAGCCCTGAACAGCGTCGATGACACGCTGGATGGAGTCATCCCAGAGATCTTTGAGGTTCCGGGGCGCGTTGTCGGTGGGCGTCTCCCTGTTTTCTTCCGAGGCCCTGAACTGGAGTTGGCGCAGCAGCGTGCTGTCGGTCGGGATGACGTTGCTGCTGATGACAAAGTCGGCGCCCTGCATGGAGGTCGCGCTGGTGGGCACAAAGGCCACAAACGCCCCATCACACATGCGCACGTTGCCAAGCTGGAGCGTGCGGTACACCGGCGGCAAGCAAGAGGCCGCCTGCATCCCCAACCCCACCGTCCCCCTATAAAAGACCTGCTCGCCTTTGTACAAGCTGCTGATGTCGGTCCCGACGGGGAGGAAGGGGGTCAGCGTTTCGGCCATGACCATGGTGCCCTCAACCGGGTCGGCCTTGTGGACGGCGCCCACTTCACGGTCGACCAAAAGGTCGCGCAAGGGCTCGGTGATGGCGTGGTGAACGTCGTGGTCTGACACATGGTCGGGCGCGAAGCTCGTGACGGCTTTGCGCACCGCGCGGACCCACAAGGGGGTGCGCTTGTCGTCTTTGTGGCCCTTGTGGGCGTTGCCCAGAAACTCTCTGAGGATGTCATCGACCAGATAACGCAGGTGCCTGCTGTCGTAGACCGAGACCGTGGCGCGCAGCGTCAGGCGGCTGCACATGATGTTCTGGAGGACTTTGACCAGCTCGTTGGTGTCGCGCTGATTGGCCATGGACGCAGGCAGGTCGCTCCACTCCAGGAGTTTTTCCAGCGCAGGCAGCCCACCTGCGGCATAGAGCCCCGCGACCAACGATCCAAATGAAGTCCCCGAGATGTAGTCGATGGGCAGGCCCTGGTCGATCAACTGGCGCAAGAGCGAAATGTGCGAAAAGCCCCACGCGCCGCCGCCGCCAAGCGCCACGCCCACGGTCCGGCCGCGGATCATCCTGCCCAAACGCTCAAAGCACTGCGCCAGCGGCGATTGTTCTTTGAAGAAGGTCTCCAACTCACCGTGCGCAAAGCTGTTGAAGCCCGGGCTGTCCCAGGGCACGCGCAGGATATGGCGAGGATGGTCGCAGGAGGCGCTGGGGCGGACGGCGTCTTCGGGACGCAGGCCGTCGATCATCAATTCGCGCACGCGTTTGCGCTCTGTCTTGATGAAGTTGGTCTTGAGCACCTCGGCCCGAATCATGGCCAGGGGATGCTCTTCGGTGAAGTCGTAGACATCCTCTGGCCCATCGGTGACCCAGACCACGGTCGGACGCAGCGAATTGAGGCGCCTGGCCATCGCGCGCGTGGCCTCGCCGTCGCTGTTTTTGGCCAACAGCCGGGTGTGGTCCACGGCGACGATGATGTAGCGGGTGCGGTTTTGCTCCATGAACCAACGCACGACCTCGTCGGTGCGGTGGATGTCCGGGCAGGTCACCATGTCCATGAGCCCGCCGTTGAAGAAGCGCATGGTGTGAGATTCGTAGGTGAAGTCATCGCTCTCACCGTCGCGCAGATCCGCCTTCATCAGCTCGCCCTCATCAAAGCGGGCGCCGTCTGAGCGAAGGTGGATCGATTGGTGGCGCAGGCGCTCGAGCGCTTCGGTGTGGGCCTGCTGGTCAATCAGGCAAACCGGCGCGATGCCTTCTTCACCAGCCTCAAGCTCCTGAGACTCGGCCAGCGCCGTGGCCACCGCAGCGCCGTGGGCCAGCGTGGTCAGGCCTGTGCGCGCGCGGCCGTAGAAGACAAAGAGTTTGGGCCGTTCGGCGAGCTTGGTGCGAGAGCGGTTGCCCAGATAGGCGCAGGCGCGCGCCCAGATCTGCTTTTTCTCATAGAGCAGCCACCGCAGCGCTCGCCAGTCTTGCTCCAACAAGAGCGACCCGCTGTGTAGGTAGACGTTGAAGCGGTTGTGCGGAGGCTCGACCTCGAAGACGTCAAAGGGGTCTTTGGCGTCGGGCCGCAGGCCTGTGTGGGCGCGCTCGCTCGGCAACGCGACTTGCTCGGAGCCAAAGATGGAGCCAGGGCCGTGTTGGGTCACAAAGCTCTCGGCATCGTCTTTGTCAGCGGGCAAAAAGACGTCGGCCACGCCCGAGAGAATGAAGCCCACTTTGTTGGTGGGCGCGCTGCCTGAGAGATAGCGCTCTTTGTTGGCAGCGGTGCACTGGTAAGGTGCGGAGATCTGGCACATCAGGTTGATGTCTTCAAACTCCAGTGCGTGCGAGATGCGGGCGTTTCGAATGAGCTTAAGCCAGCTTTCAGGGCGGCTAAGCTCTTTTGGCAGCCACAGGCGCTCCATGTTGTCATGGGGCATGTCCTTGTCGACGGTCTCGTAGGCCTGCAAGAGGTGAAACTGGGTGCGGTGCATGTCGCGCAGCGCGGTGCCCAGAGACGCCAGATAGCCTGTCGAGAGGAAGACCTGGGTGGCGACGAAGTTGCGCATGTCTGCCAGCCCATCCATCAAGCCGTCGATGGCGTGGGATGGGATGAGCACGTAGCGTGAGTCCTGAACCGCGCGGATGACGTGCATGTTGCTGACAGCACGCTCATTGTCCATCGCGCCGGGGTTGTGGCGTGCGACAAAGTGCTTCAAGAGGCTGACGAGGAAGAAGATGGACCCCGAGCGCAGCCGCATGGCCGTGAGCATCTCGTCTTCGGCCTGGACCGCCACCGAGATGGCCCCGTCGAGCAGTATGGCCATTGATCCGTCATCGCCCTCGTTGGTGAGGATGTCACCCGAGCGGACGGTCTTGATGACGCCGTGTTGTCTGGCGGTGTCCAGCAGCGCCGTGGCGGTGGACTGGCTGAAGTAGCGGTTGAGCCAGACCGACGCACACAGGGCGCTGTTCCAACCCTCCCAGGCGACGATGTCGTCCGATGGGGCCAGCGATTGTCTGACGCCGCGATCCTTGAGGGTTTTGAAAAAGGTCAGTTTGAAAAGTTCGTACTCCAGCAACATGTCGCCATGTCCTCCGCTTTGCCCAACAGTCCGTGGTTTTCGCCCTTTTTGTCTTACCCTGCACAGTCGCACACCCCCCCGGTTTTGTCATCAAACCTAATGCCCTGCGTCACCACGCAACCCACCCGATGGATCCCCGCGCGCTGATGCGTTGTGCTCCACGGTGCTGACTCAGGAGAACTCCCCATGCGTTATTGCCCCTATGATAGAACGCCGTTGCAGTCGGGCTTTGTGTTTTGCCCGCAGTGTGGCCGCAGCGTTGCACAGGCGCAGCCTGCGGTCGCGCTGCCTTCAGTGGCGATGTTTGAAGGCTCGGTTTTGTGGGAGCACGCCCATTATCCCAGCGCAGAGGACGCGCTGGTGCGCGGCATCCTGCGCTTGAAGGCAAGGCCGGGCGCGCCAGTTCATGTCGGCGGCGGGCATCTGGTGATGGTGCTCGACGTCAGTGGTTCGATGAACACCAGCGACAAATACCCGCTGATGCGTCAGGCGCTGCGGTTGATGTTGGAGAACTTGCACGAGAGCCTGTGCCTGACCGTGGTGATTTTTTCGAGCCGCAGTGAGATTTTGTGTGAGGCACTGCC
>CAKZKQ010000044.1 GCA_937123825.1 uncultured Pseudomonadota bacterium
CTCCGTGGCTGGGGCAGGGGCCCCAGCGACGTGACCCCGCCAGTGAGCGCTATAATCGCTTGACACGACCCTAACCGATTGGGTGACTCATCAAAGCCCACTGCGTGAATCAAGCGCGTTCTCACAGCAAAGCCCAATACCCAGCGACGTGACCCCGCCAGCGAGCGCTACAATCGCCTGACTCGAACGGCCTGGGCCACCTGACAAAGCCACCTGCTTCAAATCAAGCCCATTGACCCATCGGAGCTGCCTGTGTGGGTTATTCTTCGGTGGGGGGGAGGATGCCGACGGTGCGTACGGGGCGGAGGCCGAAGTCGTTGTCGCTGAGTGTGGGGTCGCTGCCGCCGCGCGATGCGTTGCGGTGGAGGAAGGGGGTGGTTTTCCATGAGCCGCCGCGCAGGACTCGGTTGGTTCCGGTCATGGGGCCGGTGGGGTCGTGCCGGTCTTCTTCGGTGTAGATGAGCGGGTCAAACCAGTCCCAGACCCATTCTTGGACGTTGCCGTTGACGTCGTAGAGGCCAAAGGGGTTGGGTGCGGTTTCTGAGCCGACGACGACGGGACCTGCGCAGTTTGGGCCGTCGATGCTGGACAGGTCGACGCAGCCTTCGTAGGCCACGGTGGAGTTGCCGCAGTACCAGGAAAGTGTGTTGAGGGTGGGGTCCAGGGGCGTACAGTCTTCTTCTGTGATGATGCCGCCCCAGGTGCTGTCGATGGTGTTGGCGCGGGCCAGGTATTCCCATTCGGCTTCGGTGGGCAGGCGCCAGCCTTGACACGATTGGGCTTTGGGCCACAGGGGTTCGAGGTTGTTTTCGGCGTCCAGGGCGTCGTAGGGGGTTTGATCGTCGGGGTTGAAGTAGCAGGGTTCGAGGTTGTTGATTTCGGAGAGGCGGTTGAGAAAGGCGATGGCCTGGTACCAGTTGATGCTCTCGACCGGGCATTGCTCGGTGCAGTTGGCAAACGTGGATGGGTTGCTGGCTGTGATGTCTTCCCAGAGGTCCTGGGTGACTTCGTGGACATAGACAGCCATGGGGCGCGTGATGTGGACGGTGTGGCGAGGGGCTTCGACGGTGCGGTGGCCGGGTTCTGCGGCGATGGAACCCATGGAGAATTCGCCTGCAGGGACAAGCGCGCTGCCATCGGGGCAGGCGGTCTCTCCGTTGCAGGTGATGGTTTCATTGCCCAGGCAGGCAAACTGATCGAGCAGGCAAGGACCACAGGCGGTGCCAAGGAGCGTTTCGTCGAGCGTTTCGCAACCGCCACAGGCGTTGACTGTGGCGTTGTCGACGCAGGTGAGGCTTTCGCGGTCTTCGCCGCAGGTCAACGCGCCCTGGCCACACAGCCCGCAGCTGTCGCCAGGGGCCCCTGTCAATGCTTCACAGCCCCCGCAAGCGTTGAGGGCATCCTGACCAGGGTCGTCTTCGCAGGTCAGCACGTCGCCGGTGCATTGCCATGTGCCCAGATCGCAGATGCCGCATGGGCTGCCAGGGAACTGTGTGAGGACCTCGCAGCCGCCGCAGAGGTTGGGGGTGATGCACTCGGGCTCGTTGTCGGGGCCGTCGAGTCCATCGATGATGGCGCAGCCTGACACGCCAAAGACCAGCAGCGCGAAGAGCCACCAGAGGCGACCGAGCGTTGGGCTGCGGTGGTCTGTGTCGTGGGGGCTGGGGTGGAGATGCATCGGGGGTTGGGCCTGCTGTGGTTGCGGTGTTGCGGCAAGTGGGTGGACACGTTTGGGTGATGGGGGTGTCAGACCACACCATGTCTGCCTGGCAGCGCGTTGCGGTGCGCCAGGTTTAATGAGTGTAACAATTTCAGCGGCCGCTGGCATATCTTTCGTTGAAGTCATGGGTGGTGTTTGCGTTTTGGGTTGTTTTGAGCCCGCTGAAAAATGTGATGTGTGGGCATATTTTATGGCCGCGCGTCGTGTTGCCGGGGTTGGGGGCGCTCAACGGGGGTTGTAGGTCTATGTGTGCATGGACCCAAATGGCGTCGTGGCCCACTGTGACGTGTCAGTTATCTTTTGTGGCGCTCTCGACAGAAGGGGATCCAGGGGCTACTCTTTTGGGTGGCATGTTGCGTTGACAAGGTCAGAAGTGGGTTAAGGCACGCATGGCCCAGGAAGAAGTTTACACAAAAGATCCGCTCCGGGTGGGACAGCACATCCTCAGCGGCCGCTATACGATCGAAGCGCTCCTGGGTGAGGGCGGCATGGCCGCCATTTATCGCGCCCGTGATGTGCGCTTTGACCGCACCGTTGTGGTCAAAGTTCTCAAGAACCTTGATGACAACAAAGACCAACGCGTGCTCAAGCGCTTTGCCCGCGAAGCTTCGCTGGCCGCCGTGGCGTCCCACAGCAACACCGTGGACATCTACGACGCAGGGACCATCGGCCCTGACAAGCGTCCCTGCATTGTCATGGCCTACATCGACGGCCACGACATGGAGGAGGAGATCGAGGTCCACGGTGCAATGGAGCCCGACCGCGCGCTGCGGCTCTTTCGTGGGGCGCTGGAGGCGCTCTCGGCCCTGCACCGCAATGGGATCGTCCACAAGGATCTGAAGCCCGCCAACTTCATGATCCAGGATCCCGGGATGGCCTACGAGTCGCTGACGCTGATCGACTTTGGCGTGGCCCACAGCGGCGGCACCGAGCGGATCACCGAAGAGGGCTTCTGTGTCGGCACGCCCAGCTACTTCCCGCCCGAGTACATCATCAACCGCAGCGTGACGCCCGCCATGGATGTCTACCAGATGGGCTTGCTGCTCATCGAGCTGCTCACGGGCCACCACCCCGTCCAGGGCGAGGTGATGGACTGCGTCCAGATCCACCGGGGCGGGCTGCTTAAGCAGCTGCCTCAGCTTGTTGAAGAGAGCGAGGATGTGGAATGGCGAGGGCATATGAAGCGGCTGATGAACGGTCGCCTCTGGCCGGTGATCAGCCGGGCGTTGGCCTTTGACGCCCGCGACCGCTACGGCGACGCCACCGCCTTCATCCGAGCCATCGACAGCGTCTGGAGCCCCCCCAAGCTCTCGCTGACGCCAGCCGCCAATCAGCGCGCTGCTCGCCCTCCCAGGCTGCTCTCAGGGCGCCTGGCCCTGGGGGGATACGGCGCCACGGAGCGCGCCGCCCAGCCACCACAACACCCCGCGGTCAACCGCGACACCATGCGCTGGCCCGAAGTGGTCGCCTTTGCGCTCATGGGCGTGGCGTTGGTGCTCTTTGCGGCCATGATGACCATCATCTGGCTGTCCGCGCCGCCCACCCCAACGCCCAAAGGCGCCAGCGCCAGCCTCTCGGCCACGGCGTCCGCGCCGGTCGCGTCAAAGACCGACACCAGAGTGCCCGTGGCGCCCCCGCTCAGAGCGCCAGAGCCCGTCCTGGACATCGCGCCCACGGCCCACAAGGCCCACGGGCACGTTATGGACGCTCTGGGCGCCGCAGAAAGCCAAATCGAAGCCTCAGCCGCGCCCAAAGATGCTCCCGAGGCCTCCGCTGACCAGGGTGACAAAGCCGCTGCGGCGACGGCTGGGCCCGCCACCAAGGTCTTTAAGATCTTCCCGCGCGGCGCGCGACTCTACATTGACGGCAAGCGGCAGCGGACCATGACCTACACCTTCGATGGCGACGACACCAAGGAAGTCAGCGCGGTCATCCGCCACCCCAAATGTCGCCCCGCCAAGATCAGCCTCACCCGCGACAGCCCGGCTGAGATCCGCGTTGGCCTCAAGCCTCGCCCCATCCGAGCCCTCAAGGCCCAATGAACCTCGGCATCCCTGCTCTGAAGACCCCAACCGCTGTGCGTCGGCGCTCACACAAGGCCCAACTTGTCCCAACCGAGCCTGGGCACCTTAAGGCGGTGGCCCGGTGTCTGAGCCTGACCCTCTTGTTGATGCACGCCGCGCCTTTGGCCGCCCAGGAAGAGTCCAGCAACGGCTGGGCTGAGTCCATCCACGCCGAACGTGGGGCGGTGGCTTACAGCAAGGGCAAGTACGCCAAGGCCGTCGAGCATTTTTCGCGTGCCCTTGAAGCCCGCGAGCTGAACATCCTCTACCTCAACCTGGGCCTCTCACACCTGGCCCTTGGCCAATGCCAGGAAAGCCAGCAAGCGCTCGAGCGCGCCTTGACCGCCCCGGCTGTGGTGTCGCCCCCCGCAGAAGAGATCCAGGAGTCCGCCAAAGAGGCGATGGCCTCGCTGGATGAGCGTTGTCGCGGCACCCTGGAGTTGTTGTGTGAGCCCGAAGGCATCGACGTCTCCATTGACGGCGAGCCCGCCGGACAGTGCCCCAGAGGGGTGTTTACGCTGCGGGAGGGGATCCACACGCTGGAGTTTTTTCAGGACGGGAAGTTGATGGCCACTCGCCAGTTCTTTGTCCAAAAAGAGCAGTCCAAGGTCTTCAAAGTCGAGGTCCTGCTGCCCCAAGATGTGCCGCCGCCCCCGCCCGTCGAGGTCGATCTGGTGCCCTACGTCCTGATGGGCTCTGGGATCCTGCTGGCCACCGCCGGGCTGGCCCTCGACACGCTGCCGGGCTCCTCGCGAGATGGACAGCTTGAAGGCGTCGATTTTGTGCCTGTGACCCTCTATGTCCTTGGCGGCGCCACCATCACCTACAGCTTTTTCTGGTAAACCAGCGCCGAGGGGCGGCTTATGGGAGCACCCGTGCGCTTTTCTGGTTGTGTGCTCCAGGGTATGGCGCTTGTGTTTGGTGAGAGGGCACATGCGCTTTTGCTGTTGCGCTGGTTCAATCTTGCAGTGCGTCGATGGGCGTGAATATCTGCCGTGCATGGACGTCTTGATCGCCAATGAGGACCGCGCGCGCCCGTGCATGTGCTTTGCAAAGGTGTTTGAGTTGGCGCTGACGCGTCCGTCCCGCTTTTCCAGAAGACGACGAGGAGAGAATTCATGTCCCATCCCCAATACCGCGCAGCCCTTGTGGGCCTTGTTTGTTTGGTTGTGGCCCTCTTGAGCGCCTGCAGCTCGGCCCCTGAGACCAACGGCGATCAAAAACCTGGTGCGCAGGCGACCTTCAAGGACGACGTGAGCCTGATTTGTCACGCCATCGATGCCCCTGAGGTCCAGGAGGCCAGCGCAGCCGATCGCCAGCAGGCGTTGTCCAAATACGTGATGGACAACATCCAGACCCAGGAGGGCGATGACCTCTTTGTGGCCATCGGGAACGCCGCCGCAGGGGTCAAGGGCGAGATGCTTGGCAAAGTGGCTGCGGAGCAGGGGGTGAAGGATTGCCCGATGGCGGACGCGATGAGAAACTCCATCAAGCGCCCCGGCATGCCCACCAACCGCCCCGATTTGAATGACCCTGCCATGAAGGGGCTCATTGGTGCGGTGTCGGGTCAGGACGCCAAAGCGCTGGCGGACAAAAGCAACGTGCAGATCACCGGCTCGCTGGACAAGGCGACCATCAAAGAGGTCATTCAGGGCGAGTCGGACAAAGTTCGGTTTTGCTACGAGAAGGAGTTGGCCAACAACCCGTCGTTGGGGGCGGGGCGGGTGATGTTGAAGTTCACCATTGGGGCTGATGGGAAGGTGCAGGCGACGTCGGTGGAGTCCTCGACGCTGGGCTCGGCGCCCGTGGAGCAGTGTTTGACCCAGGCCGCATCCCGTTGGGTCTTCCCCGAGCCCAAAGGCGGCGGCGTGGTGGTGGTCAACTACCCCTTTGACTTTAAATCTGCCCCTTGAACGCCCGGCGCTGACTCAAAAGCGCACAAAGAAGGCCGAGCGCATCACCACGCCCGACAGATCCACCGTGCCCAGGTTCAGGTCTGAGGCTTCCAGCGGGGCTTGCTCGGGCTCATCGTCCGAAGACGGGCGCGACAGCTCGGTGAAGTCTGCCTGACCGGACCATTGGTAACCGGCCTCAAGCGCAAAACCGATGGTCAAATCCCTGGCCCAGCCACGCTTGGAGATCTTGAAGAGCTTGCGCAGGCTGCTCTTGGGCAGGTGGATCTCGGTGCCGATCAGCCCGTAGGCCAAAAAAGTCGTGGCCGTCTGGGCGCGGCTTTGACCGGCCACCGTGACGTCCAGCTCCATGTTGTTGAAGCCGCCGCCCAGCACGGCGTAGGGCGTCAGGAACGAGAGCACCTCGTATTGGCCGCGCGCGCTGAGGTAGAGGCCGTCGATGTCCAGTGTGGTGCTGACGCCCTGCAAGGGGTCGAGGTTTTCCACCCCCCAGGCGTACTCCATCCCCACCCACAGGTTGTCCAGCAGCGCATAGTGCACGCCAAGCTGGCCCATGGAGAGGAAGGGGTCGTCGCTGAGGAAGTCGTAGCTGTCGTCGGTGACGGCCGCGTCTGAGCCGCCAAGGCGGAATGAGAGCGTGTCGGCCTGCGCCTCGGTGCTGACCACGGTGGCCAGCGCGATGACGGCGGCGATGGCCATCAGCAGGGCGCGGTTGGTCATCTGGGACGGCGTTCGGTGTGTTTTGGGGCCGCTGGGGCGCCGTGATGTGGTCTTCATGGTGTGTCTCCCAGGGCTTTTGTCAGTCTTTGAGGTCAAAGAGGTTGTCCACGCCAAATCCCCACAAGATGCGGGCGTTCTCGCGCGTCGGCTCGGCCAGCGGCAGCAGCGTCACGCCGCCAAGCTCCTCGCCGTGATCCACCACGATGGTGTTGGTCTCGGGGATGACGGCCATGGACCGGGCGGCCATGTCCAACTCCACCGAGGTCGGGTGGCCGTTGCTCAGGTCGATGAAGGCCACAAAGGGCAGCCCGTTGAGGATCGTCAGCAAGCGCTCGTCGCCATCGAAGTCAAAGTCCGACACCGTCGAGGTCAAATCCAGTGGCGTCACAAAGCGGCGCTCCAGGTTCAGGATCGACACCGCCCCCAGGCCCTCGTGCACCACCAACGCGCGGGTGGGGTCCGGGGTCATGGTCAGACTGGCGATGTTGCGGTCGAGGTTGAGCGGCGAGATGGCCCGCGTGCGGCGAACCTCCACGGTCTCAAGCTCGACAAAGAGGACGGTGCGCAGAGCCTGGTTGGCGCTGTAGAGCAGCGCAAAGGGCTCCTGGCGGTCGTTGTCGCGGTTGATGGCCTGGAAGACCAGCGCCTGCTCGACCGGCGCCTCCAGCGGGATGATGGTCGTGTCGCTGGTGGCCACGTCGATGACGGCCAGGTCGCGCGAGGTGCGGTTGAGCGAGAGCAGTTTTTTGCGCCCGTCGCTGGTCTCAAAGAGGTCCATCGACACCGGCGTGCGGCCCCCCGTCAACTGGTTCAGGCTCGGCTTGATGCGGGGGCGGTTGTTCAACTCGTCAAACGCTTCGCCCGGCAAGAGGTTCAGGCTGATGATGTCGTCCGAGCCCGCCACCAGCAGGAAGGCAAAGAAGTCGTCGTCTTCGCCGGGATCGTCGTCGGTCCAGAGCACGCGCTCGGTGCGCAGTTGGCGCGCGTCGCCTTCTTGGACAAAGGGGATGAGGATTTCGTTGGCGTTGGGGTTCTCCGGGTCAAAGCCGTCCAACTCCAGCAGCGTTACGTAGTTGTCCGAGAGGATCAGCGCCATGCGCCGCTCCTGGCCTTGGACGGTAAACGGCGGGGCAAACTCAATGGCGTAGGGCCGCGAGCCCAGCGAGCGCAGCGCGAGCAGTTGGGGGTTGAGTTCGCCGGGCTCGACGCTCAGGTCGATGACGGCCATCTCGTTGTTGTTCTGCACGATGGCGCTGCCGTCGCCCGCACCGGCGGCAAAGGCGATCGCAAAGCGGCCGTCGGGCGACAACTCCAGCGAGGTAAAAGGGCTGCCCAGATCAAAGACCTGGCGGCTGCTGTCCTGCACGTTGATGGCCACAAGGCGCTGCGCCGTGGGGCTGAGCACCAGGAGCGTGTTGCCATCGGGGGTGACCCGCATCAGCGAGGGGTTGTCGGGCGTGGGGATGTGTTGGACGGTGGCGTTGCCGCCATTGGTCCGCAGCAGCGTGATCCGGTCGGCCGCCGGGACCCGGTAGGCCACGCCCGCCGAAGTCTTCACCGGCCCAATCAACTCAAAGCCGCGCCCGACCAGATTGGGGGACGGTTCGCACAGGTGCTCTTCTTCCGGGTCTGCCAGGCAAATCAGGCCCTGGCAGGCGCTCAGGCCGAGCGTTAAAGCAGACAGGGTCAGCACCATCGCCAGCCAGAGGGGGCGCTGCGTGTGTGTCGCGTATGACATGGGGATCATCCTTGTGTGATTCAATGCCGTTTTCTTTGGTATCGGTTGTTTCCACATCGCTCCAGACGCACTCGCTTCCATCAGCGGGCCAGCAAACGGCGCGGCCTCGTTCCTGTCTGGAAGAGAGTGCTTCCGGCGTTTTTTAATCGATGCGGCTGTTGAGTTCGTATCCGGTGACCGTTTTGGCGTCGCCGTCCTCAATGGTGATGAAGGTCATCCGGCCCACGGGGTGCTCCTGAGAGACGTAGACCCTGGGGGTGTCGCTGCTGGGCAGGATGCCGATGTGTTCTGGCGGCGAGCCGAGGACGATGGGGTCGACGCGGAAGGACTGGAGGTTGATCCGGTCCACCTGACGGACCCCGTTGGCCGGGTCGTTGAGGATCACAAACATCGTCTGGCTGTCATCGGTAAAGACAAACTCGCCCGGCTCGGTCGGCGCGGTCTGGAGTTTGACAAAGCCGCTGCGGGTGTCGAGCACCGAGTAGGCCCAGGACTGGGCGATGAAGACGTCGGACTCGTTGTCGGTGCGCGGGGCGTCGCCTTTGACGTGGAAGAGCACGGCGCGGCTGGCATCGGGCGAGAGGTGGACACCGGCCAGACCTTTGCGGATGTCCCAGGTGGTTTGATCGCCGGTGTTGATGTCCAGGCGAGTGATGCGGGGCTCGACCGTGGCGGTGGAGTAGAGCAGGGCGGTGCCGCTGGTGACGTCCAGGGCGGCCAGCCCCAGCGGGCCTTCGGGCACGTCGATGACGTTGACGGTTTCGGGGTCTTCGACGACGTCGGCCAGATCGAGGGTGACGACCTGACGGGCGTTTTTGACGACCGCCAGTGCGCTGGTGGAGTCGGGGTAGATGTCCAGGTCGGTGGGGATGCCGTCGAGGGTCACCTGCACCAACTGGCCCTGGCCGTCCAGGGAGATGACGTTGAGCCCTTCAAGGACGCTGGAGCGGACCAGCGCCAGGCGGCCGTCGCCGGTGATCTCCACTTCGCGATCCACCGCCAGGGCGTCTTCGAGCGGGTCGTCGGTGACGGGCACGGGCTGGGCGTTGATGTCATCATCGACGTTCTCCATGTCGATGATGCTGATGCCGTCCTCGGTGACCACAAAGGCGCGCTCGCCGTCATCGTCAAACTCGATCTCCAGCACGCGGAAACCCACCGCGACGTTGAAGACGGCCTCGTCGCCGTTGACCAGCCGGATCAGGTTGACGTCCTGAAAGCGCCCGATCTCCTCTTCGCCGTCTTCGATGGCGGCGTAGTTGAGGTAGGCCAGGGCGTGGCGGCCACCGGGGGCCATGACGATCTGGTTGAAGCCCTCGCGGATGGGCAGCGTGACCACGTCGTCGCGCAGCGGGTCGGCGTGGATGATGGAGACGTCCGAGCTGCCCTCGTTGAGGACCACCGCCACGTTGGTCTCCTTCCAGGTGCGCACCACGGTGGGGTTGTCGCCGACCTCGATGCTGGTGATCTCCAGCGTGTCGGCGTCGATCTTGGCCACGGTGTCCAGGTCGCTGTTGGCCACAAAGACGTAGTTGCGGCTGGGCTGGGGGGCCAGGAAGTTGAAGACCTCTTCGGGCTCGGGGATGAAGGGCTCTTCGGGCTCGTTGTTGGGGCTGTTGTTGTTGGGGCCGTCGTTGTTGGACCCAAAGCCGTCGTTGTTCTGGTCGTTGTTGCCGGTGTCGTTGTTGGAGTCGTTGTTGGTGTCGTCAAACCCTCCGGCAAAGTCGCCACCAAAATCGCCG
>CAKZKQ010000045.1 GCA_937123825.1 uncultured Pseudomonadota bacterium
GCCCAACTCGTACCGGCGAAGCCAAGAACCCACCCATCACAAATGCCATAAGTGAGCGCAGCGAACGAACCACAAGGAAGCGAGCAAAGCGAGCGACCGAACCAAAAGCGCAGCGCAGCAAGCGAACCGAAAGCAAGCCAAGCGCAGCGCCGGCGCCGCGAACCGCTCACTCGCTTCGACGCGCTCGCCGCTCAATCGAGCGGCGCAAGCGGGTCGAAACGCGTGAGCTCAGCGAATTGTTGGTAGCGTTTTTCGATGAGGTTGGGGCCGAGTTGGCGCAGGCGCTCCAGGCTGAAGCGCTCGACGCAGTAGCTGGCCATGACGCTGCCGACGACGGTGGCCTGGCAGAGGGTGTTGCGGTCGAGGTTGCCGTTGCGGGCGACGAAGCCCATGAAGCCGCCGCCGAAGCTGTCGCCGGCGCCGGTGGGGTCGAAGACCGCTTCGAGGGGGTATGCTGGTGCGAAGAAGGTCTCGCCGTCGTCAAAGAGCAGAGCGCCGTACTCGCCGCGCTTGATCATGACGCGCTTGGGGCCCATGGCTTTGATCTTCTCGGCGGCCTTGACGATGTTGGGCTCGTCGGCCAGGGCGCGGGCTTCGGCGTCGTTGACAAAGAGCATGTCGATCTTGGCCAGGACCTTGCGCAGGTCGTCGGGCCAGCCGTTGATCCAGAAGTTCATGGTGTCGGCGCCGATGAACTTGGGGGCCTTGATCTGCTCAAGGACCTTGAGCTGGAGCGCGGGGTGGATGTTGCCCAGAAAGACGTACTCGGCGTTGCAGTACTCTTCGGGCAGCACGGGGTCGAAGTGCTCAAAGACGTTCAACTGCGTGTCGAGCGTCTTGGCGTCGTTCAGGTCCATGCCGTACTCGCCCTTCCAACGGAAAGTCCGGCCAGGGGTGCGCACGAGCCCTTGGAGGTCGACGCCGCGACCGCGCAGCTCGTTGAGCTCCTTTTCGGGGAAGTCTTCACCGATCACAGCCACAAGCTGGACGTCGGTAAAGTAGCTCGCCGAGGTCGAAAAATAGGTGGCCGAGCCACCCAGGGCCTCCTCAACTTCCCCGAAGGGGGTTTTGATGGAGTCAAACGCAACACTGCCAACAACCAGCAAACTCATGGCACACCTGCCTTGGTGGGGGTTCTACGGTCTGGTTTATATGAAGTTCACAAATGAGACTTCGATAAAAGGGGAATGGCCTCAGGCCTGGGCGGGCTGGTGGCCCAGCTTCTGGAAGCGTTTGGGGAGCTTGTCCCCAGGCTTTCCAAGCTGGCCGCAGGCTGCCATGGCCTCGATGCCCCGGGTCTCGCGGACCAGGGCGTTGTAATTGTTGTCCAGCAAGTATTGCTGGAAGCGCCGAATCCGGTTGCCAGACGGACGCTTGTAGTCCGTGCCGGGGTGCGGGTTCCAGGGGATGAGGTTGATCTTGCAGGGGATGCCGCGCAGCATTTTGACCATGCGCTTGGCGTCGTCCATGGTGTCGTTGAGACCCTCCAGCAAGACGTACTCAAAGGTGATCCGCCGACGCTGGCGCAAGGGATACTCGCGCAGCGCCTGGAGCAGCGTGTCCAGGTTCCAACGCTTGTTGACCGGCATCAACACGTCGCGCAAGTCGTCGGTCGTCGCGTTGAGGCTGATGGCCAGGTTAACGTTGATGTCCTCACCGAGCTTCTTGATGGCCGGCACCAGGCCGCTGGTCGAGACCGTCACCTTGCGGTTGCTCAGCCCCAGGCCCTTATCGTCCGTCATCAGCCGCATCGCCTCCACCACGTTGTCGTAGTTGTGCAGCGGCTCGCCCATGCCCATCATCACGATGTTGCTCAGCCGCCCCCACTGCTCTTCGGGGAAGATCCGCCGGGCGTGAATGACCTGGTCGGTGATCTCGCCGATGGAGAGGTTGCACTTGAGGCCCATCTTGGCCGTCAGACAGAAGGAGCACGCCATGGCGCAGCCGACCTGACTTGAGACGCACAGCGTGTTGCGATCCTCGTTGGGGATCCAGACCGCCTCCATGATGGCCCCGTCGTGGCACTTGAAGGTCACCTTGTGGGTGCCGTCGGCCGATGGGTACATCTCGTGGGGGACGATCCGGTGCAGGCTGCAGGTCTCGGCCAGTTTGGCGCGCAGGGCCTTGGGCAGGTTGGTCATCTGGTCAAACGACGACACATGCCGGACGTAAATCCAGTTGAAGACCTGATTGGCCCGAAAGGACTTCTCGCCCATCTCTTTGAAGAACTCGCCAAGCTGCTGGCGAGTCATGTCTTTGAGTTGGGTTTTCTCTGGGGCCAGTTCCACGCCATCAAAGTGGGGCGGGGCGACTCCTGCGTGCTTGGTGGGTTCGGCGCTCATGGTGGGATTCCTCCAGGTCTTACATACAAATGCCCGCGCTGATGGTCTCGGGCGCGGGCGTTGCCTTTCGGAGCAAGGATGACCGCCACAGGCGCAGCGGTCAAGGTCATGCTCAGGAAGGGTTGGCGGTGATGGCTTCACCGGCCTTGGGGAAGATGTCGATGCCGCGGAAGAAGTAGGCGATCTCGGCGGCGGCCGTCTCGGGGGCGTCCGAGCCGTGCACGGTGTTGACACCCTTGCTCTCGGCGAAGAGGGCACGGATGGTGCCTTCGGCGGCCTCGGCGGGGTCGGTGGCGCCCATGATCTCACGGTTGCGGGTGATGGCGCTTTCGCCTTCGAGGACCATCAGGACCACGGGGCCGCTGGTCATGAACTCGACCAGCTCGCCGAAGAAGGGGCGAGCGCTGTGGACGGCGTAGAAACCACCGGCTTCGGCCTGGGAGAGGGTGGTCATGCGGACGGCCACGGGGGTCAGACCGGCTTCTTCGAACTTGGTGATGATGGCGCCGATGACGTTCTTCTTGACGCCGTCAGGCTTGATGATGGACAGAGTGCGTTCGATGGCCATGGTGGGCCTCCTTTTCGTGTGTAGCGGGGTCTGTGTGACCCCGAATGGACTTTAAACGGGTGTTTTGTGCTCGGTGTGGGCCCGCGCGCGCCGTTTTGAGGCGGCAGGCGCGGGTCTTGGGAGCCTCTTTCAGCGCAGGGTCACGCCCTTGGCCTCGGCGGCCTTGACCAGGGTGGTGGCCATTTCGGCGGGGCTGGGGGACACCAGGATGCCGGCGGCTTCCATGGCGGCCATTTTGTCGCTGGCGGTGCCTTTGCCGCCGGAGATGATGGCGCCGGCGTGGCCCATGCGTTTTCCGGGAGGCGCCGTCACACCGGCGATGAAGCCCGCCACGGGCTTGGTCATGTTTTCCTTGATCCAGGCCGCGGCCTCTTCCTCGGCGCTGCCGCCGATCTCACCGATCATGATCACCGCGTGGGTGTCCTCGTCCTGGTTGAAGAGCTCCAGGACGTCGATGAAGTTGGTGCCGTTGACGGGGTCACCGCCGATGCCCACGCAGGTGGACTGGCCAAAGCCCAGCGCCGAGAGCTGACCGACAGCCTCGTAGGTCAGGGTGCCGGAGCGGCTGACGACGCCGACGTTGCCGGGCTTGTGGATGTGACCGGGCATGATGCCGATCTTGCACTGGCCGGGGGTGATGACGCCGGGGCAGTTGGGGCCGATGAGGCGAGAGTTCTTGCCTTCGAGGAAGCGCTTGGCGCGGACCATGTCCAGGACCGGGATGCCCTCGGTGATGGCGATGATCAGCTCCACGCCCGCGTCGGCCGCTTCCATGATCGCGTCGGCCGCGAAGGGCGGCGGGACGTAGACGACCGAAGCGGTGGCGCCGGTGGCCTCGACGGCCTGCGCGACGGTGTTGAAGACCGGCACGCCGTGGATTTCCTGGCCGCCCTTGCCGGGGGTCACGCCGCCGACCATCTGGGTGCCGTAAGCGATCATCTGGCTGGTGTGGAAGGCGCCGACCGAGCCGGTGATGCCCTGGCAGATGACCTTGGTGTTCTTATCGATGAGAATGCTCATCTTGTCTCCTCCAGAGCGTGGTTCAGGCCGTGATGGCGTTGAGGATCTTTTTGGCCCCATCGGCCATCGAATCAGCGCTGATGACGTCCAGACCGGAGTCGTTCAGGAGCTGCTTGCCCTTTTCGACGTTGGTGCCCTCAAGGCGCACCACCAGGGGCACTTGGAGGCCGACCTGCTTGACCGCCTCGATGACACCGGTGGCGATGACGTCGCACTTCATGATCCCGCCAAAGATGTTGACGAAGATGCCTTTGACGTTCTCGTCGGCGGTGATGATGCGGAAGGCCGCGGCGACCTTCTCTTCGTTGGCGCCGCCGCCAACGTCGAGGAAGTTGGCCGGCTCGCCGCCGTAGTGCTTGATGATGTCCATGGTGGCCATCGCCAGGCCGGCGCCGTTGACCATGCAGCCGATGTTGCCGTCGAGGTTGATGTACGACAGGTCGTACTTCTTGGCCTCGATCTCCTGGGCGTCCTCTTCCGACAGGTCCCGGTACTCCAAGATGTCCTTGTTGCGGTAGAGGGCGTTGTCGTCAAAGTTGAGCTTGGCGTCCAGGGCGATGATCCCACCGTCGCCGGTGAGCACCAGCGGGTTGATCTCGGCCAGGGAGCAGTCCGTCTTGGTGAAGACGTCGTAGAGGCCCGAGGCGAAGCGACCGAACTCACGCACCTGCTTGCCGCTCAGGCCAAGGCCAAAGCCCAGCTCGCGGGTCTGGTAGGCGGTCAGGCCGACGGCGGGGTCGATGGCGGCCTTGAGGATCTTCTCGGGGGTCTCCTCGGCGACCGTCTCGATCTCCACACCACCCTCGGTCGAGGCCATGAAGGTCACCCGATCGGTGGCGCGGTCGATGACCACACCCAGGTAGAATTCCTTGGCGATGTCGACGCCTTCTTCGATGTAGAGGCGGTTGACGACCTTGCCTTCGGGGCCGGTCTGGTGGGTCACCAGGGTGGTGCCCAGCAGGCCCTCGGCGAAGGCGCGGACGTCTTCGATGCTGCGGGCCAGCTTCACGCCTCCGGCCTTGCCGCGGCCGCCAGCGTGGATCTGAGCCTTGACCACCCAGATGGGTCCACCGAGTTCTTCGGCGGCTTTGACCGCCTCGTCAACCGAGAAGGCGGCGATCCCGCGGGGCACTTTGACCCCGTTGGCGCGGAAGATCTCCTTGGCCTGATACTCGTGAATGTTCATGGATTGATGATCCTTGAAAGATGTGCGTGATGCACCACCGGCGCGTCGGCGGTCGATGGCGGCCCTCAAAGAGCACTGGTGCACCTGCGAACGGTCCTGGAGCAAGTGCGGCGGCTCTCTTCTGGGCGATCGATGCCCCCTTGAGTGACATCGGGCGACGGTCGGGCAAGCCACTAACAAATGATCGGTCAGAGAGTCAAGGCGCGGGGGCCTTCCAATGCGCATTGTTTGGGCTGTGGCCTGCGATTTTTACCCCCACGCTGGCGGTCTCTGTGGATTTTGTTGCCCGTTGTGTATTGCGACAGAGGTTGGCGTGCGTAAGATTGAATTGCCCGGTCCAGGCACTGCACGCCTGATCTGGCCTCGAACCACACAAACCTCGGCCACGCGCGCATGTGCGCCCGGACAGTGTCTTAAGACCGCGCTCCAGGCCCGTCGCAGCGCCCCAGGCCGTGCTTTTATCAAAGGTGCCTGCGGACTGCGCGGTCTGGAGGTGCCTGGGGACCCACGTTCTATGAGCAGAACCACCGCCAAGACCATTGCCGGAGACGCCATCAAGAGCACCGGCAAGGCCCTGACGTTGAACATCAACCACAACGCGCACCGGCCGGACCCGGATTTGATCCAGGCCAGGCGCTTTAAACGCATCACAGGTTTTGTCCTCGACGGCCTGCTCCTGCCGGTCTTTGCCGCCCTGATCCCCTTTATGGGCCTGGGCTTCGCGCTCCTCTTTGCCTACATGAGCTTCAAGGGCAACATCATCGGCTCAGGTCGCTCTTTGGGGCGCGCCGCGATGGGCCAGCGCTTGCTGGCACGCGATGGCACCGACGCTTCTCACGGTCTGGTCATGGCCCGCAACGCCGTGCGCTTCCTGCTCTGGATGGCCGTCTTGCCCTTCTTCATCGACGTGGGGTTGTTGCTCTTTGGCGATGGCCGCCTGCTGACCGACCGGATCTTTGGCACCCGCGTCTTTGAAGACCCCGAAAAGGTCCGCGCCGATCGCCTCCTTGAGTCCGAGCAGGTCCAGCACCACGTGGCCGCCGAGGCCGCCCGCTGGGACGAGCGCTACGAGCAGGACGAGTTGGAGTCCATCGCCGGAGAACTCGACGGCGATCCCGACGCCGAGCTGCTGGCCTTCGAGCGCCGCATCGGCACCGCCAACACCGTCGCCATCCACGATCCCTTCCTGGCAGAGCTGGCCGCCGAACCCGTCGAGGCCGCTCCCCAGCCAGAGGTCATCCCTGCCGAAGCCGCCG
The DNA here is from genome assembly GCA_937123825.1 of uncultured Pseudomonadota bacterium. Lineage (GTDB taxonomy): Bacteria > Myxococcota_A > Bradymonadia > Bradymonadales > CAKZKQ01. The sequence goes on from CAKZKQ010000045.1 coordinate 6,373, forward strand.
TCGTGGAAACCCACCGAGGCTGAAGCCTTTCTCTTCCTTTGCCTACTCTTCGACCAACCCGGCCGCTGTCAGCAGCAGCGGGGTGGTGGGCTCTGGGGGATGGGAGAAGCGCATCTGGATGTTGAAGCTCTGGGCGGGCTCGGAGGCCGCGTCCGCCAGTTGATCGCAGATCTCCTGGGTGCGGCAGGTAAAGTCTCGCTCTCCGAGCAATGAGCCCGACGCGCCGCCCTGACTGGGGTTGCCCAGAAAGAGGCGGTTGAGTTCAATCGTAAACTCTTCGCCCAGTGGCACGGCCTCGTCGGACACCACCCGCACCAAAATGTAGCGCTCTTGTCCGTCTTCGCCGTCTGCGGCGCGCTCCACTTCCAGCGTCGCCCGGCGTCCCCAGACAAAATCAAAGCCCTCCACGGCCACCAAAGTGTGTTGCTGGCCGCCAATGGTGCCCAGCACACACATCCCCAACCCGTCCAGTGTGCACGGCTCCAGGTGGGCTTCGACGGCCATGGTCTGCAGATCGGCGCCGTTTTGGGCGTCTTCACCACAAGAAACAACAAAAAAAGCGGCCAGAGCGGCCCAGAGCAGGGTTTGGAGGCGGCGTGTCATGGGGGTCAGGACCTGTGTGTCAGACGCGGCTTGGGGTTGGGATCACCTTCCCCATGATCTGACACAGGTTCTGCACCCGAGGCAAAGGCCTGCATTGATTGCATGCCTGCAGCAAAGCCCAGCATGGGACGCTGCGCTGCCTCAAGGACAAGTTACTCTTCAGTCATGCAGCCACCCAGGGTGTCATCAAAGCAGCATGGAGGTGGGTTTTCTGACGCGCACAACTCAGCCTCTGATGGGGGCCGGTTGTTTGGCGCTGGCCCGTTGCAGTATTCGGGGTTGAAAAACGCACGTTCAAAGTCGCTGTCTGTGTTTGGTGGCAGATGGGAGCAATACATTCTCCATTCTCGTTTGAGCTGGCGGCTTTTTTGAACGAGTTCAGAGAAAGTGTTTGGAACATCCCGTATGGCATTGGCCCCCACCAATCCTTCCTGATTGAGCACGGCTTCGAACCGATTGGCCCCAAAGTAAGCTCCATCAAAATGTCTGATAGACAGCAGAAAGAAACGCCCAGTTGCAGTGTCGCCTTTGCGCCAGTCTTCGAACCTGTGAAAGCTGGTTAGGTCAATTTTGGTGGGCAGTTCTTTACCTGAAACAACCGCAATGACCTCGGCCTCGTACCGCGCCCCATTCTGGGAAAACCCATGCTCGCAGTAGTCCAGGAGTTCGGGTTCGCTGCGCAGCTCGATGATGGCGAGCGATGTATTCGCCAGCAGCCTGCACATTGTTGTTTCAGCAGGCACTGGGGGAGCGAGACCGTCGTCTTGGGTTTCATCTTGGCTGATCTGGTCAGCATCAAGATACGAGATGGTGCGGATGGGGTAGCGCGATTCTCCTTCTGCAAACGTGGCGGTTGTGGTGTCTTGGGGGGTACATCCTAAGACGAACACTGTGGTCCAAAACATCGTATGTTGGAGATTGAATGTGAATGGCATGGGGTTGTGACTCCAATCTTTTGATTTTGGAAGATAATAAGCTTCTTTAGGGGGCAGGCAAGCGTTTGTCGGTGGGCTTTGGCTGAAACATGTAGGGAGCATTGCGGGTGGGGTTTGGTGGGCGCTTGACCAGGTGGTTTGAGGGCTGAATACTGCTTGGTGGACGTCAGTGTGCATTGTTTGTGGATGGCCTTGGGGCAAGTTGGGCGGCTCTTGATGAAGGGGGGCGCTGCGGCTTTGTCGGTGGGCTTTGCTTGCGGAGGAGTGGCCTTTGAGTCAGGAGCGTGAGGAGAAGGAAGCGCTGGTGGCGCGGTTGATCGAGCTTGTTCAGGAGGCCGACGGCGATCTGAGCAGCGAGGGGCTCATTGAGGCGGATCCGAAGGCTTTTAAGCGGGCGCGGATGCTCTTTGGGTCGTGGGAGGAAGCGCTGGTGGCGACGCTGGTGCAGGCCTGCCAGGGGTCGCGGCGGCGCAAGCTGACCAAGCGCGCCGTCACGGTCGAGGAAGACCATCAGCGCACCGCCGCCGAAGGGTGGGATGGGCCGGTGGTGCTCTTTACTGATCAGCGTCGGTGCTGCGTCATCAACGGCGACAGCCTGGAGACCTTTCGTTCGGGGGTGATCAAGCCGCAGCCGCTGTTGCTCGGCGATCAGCCCGCGACCTTGACCATGGCGGTGGCCAACCCCAACGAGGATGTCCTGGTGGTGATCTCGGACCGGGGCTTGCTCTACCCGCTCGACGCCAGGGTGATCCCGCACGCCAGCGCCCCGACCACGCGCACGGTGGCCGACGTCACCGGCATGGCCAGTGATGAGCATGTAGTGGCCGTGATGCCCAGGCTTTGGCTGCTGGGCGCCGACCGCTTCGTGCACGCCACCACCCAGGGGCGGATCAAGGGCAGCGCGTCCAGGGATTTTGGTCGGATGCAGGATCGTGACGGCACCGTGGCCTTTTTGTTGGCCCCCGAAGACCGGGTGTGCGGGGCTTTTGCCCAGCGCCCGGAGCACGGCGCCATCTTCTGCGCCAACGCCCAGGGCAACGGCATCCACTTTAAGACCAAGGACATTCGGACCATGGGTCTGCGGGCCCAGGGGGTCAAGTCGATGACCCTGGGCGACGACGGTGACGAGGTCATCGGGGCGTTGCCGGTCAGTGGCGAAGAGCAGATCGTGGTGCTGAGCGCAGGCGGTCAGGGCAAGCGCGTGCCGCTGTCGCAGTTCCGCATTCAGGGCCGGGCCGGGCAGGGCATGATCTTGATGCGTCCGGGTGGGTCGGATCGTTTGGCGTCTTTGGTGGCCGTCGATGGGCCGGACGACGATCTCTTGGTTTGGACCGCGCAGGGCAACGTGGCCCGCTTGGCAGCCAGCGCCATCCCGCTCCTGGATCGCTCAGCGCGCGGTCAGTCACTGGTGGCGCTCGAGGGCGGCGACCAGATCGTCGGCGCCTGCCGCCTGCCAGGGTCGGGCTGAGCCCGTTGGTGGGGGCTGCGCGCCCCCAGCCCTACGCTTTGGGTGGGCGTTTGGGCTTTGTGTGAGGCCCTTGTGGGGGTTCTACCCCCAAACCCCCGCCAGGAGGCGCGCCTCCTGGACCTGCGGCTCTTGTCTTGTGATGCATCGTTATCTTGTTCGGGGTGGGTCTTTGTGGACGCGTTTGGTCCGCATTGCGCCTTGACGCGATGCCCTCCACTAGGGTATTGACAGTATCTGTCTTAATTGTACTCAGACCGGGCTTGTGACAAAAATCATGCTTGGGGACGTTCACAGGACCTCCCCGCTGTTGACGCACTCGGCACATGCCGTGTGCCATGCGCAGGCGATGCCTGCCAGGACCGGGATTTTTGCCCAGGCCAGGCCATTGACGCATCTCAACAATGAAGGGGCTCATCTCTCAGGTTGCCCTGACTGCTCCTTCAATGTCAGGTTTTCAACGTGGATCAAGGGGGTTGAAGAATGACTTTGCGCAGAACGCTGATCAAGGTTGTGTTGGTGGGGGCGGCGCTGTCCGTGTCCGCCTGCGCGACCAGCCGTGACTCTTCGCTGACCAACGCCGACACGCTCGTCAAGGGTTCGACCCAGGGCGACTTCCAGAAGGCGTTGGCCGACGCCGACGCGCTGTGGGAAGGCCGCATCGAGCGCGCCAAGCTGGAGCAGGCGATCTCGGCCTGGGAGGCCGCGGTCAAGATCTCCAGCGACAACATCTCGGCCGACGAGCGCCGCCTGGCGCTGGCCGAGACCTACGCCAAAATCGCCCGCGCCCAGTACTTCCTGGCCGACGCCCACATTCGCATGGGTGAGGGGAGCGAAGACGCCATCAACGAGCAGATGAAGATGACCTTTGAGAAGGGCGTCACGGCTGCGGAGAAGTCGTTGGCGGTCTACAACCCCGACATCGCCAAGAAGATGGCCGACGGCGACATCGAGGCCGTCAACAAGCTCGACAAGGGCGCCGTGCCGAGCCTCTACTGGTATGCCACCAACATGGGCAAGTGGGCCCTGCTTGAGGGCTTCGGGACCATCCTTGAGCACAAGGACAACATCAAAGCCGTGATGGACTTTGTGGAGAAGGAGTCGCCGCTCTACTTCCACGGGGCTCCTCCGCGCTACTTCGGGGCTTACTACGCCAAGCTGCCCGGCTTTGCTGGCGGTGACCTGGACAAGAGCAAGTCCTACTTTGAGCAGGCCATGGCCGCCGACGCTGACTGGCTCTCCACGCCGGTCCTGATGGCCGAGCTGCACGCGGTCAAGTCCGAGGACAAGGCCGCCTTCAAGCAGCTCCTGGAGCAGGTGCTGGCCTACGACCTCGACAAGAAGCCCGAGTACAAGCCCGAAAACGAGTTCGAGCAGCGCAAAGCACGCCGGATGCTCGACAAGATGGACTCCTACTTCTGAGTGGTGCGCCGCGTGGCAGCCGCAGGCCCGCATTTTTGTCCGGCCTGCGTTTGCATACAAAGCGCCACAGTCCGTCTCATCCCATGCGCCGCCCTGGTTAGGCGGCGCAACGCACCGAGTTTACGTCGCGCGCCGACAAAGCCCAGAGTCCGTCGGTGCGCGCTGAAGCCTTGATTGATGAAACCATGATGTGGGCGCGGCCCTTGTTGATTGGACGCGCGCTCAACCACGCAGGAGCATTTCAGACCATGAACAACCTCAAAACCCTCTCGCGCAGCCGCCTGCTGATGATGCTGGTCTCGCTGGCGGTCATCCTGCCGATGATGGCCACCACCGCCGTGGCTCAAGAATACACCATGACCCTTCAGAGCGTCGCGCCGGAAGGCACGCCCTGGGCCGCGCAGGTCGGCCGCCTCAAGAAGGTCTGGGAAGAGAAGTCCGGCGGTCGCCTCAAGGTCAAGGTCATCCTGGGCCGCGGCAACGAAGAGGCCATGGTGCGCAAGTGCCGCAAGGGCGAGCTTCAGGCCATTGGCGTCTCCACCGGCGCGATGATCTCCGAGGTGCCCGAGATGGGCGTCCTTGAGCTGCCCTTCCTTTTTAAAGACTACGCGGCTGCCGACAAGGTCCTCGACAACGTCCTCTTCAGCTCCATCGAGAAATTCCTGGCCGAAGATTACGGCCTGCAGCTCTACATCTTCAGCGAGAACGGCTTCCGCAACTTCGCCATGAAGGTCGCCGACCCCAGCAAGAAGCCCGAGCTGCCCGGCGCCCTGGGCTCCCTCAAGATGCGCTCCCAGGACAACTGGATCCACGAAGAGACCTACAAGGCGCTCGGTGGCAACCCCGTGCGCGTGCCCACCCCCGAAGTCCTCACCAGCCTCTCCAACAAGCAGGTCCAGGGCTTTGACAACACCCCCCTCTTTGCCTTCGCCGCCAGCTGGTACAAGCACGTCAACGTCTGGGTGGTCAGCAACCACATCTACCAGCCCGGCATCGTGGTCTTCAGCAAAAAATGGTTCGACGGCCTGCCCAAAGACATCCAGGAGATCATCCTGGACAAAGACACCCGCATCAAAGAAACCAAAAAAGGCCGCAAAGCCATCCGCGCGCTGGGCAAGCAGCTCATGGGCACCCTCAAAAAGAAGGGCATCACCATCTACGAGATCTCTGGGGCCGAGCGTGACGCCATGGCCGCCAAGACCAAAGGCGTCTACGACATGTTCCGCAAAAAAGCCGGTGGCCTTGGCAAAGCTGGCAAGCGCATGAAGAAGATGCTCTCCATCATTGAGAAGAACGCCAAGTGATCCCCGCGACCCTGGTCTGATACCAAGTTGCAGACGTCCGACTTACTTTGTGACGGCCCTAACGGCGCCAGGAACCACGTGACTCACTTGCGGTAGCTGCGCTACAGCTTCGCTCATCCCGAGGTCCCTGCCATCCGTTATTGCTCGCCACAAACCAAGCCTTTCGTCTCCATCTTGGTATGATTCACCCGCGTGAACTCAGACCATCGCAAGCGAGACGCTGTCCTTAAGAGGCTTTGCCCCTTGGCGCAGTATCCAAAGGCCGCACTGGGCACGCTGTTGTCCCGCTGTGGCCTTTCTTCAATGTGCGGCGCTGGATCAGACCGGACCAGCGCCATTTTCCGTCCCTCGTCCCGCTGGGCCGAGGCATCACCCAACACTCCCCTTAACCCCGAGTCTCCCCCATGGCTGGAATCAGCGCAGGCATCGAGGTCAAGCCCCCCGGAACTCGCCAGGACTACACAGGTCCGCTGGGCGATCTGGGCTGGGGCCTGGCCTGGGTGGATTACGCCGTCTACAGCGTCGAACGGCTCATCGTCGTCCTGGCGATGGTCGTCATGTCGCTCATCGAGGCGGTCTACATCCTCTATGAAAACGTCAACTCCCAACGTCTGGCGTTGCGAAACTGGTCCGAAGGCCAGGAAGGCGCCTCCTTCCCCATAGGCCTGCTGGTCTTGATCGCCTTCATCGGCGCCCTCATCTGGGCCGCGGTGAGCAACACCTGGGTCGGCAGAAACCCCGACGGGGTCTCAAGACCCATGCCCACGCGCCTGTTGGCCTTCGGATTGGCCATGGCGGGCTCCGGCATACTGGCAGTACTGACCGTCTGGCTTGGGCTGGAGCGCTCCTGGGTCTTCTACATGATCATCACCGCGCTCATCGGTACCGGCTCGGTCGTCTGGTTCTGGAGTCAGTGCCAGCGCCGCGAGATGATCTTCACCGCCGTGGCCACCGGGGTCATGATCCTGGTCGCCTCCAAGACCCCCTCGGGGTACTCCTGGGCCGACGACTACGCGCTCTTCTTGCTGATGTGGACCGGCTTCCTGGGCGCCTCCATGGCCACCCGTGAGGCGATGCACATCCGCATGGACGTCATGCGCAAGTTCTGCCCGCCCCACCTCTTGCCCTACTTCAACGCCGCCAGCTACGGCACGGCGGCGGCCTTCACCGGCGTGCTCTGCTTCCTGGGCTACCGCTACATCTTTGCCCCCGAGACGGGCCGCTTCTACGCGATCACCTCGCCCGGCGAGATCCCCGATTGGCTCCTCATCGCCGCCATCCCGGTGGCGCTGTTGCTGATCGCGGCGCGCTTCCTTGGTCGCGCGGTGCTGGCCATCATCAGCCCGCCGCCGCCCGAAGAGGCGCCCAAACCTGACGCCGAGCAGGCCGCCGAAGGCCAGGAGGTGACGGCATGAGCATGACAGTCATAGGGCTTATCCTCATCCTTGTGGCGGCGATCCTCCTGGGTCAGCCCCTCTACGTCCTCATCGGCGCAGTGGCCGTCTACTGCCTGATGTACTTCAACTCCTCCCACTCGCCCGACTTCGTCGACCTCGACTCACCGGTCCTCGAAGCCACGCGGCAACTCTTTGACAACCCGGTCCTGCTGGCCATCCCGTTCTTTATTGTGGCGGGCTCGCTGATGACCGAGGGCGACATCGCCAAGCGGCTCATCAACTTTGCCAAGGCGCTCTTTGGATGGGTGCCGGGCGGTTTGGCGGTCGCGGCGGTGTCGGCGTGCATCTTCTTTGCGGCCATTTCAGGCTCCAGCCCGGTGACGGTCATCGCCATTGGCTCCATCATGTACCCGGCGCTGCTTCAGGAGCGCTACCCGGACAAGTTTGCCAACGGTCTGGTGACCTCGGCGGGCTCGCTGGGCATCCTGATTCCGCCCTCGGTGCCCATGATCGTTTACTCGATCGTGGACCCGACCCAGTTCAAGGCCCCTTGCGGGTATGAGCTTGGCGCCCAAGGCGAGTTGGACGTGGGCGACTTGTTCCTGTCGGGCATTGGTCCGGGGATTTTGATCGGGGCGGCGCTGAGCGGTTACGCGATCTTTGTGGGCGTGCGCCACAAGATCC
>CAKZKQ010000046.1 GCA_937123825.1 uncultured Pseudomonadota bacterium
AAGGCCCTTCTGATCGGCGGCGTCAGCTTCAAAGAGCAAGAGGCCCTGATCGACCGCGGCGTAGACGTTCTGATCGCCACGCCGGGCCGTCTGCTGGACCATTGCGAACGCGGTAAGCTGCTGCGGACAGGCGTGCAGATCATGGTCGTGGATGAGGCCGACCGGATGTTGGACATGGGCTTTTCTGAGCAGGTCCTTGAGATTGTGGCGCGCTGCGCTTCGAAGCGTCAGACATTGCTCTTCTCTGCGACCTTCTCGGACTCGGTGGAGGCACTCAGCCAGGAGGTGCAGCGCCGGGCGCAGCGGGTGGAGGTCGCCGCGCAGGTTGAGCCCGAGCGCCTGCGACAGCTCGTCTTCGAGTGCGGAAAGGGCCAGCGTCTGGACGTGCTGGGCGATGTCCTGGCCAAGCATCGACCGAGCACGGCGCTGCTCTTTAGCGAGACGCGGGCGGACTGCGAGAAGGTCGCCGAGCACCTCAACAGTCGCGGCGCTGTGGCCAGGGCCCTCCATGGGTTGATGGAGCAACGCGACCGGGACGAGTTGCTCATCCAGTTTGCCAACGGGAGCCTCAGCGCGCTGGTGGCCACCAACGTGGCCGCGCGCGGCATCGACATCCCTGCTTTGCCCATGGTGGTCGTCACCGAACTGTCCCGAGACCCCGAGAGTCACCTGCACCGCATTGGCAGGACGGGTCGCGCGGGCGAGGAGGGGATTGCGATCAGCCTTGTCGAGCCCAGAGAGCGTGGCCGTTTGACCAGGATCGAGGCTTTTCTTGGTCAGGAGGTGGACAGAGGCACTGCGCCGAGGTTCACAGGGTCCCTGGACTTCCTCACCCCGCCCAACCGCACCCTGATCCTCATGGCTGGCCGCCAGAGCAAGCTGCGCAAGGGGGATGTCCTGGGCGCGCTCGTCAAAGACGCTGGGCTGCCCTCCGACGCCGTCGGACGGATCGACCTGATGCCTCGGCGCTGCGCGGTGGCCATTGCCAGCCCGTATGCGCACAAGGCTCTGCGTCACTTCCAGACGGGGACCGTCAAGCGGCGGCAGATCAGAGCGATCCTCATCGGAGAGGACCGTTAAAAAGTCATATCGCTGGGGATGGGCGCTGGGTCAGGATTGGGCAAGAAGGGGCGCACCAGGGCGCGTGGGGGAGCGCAGGGCGAGGCTGGGGGCGGCCTCAGGCCTCTTCTTTGTTGGTCGGCAGCGACTTGGAGGAGGAGGGGGGCAGTTCTTTGTTGGCGTTCTCTTCCTCGTCTTCGCCGCGGACCGACTTTTGGAAGTTGCGGATGCCGCTGCCAAGGGTGCGGCCCAACTCGGGCAGCTTGCCAGCACCAAAGAAGATAAGGATGATCGCCAGGATCACGAGCAGTTCGGGAAACCCAAGACCAAAAGGCAACAGGGGACCCCTTTTACAGAGCCGCATCCACCGCAGCGTTGGGCTTTGAACCAGGGCTGCATCTAAGCAGACACCCACACCTGGGGGGATGTTAAAGCGCGCGGCACATCATCACATCCGGCGCCGCGCCGTACCTTAGATATGTCCACAACCGCCCCGACGTCAATCCTCTTTGCGCGCCGGACGCTGAAGGTTCTCCAACGCCACCCGCGCCGCCGCCTGTTGCGCCGCCTTCTTGCTCATTCCCTCGCCTTGCCCAATGACCTCATCCCCAAGCTTGACCTGGGCGGTGAATTTGCGCGCGTGGGGCGGCCCTTCGGTGTGGATGATGGCGTAGCGGGGGCGAACGTCGCCGGCGGACTGGACCTGCTCTTGAAGGCGAGTCTTGTAGTCCTGGCTGTGGGTGCCGGCTTCGAGTTCGGCCAGATCTTTTTCAAAGGCCGCCACGATGACGGCGCTGGCCGTTTCAAAGTCGCTGTCCATGTAGATGGCCGCCAAAACGGCCTCGTACGCGTCGGCCAGGACCGAATCCTTGAATTGGCCCCCACTGAGGCGCTCGCCGCGGCCCAGGCGCAGGCATGAGCCCAGCTCCCAGGCGCCGGCACGCTCGGCCAGGGTTGTTTCGCGCACCAGGGCGCTGCGCAGGCGGCTGAGGCGGCCTTCTGATTGCTTGGAGAAGCGCCGAAAGAGTTCTGTGGAGATGGCCAGGTTCAGCACCGAGTCCCCCAAAAACTCCATGCGCTGGTTGTCCACGGCGCCGGGCGACTCGTTGGCGTAGCTGGGATGGGTCAGCGCCCGCAGCAGGTGATCGATGTCCTGGAACTGGTGGCCGATGCGTTGCTGGAGGGCGTCCAGTTCTTCTTGTGAGGGCGTCTGGGGCATCATGGCGGTGGTGTGTGGGCGCTTTGGGGCCTGACGCGCTCGTTTTGAGCGCGCCCGGGGCCGTTTCAGAAGAGCGCCGCTTCGATGGTGGCGCCGCCAAGGACCTCGTCGCCGTCGTAGAAGACGGCGTACTGGCCCGGTGCGACGGCGCGCTGGGGTTGTTCAAACTCGACCTGCACCTGGCGGCCGTCCCGGCGGCTGGTGACCCGGCACTTCACCGGGCGCGAGCGGTAACGGATCTTGACCTCGGCTTCAAAGCTCTCGGGGGGCACGTCCCAGCGCAGCCAGTTGCAGCGCTCGGCCACAAAAGAGTGGGCGTCGAGGCCCTTGCGGGTGGTGACGATCACGTCGCCGCTCTCCACGTCGATGCGCTGGACAAAGAGCGGCTCGCTCCAGGCCACGCCCAGGCCCTTGCGCTGGCCGATGGTGAAGCGGTGCACGCCGTCGTGCTGACCCAAAATGGTCCCGTCGTCCATGACCAGGTTGCCGGGGCGAACCTCCTGACCGTCCAGGCGCTGGCGCACAAAGTCCTTGTAGCTCTTGCCGGTGACAAAGCAGATTTCCTGGCTCTCGGCCTTTTGCGCGGTAGGCAGGCCCAGGCGCTCGGCGTGATCGCGGACTTCGTCCTTGGTCATGGCCCCCAGCGGAAAGCGGATGCGTCCCAGCAGGTCGCGGGGCAAACCGCACAGGAAGTAGCTCTGGTCCTTGGTCGGATCGACGCCCTTGAGCAGCTTGTGGCGCTCGCCATCGTACTCGATCCGGGCATAGTGGCCGGTGGCCAGCCATGCGCCGCCGAGCGCGCGGGTGCGTCCCAGCAGGACATCAAACTTCAGGTGGTTGTTGCAGGCCACGCAGGGGTTTGGGGTGCGCCCACGGCGGTACTCTTCGACAAAGTAGTCGATGACGGTCTGCTGGAAGGCTTCGACGTAGTTGGCCACGTAGAAGGGGATGTCCAGCATGGCGGCGACGCTGCGGGCGTCAAAGAGATCGTCGGGCGAGCAGCAGGAGCGGTCGCTGCGCGGCGGTGCCTCGTAGAGGCGCATGGAGACGGCCACGGCGTCGTAGCCCTGCTCGCGCAGGAGTGCAGCGGCCACAGAGGAGTCCACCCCACCGCTCATGGCGATGACGCCGCGCTGGCCGATGGTCTGGCTCTGCGCGTCGGGAGTGTGTGTGTTGGTGTCCATGGTTTACCTCTTGTTCGTGCTGGCGAGCGTCGCGGCGTCCGCCGTTGGACACAGGCCCATGGGTATAATTCACCTTGAGGCCGCCAACAAGGCATGTTGTGCGAAAAACCGCGGGTCTGGGCCCGCGGGCCCAGCGGGGGTTTGGGGGCAGGCCCCCATCAACAACCTCTCCATACCAAAATACAGACGTCCGACTCACTTTGTGGCGGCCCTAACGGCGCCAGGAACCACGGAACTCACTTGCGGTGGCGCTGCCACAGCTTCGCTCGTCCAGAGGTCCCTGCCATCCGTTATTGCTCGCCACAAAGCAAGCCTTTCG
>CAKZKQ010000047.1 GCA_937123825.1 uncultured Pseudomonadota bacterium
AACTTGATGGTTTGGTCCTGCATCCACCCTTCGGGCGTACGGCATCTGCTCGATGGTGATCAGACGCTCTTGACAGCCTTTTCAGCGATGTTGGCGCGTCGCCTTGGCCCCGCGGCGGGCTTGTGGCTTGCCGTGGCGCGCTCGGCGATAAAAACCGAACAAGCCCCCGGTCCGTTTGCGCTGCGCATCGGCTTGGTTTTGGACGCCCAAAGGGCCGCACGTCAACGCGCCAAAGACAAGCAAGACACCGAGCTGTCCCAGCAGGTCGCCAACCTCAGCGTGCACTTGCGTTACACAAGCGAGGCGCTGGACCTTGAAGGCATGGCACACGCCGACACCTACGCGACAGCCGCGCGCCGCGCATGGTCCCGTTGCCAAAGCGAAGCGCCAAACGCCGTGCACGGTGTCCTGCCCCAACTCGACGCCTATCTCAAAGACCTTGGCCTGGCAGCCATCGCACAATGGAGCGACATCAGCCCAGCGGGTTGGAACGCTCGATTGGAGACGTTGGCCAAACAACTCGACCCTGGCGATGATGGCGACGCGCTCCTTGAGGCGCTGGCGAGCATCGAAGCCCACGAAGAAGGCACAGCGCGGTCTGCCCTGCTCCAAAGGCTGCGTGCGCTGTCGCGCCTGGCTTACCGCTTGAGCCACGCCGATACAGGACCGCAGCAAGACAACAAAGCATCGGCATCCACCGTGGTGGGCGCCTGGTCGCGTTGGTATGTCGAAACGGGCAGCTTTGAGGATGTGTTGCGGGAGACCTTGCTGGGTGCAGACCTGCCACCTGTGTTGCAGTCGATCACGCGCCAAATTCTGGAGCGGGCCGCCAAACAAAGGCGGAGCCAGCAAAAAACCTTCGCCACCGCGCTGTCCGAAACGTTGGCCAAAGGCAGCGTGGGCACCGAGGTCATCCCCATCCAACAGACACTGCATGAGGTCGTCTCCCCGCTGCTCAAACAGCACAACGTGTTGATGGTGGTTTTGGATGGTTTGAGTTGGTCCACGGCCCGATCTCTGCTGCGCGACGAAGCGTTGTCATCCTGGGAACCCTGGGTGCCCACGCGCCAAGGCAAAATGGTCCCCATGCTCTCCACAGTCCCCAGCGTCACGCAATGCGCTCGGGCAGCGCTGTTGACAGGGGCTCTTGAACCAGGGGGGCAATCGGTAGAACACCGCGGCTTCGCCCAAAACACGTCGCTGAAGGCAGCGCTGGGCCCGCACGGACAAGCGCGCCTCTTCCACAAAAAAGACCTGCATGAAGGCGGCGTCAGCGTTGGCCCCAAAGTGTGGCATGCGTTGCAAGACCCCACCATGAAAGCAGTGGCGGTGGTGATCAACGCCATCGACGATCAACTCAGCGGGGCAGAACAAGTCAACTTCACCTGGCAAGTGGACACCATCACCCCCTTGCGCTCATTGCTGGACATCGTGCGCGGCGATCGGTTGGTGGTTCTGGTTGGAGATCATGGCCATGTCAGGGAAGACCAAAGTGCCACCCCGCCGCACGTCAGCGCCCCAAACGCACGCTGGCGCAGCGACATCGCTGACGGTTTGGTTGAGGGCGAAACACGTTTCACCGGACACGCGATCAAAGCACTGACCAAATCGCCTGAGATCGCCGCCGCGTGGGATGAGCGGCTGCGCTACACAGGTCGAAAATTGGGCTATCATGGGGGCGTGAGCCTCCAGGAGTTGGTCACGCCGTTGGTGGTGTTGGCCCCATCAAATAAAGATTTGAGCACAAAAGCCTTCACTAGACTGGTCACATCGGCGCCGGATTGGTGGCGTCTTCGCCAGGAAGAGGCGCCCGATTTGCAACTCACATCTGCATCGTCGGAGGATGCAGACCCAAACCAACTCTTCCAGCCCCTTGCCGCAAACACACAGCTGTCGCTGATCCCCACCAAAGCCCCCACGCCAAAGCTCAAGGGCGATGATTGGATTGAAGCGCTGCTGGACTCCAAATCGTTCGCAGCCCAACAGCGCATGACCCGAGCCATGGTATCCAATGACGACATCCGCCGTGTGCTCGCCACGCTCGCAGCCAATCGGGACACCGCCCACCTGGGCACCATCGCCCGTGCATTGACGCGCGCAGAACACCGCGTTGAGCGTTTGCTCTCCACGCTGCGCCAACTCCTCAACGTCGAAGGCTACCCGGTGCTGTCCTACAACCGCGCCGAACAAACCCTGAAACTCGACCGCGCGTTGCTAAAGCGTCAGTTCCAGCTTGGAAAGCCCCTATGAACGTCAGCCCACAACGCCGCCTGGAGATACTGGCAGCCCTGCGCCGCGGCGCGGTCCCTCGTCAAGGATTGGACCTTCTGGCCGTCGGCCTGGAAGGCTTTCAAGACGCGCTGGACAGCGAGCTTGAGCAGGTGGCCGCTGGCCACGGCGTCTTCAAAGCCGTTCGCGGGGGGTATGGCGCAGGCCAAACCTTTTTTGCCCGAT
>CAKZKQ010000048.1 GCA_937123825.1 uncultured Pseudomonadota bacterium
AAGCCGCCGTCGCCCTGGCCGAAGCCACCGGCGACACCACCGAGATGCTCCGCCCCCTCTTCTGCACCGTTGAGGTCAACGTCGACAACGGCACCGACTTCAAAGATCGCCCCATGACCCGCGTCGCCTTTGACTTCCTGCTCGACCCCACCCTCAAGCGTGGCTTCGGCGGCATCACCGTCAAAGACGAGGACTACCTGGCGGCGCTCGAAGAGGTCGATCAGATCATGACCGACGGGCGCAACATCCTGACCGACGACGAAGGCAACGTCCTGCGTGACACCGTCTTCAAGTTTGTCTACCCCGAGCGCGCCTTCGCCGACATGGACTACGTCGAAGAACTCAAGAACGCCGGCGCCCTCGATGACAACCTCATCAAGGACATCCTGGCCATCGACTTCACGCGCCCCATCTACTCCGAGGATCGCTGCGGTCTGCTGCAGTTCGCCCCCAAACTGGACGGCGAAGCGGTCACCCCCGAGAACCTGCGCCTTGGCCTGATGATCAACCTCGAAGAGTTCGGCCCCGAAGAAGGCTCCGTTGAAGAGCTCTTCATGAGCTACCTCGACAACGCCCCCGAGGAAAACGCCGACAAAGAGCACGAAGAGATGGTCAACACCTTCATCGACGCCTGCAAAGCCCGCGACGCCGGCGAGTTCATGCGCGACGCCCTGGAAATGGCCATCAAACTGCGCGAGAACGCCCGCGACGAGCACCACAGCGTCTTTGAGTTCCCCGAGACCATGCCCTTTGCTGGCATCGAGCCCTCGGCGACCCTGATGTTCGACCCGGTCACTTGCGAACTGACCGAGTGAGGTCCCAGACCTCGACCACCGATTGAACTACGCAGCATGATTTCAAGATAAACGCTCACCGGCCTGCCCCAGCGGCGGGCCGGACGCCAGCAAGATGGACCGAACCATGATCAACAAGCGCAACCTCACGCTGCTCCTTTGCGGCAGCTTCCTGGTGCTGGCCGCCGCCTGCGGTGACGACGCCGTCACCGAAGAGCCCGCCGACAACCCCGGCGACACCGCCAACAACGACAACGGGGGCAAGGAAGACACCCCTGACGGCGCCGATACCCCTGAGAACCAGTGCCTGGACCGCCAGCAGGACGTCCTCAACAGCTCCCAGAAAGCCTTCGTCGAGAGCGCCATCCGCTGGTCCTGCTCCGACGTCGCGGGCGTCAACACCATCGGCCGCGACGACCGCGGCCAGGAGTACTGCGAGTACCAGGCCATCGTCACCCCGCCCCCGCTCAGCGGCGAACCCGGTGATGAGCGTCCCGACGCCGTGGCCCTGGGCCAGCTTCAGGACGGCGGCGGCGTCACCGGCCTCAAGCTCGACCTCAACGATGACCAGATCTTCTACCTCGAAGATCACCCCGACGAAGTTGTCGGCCAGTGCGTCTTCAGCACCTGGCACGCCGACATCGATCACCTCCTGCCTGTGTGCAAGGGCGACCCCACCTGCACCCAGACCTGCGCCGGCGAGCCCGACTGCGAAGAGCCCAGCATCATGGGCTTCCCGCTGACGGCTGAAAACTTCCGCATGAAAGTTGGCTTCAACTCCAACTCCGCCGCCAGCGCCCTGGTCAACGACTGCGTGGACAAAGTCGGCGTCCTGGGTGACCCCGATGATCCGGCCGACCCCCTGCACAACGACTTCTTCCGTGGCTGCATGACCACCGCCGCCCTCTACGGCACCCAGTGGCGCCGCTCCGACCCCGCCGTCTGCGCCGCCGCCATCCGTCTGCGCGAGTGCGGCTGCTCACTGCCCGACAACGCCAACCTGGGCCGCTCCCTGGTGCCCCCGCAGCCCCAGTTCGACGATCAGGGCAACGAGGTCATCACCCTGTGGGGCTTCCCCCTGGGCACCTGGTCCGGCGCCACCGAGCTTCCCCTGGGCTGCTCCTACGTCAACACCGGCACCGGCGGCCAAAACATCGTCTCCTGTGACCTGACCGCCTCCGACCTGCTGGTCAGCCTCGACGACCCCAAAGGCAAGTGCCGCGAAAAATACGGCGACAACGTCGTCGTCCACGTCCCCGTCCCCGGCGAGCTGATCACCTGCCAGCCCCCCGTTGACGGCCCCTACGCCGACACCTGCAACGACACCCCCTGGGTCGTCGACAACTGAGACAGCCACCGCGCTGCCCAAAAACGGCGGCGGCGGTTCGGCGGGTGCCACGCACTCGCCGCACCGCCGATCTCAGACCCCCGCGCCAACCAGGTCGCGTCTGAAACACCGCCCCAGATTCCGGCGGCTCCGGTTAGATGATGACCGGGGCCACCATTGCTTTTTGACACCATCGGCGCCGCAGCGACACAAAGCACGGCGCCAGGGCCACCTCGCACGGCCACCCTTTGTTGCTTCGGAGTCGCCGCCATGTTCAAACGCTTTCACTTGATCACCCTGCTGGCCGCGTTGCTGACGGCAGCCGCCGCTTGCGGTGACACCGCCACCGAGCCCGCGACCAACCCCGGCGACAACCAGGACGACGTCAACAACGGCGGCAAGACCGACCTGCCCGACGATGCCCCCGAAGACTCCTGCACCAAGCGGCGCGCCGACGCGCTGCAGGGCAACGAGGCCGTCTTCACCAAGGACGCCGTGCGCTGGGCCTGTGCTGACGTTGAAGGCGTCAACAACAACAACCAGGACGACCGCGGCCAGGAGTACTGCGAGTTCTTCGCCGTCGTGCAGCCGCCGCCCGAGTTTGAGGGCGACCCGATGCCCGCCCCCATCACGGTCGGGCGCATCGAGAGCATCGAAGAGGACAACCTGGGGCGGCTCTTCGTCAACACCACCGAGCTTGGCATCGAGTGGACCGACGACCAGATCTTCCACCTTGAAGACTACGAGGACGAGGTCTTTGGCCAGTGCATCTTCACCTCCTGGCACCAGGGCACCCCTGGACCCGTGCCCGCCTGCGACAGCCCCGAAGGCTGCCCCAATGTGCTGGGCGTGGAGGTCAATGAAGACGTCTTCTCAATGAAGCTGCCCACCAACTCCAACGAGGCCGCCGCGGCACTGGTGGACGACTGCCTGGCGGCCTTTGTGCCCGAGGGCGACCCGGCCAACCCCGACGACCCGCTCCACAGCGACTTCTACCGCGGCTGCATGATCACCGCCGAGGTCTACGGCACCGAGTGGCGCCGCTCCGACCCCGCCATCTGCGCTGCCATCATGCGCCTGGGCGAATGCGGCTGCTCGCTGCCCGACAACGCCGACGTGGCCACCAGCCTGGTGCCCCCGCAGCCCATCGTCAGCGACGACGGCAGCCAGGAGGTCACCTTCCGTGGCTTCCCGCTGGGCACCTGGGCAGGGCTCGACAGCCTCCCGGCGGGTTGCCGCCACGTGGACCTGGGCGACGGCAGCCAGACCGTGGTCGCCTGTGACCTGACCAGCGCCGATCTCATCGACCACTCCGCCGATCTCAAGCGCCGCTGCCTGGAGAAATACGGCGACAACGTCGTTGTCCATGTCCCCGTTCCCAGTGAGTTGATCACCTGCCAACCCCCCGCCGACGGGACCTACGCAGGCACCTGCTCCGAGACCCCCTGGATTGTCGACAACTGATCGGACACCACAAGACCATGCGCGCGCCGCAGGCCACGAGCCCGCGCCCGCACAGACCGGAAAAACCTGACGTCCCCAGGCGCCCTGCCCCACACACCGTGCTAAACTGGCAGGCACAAAGGACCAGGAGATGTGACCCATGCTGCGCACCTTCCAAACACTGACTTTGCTGACGGCCCTGCTGCTGGCCGCCGCCTGCGGCGATGACCAGACCCAGAGCCCTGCCCCGGCCGACGACACCGTCAACAACGGCGGCAAGACCGACGACGTGGGCGAAAACAGCGTCGTCAAGGCCCTCGAAGGGCGCCAGGACCCCGTGGCCGACTGGCTGCGCACCGCCGCCAACGACGACGGCACCGTGCCGGGCTCCTACAAAGAGGTGCTCGACGGCATGGCCCAGGTCACCGGCTGCGACCGCGACTCCCAGCGCACCTACACCATCTTGTTGACCCGCGCCGGACACTTCCCGCGCAACATCATGACGCTGTGCTCGGACAACCCTCAGGAGGCCAGCAAGTTCTTCCTGACCACCCAGTCCGACAACCTCCTGGACGACATCGACCCGCGCAACCTGAAGCTGGTCGGCTGGGACAGCGCCGCGCGCGTCTACCGGCTCTACGAGTTGACCCCCAACGAAGCCGACCCCCAGACCATGCGCCTGGAGATCGATCCGCCCAAATGCCGCAGCTGCCACGCCGGCCCCGCCGACCTGGACAACACCCAGGTGCCCTTTGCGCCGATCATGAACGAGCTGGTCAACCCCTGGACGCTCTGGAACGCCGAGCCCGACTTCCGCTCGCACCAGTTTGACGACACCATCGACCCCGTCATCGCCCAGGCCCCGATCTACAAAGAGATGACCGCCGAGGGCGTGCTCGACTCGGCCTCCAACTTTGAAAAACACGCCCGCGCCGCCTTTGACCGCGTCACCGGCGCTCGCCTGCGCGCCCGGCGCAACGACGCCAACATCGACGAGGCCATGGCGCTGCTTCGCCCCATGTTCTGTGACGAGACGCTCAACTACGTCTCCGAGAACCACTTCACCGGCGAAACGGCCGCCAGCGTGGTCATCGACGACAGCATCCGGCGCCTCTACCTCCAAATCCGGCCCGACAACTGGCCCTGGGACTGGCTCAACGACGGCGTGCTGCGCCTGAGCGTGCCCAAAGCCGACGAAGAGCCCATCGCGGTCATGCCCGTGCGCGGCGAAAACACGCTCCAGCTTGAGATCTCGCTGGTCAGCCGCCGCGTCTTGACCGTCGAGCAGGTCTTGCAGGTCCGTGCCCTCGACTGGCGCCGCCCCACGATGTCCAGCTTCCGCTGCAACCTCTTCAAGCAGGCCGAAGCGCGCCTGAGCGTCAACCCACCCGACATCTCGACCTACAACCGCAACAGCGACCTCATCCCGGCCCTCTACGAAGAGATCATGCAGGTGGAGGTCTTTGACGAAGCCACCGGCACCACCGAGCGCGTGGCGCTGATCTCGGAGTATGAAGGCGAAGTGATCGCCATCGCGGACGTGGAAGACCCCGACGCCGCCTACGCACTGGACGTGGGCCGCTGGGAGGACTACGAGACCAGCTTGGACGGATTTGGAGAGCAGCTTGAGACCTACTTCCAGGCCCTTCAAGAGCCCGACCAGCGCCCCATCCTTGAAGTGATGCGCCACGAGCGCGGCTGTGAGGCACGCACTCGCTTTAGCGCCGCCCCGCACATCCCCGGCACTGAATCATGCCCATGAGCCCCCACAACGCGCGCTGGCTGACGCCGGCCCTGTGCTTGTGCGCCCTGGTTGCCTGTCAGCCAGACTCCCCCGGCTCCCCCGCAAACACCGCCGGGGACGCCTCCAACAAGGCCCCCTCAGCCGCCGCAAACAACCCATCAAAGGCCCCCGAGCCGCCCGGCGAGCAGCCCGGTGAGGTCAGCGGCCATATGGCTTCGGCGCTGCGCGTGGTGGACGCCATCACGGAGTTGGAGGTCACCAAGGACGTCACCTGCTGGACCAGCTTTCGCCAGTTGGACTCCTTTGTGGCCACGCGTCAGTACAGCGAGTACGCCACGCTGACCAAGATCGCCGCCATCAAGTCGCTGACCCGGGCGCTGTGGCGCCGCGCATCGCAAAAGAGCGCCGCCTCGGTGCTGGACGCCAGCGATCTGGAGGACGTGGCCAGCCTGGAGCGCGTGGCGCTGCTGGGAGACCGCAAGCAAGCGCTGGGCACAATGGCGGACGAGCTGGGCATGAAGGCCTTTGCCGACTACCGCAAGACCAGCGAGCACTGGCGCGTGGTGCTCTCGCTGCTGGAAGACGAGCTGCGCCAGCCCACGGACCTCAAGCCGCTGACCGAGAAGGCCGAGCAGGCGCTGTCCGAACACGTCACGACGCTCTCACTGGCGCTCCTGGTCAACAGCGGCGAGCAAGCCATCATCGCCCACAGCCCCATGATCGAGGCCGAGCATGTCCGTCAGGCCCACAAGGCGTTGGCCGAGCGCTACGGGCTGCAAAGCGTGGCGGTCGAGCCCTCAAAACCCGACGCGAAGGCGCTGGACAACCTGCGCCAGATCACCGGCAAGCTCATCGAGGGCAAGGTCAAGGCGCTGCGCCACTACAACAAGTCCGAAGGGTCGGTGGCGGCCGATCTGCAAAAGATCAGCAACCTGCCGCTGGATCCGGGCGGCGTGGACGCGCTGGTGAAGATGGCCCGGGACTTTGCGCGCTTCTTTGTGGAAGGGCGCGACCCCATGCGGGCCGACAATTACTACCTGCCCCGTGGCCCGCAGCCGGGCCAGCGAGGGGACAAAGCCCCCACGCGAGAGTACATCGACGCCGTCTACGCCCAAAACACCATCATGCAGCGCTTTCCGCACGCCATGATGGCCAACGGCGACATCCTGCTGCGCTACGAGCCCAACCCCGGCACCATCCGCACCGAAGGCCTCAAAGGCCAGGAGGTCCGGCTGCTGGATCACCAGATGAACGCCGTGCGCGACACGGCCATCCACTGGCTCCTGCTCCAGGAACTGCACAAGGCGCGCCCCTTTGCCATGGACACCTTCGCCGCCGAGTACCTCTCCGAGGTCGTCTCGATGGCGATGACGCTCTACATCCGCCGCGCCCAGACCATCACGCGCCAACTGAAGGCCAAAGCCCTCACGGCGCAGGCGGTGGCGCGCGTCCAGAGCCCGGCCTACGTGCTGGTGCCGCCGCGCAGCCCCGAGGCCCCCGGCTGGGGAGACAAAGACAAGGCCGCCAAAGAGGCCGCCATGGCCAACTACAAGGCCCCGCTCTTTGAAAACATCACCCAGGCTGCCGGTCTGCCCACCGAACTCTCCATCCCGCAGCGCGACCGCAAGGTCCTGGGCGACATCCAGACCGTCATGGGCGCAGGGTTGGCCGTGGGCGACGTCAACGGCGACGACTACCCGGACCTTTTTGTGGCCGGAGAGGGGCTGGGCAAGCTCTACATCAACAAGGGCAAGCAGGCCCCAGGGGTCTTTGAGGACGCCACCGAGGCCTGGAAGGTCCCCGGCGGGCTCTTTGACAGCCGTGGGAGCCTCTTCATCGACCACGACGGCGACGGCGACCTGGACTTGCTCGTCTTGCGCAGCGCCAGCCCCAGCCTACTGCTGGACAACACCGGCACCGCCTTTGTCGACGTGGCCGCCAAGCGAGGGTTTGCCCCCGGCAAGGGCGCCCACGTCGCCTCGGCCTTTGACTACGACGGCGACGGTGACCTGGACCTGCACGTGGGCTTCTACGGCAGCCAGGCCTGCAACCGGGGGCCCTGCGCCGAACGCAACCTCCCGGCCCTCGACGGTCTCAACGGAACCCCCAACCAACTCTGGCAGCGTCAGGACGACGGCAGCTACAAAGAGGTCGGCGCCCAGGCCGGGATCGACCACCGGGGCTGGACGCTGGCCACCGGCACCTTTGACCACGACGGCGACGGCGATCTGGATCTCTACGTCGCCAACGACTTTGGGGCCAACGTCTTCTACGAAAACCAGGGCGACGGGACCTTCAAGGACATCAGCGCCGTGACCGGAACCGCCGACCGGGGCAGCGGCATGAACGTCAGCTTCTCGGACGTCAACAACGACGGCCGCATGGACTTCTATCTGACCAACATCGACATGTTTTCCAAGAACATCAAAGTGGTCTTCCCCACCGACACCAAGACCGTTAACCTCGACGACGCCACCCTGCGCTCCTTCCGCTACATCTCGGGCAACAAGCTCTATGTCGGCTCCAAAGACGGGCGCTACACCTCACAAGAGGCCCAGCGCTTTGAGCCCGGCGACCGGGGCTGGTCCTGGGCCGGGGTCTTTTTTGACGTGGAAAACGACGGCGATGAAGACCTCTACCTCTCCAACGGTTGGATCGAAAGCTCCTACGCCCACAACCAGAACAACCAGCTCCTGGTCCGCGACGACCAGCGGTTTTATCTGGCGCCGCAGGGCTCCCCCGAGGGCTTTGCGGGCAACAGCCGCAGCGTCATCGCCTCGGACATCGATCGGGACGGCGATCTGGATCTGGTGGTCAACAACTTCCGCCAGCCCCCGGTGGTGCTGCGCAACACCCAGCAAACCGGCAACAACTGGGTCGGCTTAAAGCTGGTGGGAGAAGGACTCAACACCGGCGCCGTCGGCGCCCAGATCAGCATCAAGGCTGGCAAAGGGACGATCTCCAGGCAAGTCACGGCGGGGATCGACTACCTGGGCCAGCAAGACCATTGGCAGGTCATTGGGCTTGGAGACAGGAAGTCCAAGCAAGTCTCTGCTAGAATCCGTTGGCCAAACGGCCAGGAGACCACCGTGTCGCTCAAAACCAAGCAGTGGACCGTGGTCCAACACCCCAAAAACATCAGGAAGCCATAAATAAACGCGAGGCAAGACAGTACGCAGGGGAAAACCCCGGAAGCTCGCCCTGGCGCAGCTCCGGGTGCCTGCCTCGGAGGGCAAAGAAGATGAAGACGACGTTCCGCAGCACCCCGTGGGGGCTGGTGGCGCTTGCGGCAGCCATGTTGCTGCTCCTTGGCGCGTGCACCGGCGACATCAAGAACAGTCCACCCGAGTTCATCGGGCTGGACCCTGAGTACAGGGTTCAAGCAGGCGACACGCTCAACTTTGAGATCTCGGCCAAGGACGCTGACAACGACAACGTGACCATCGCGATGGTCAGCGGCCCGCCCGGCTCGGATTTCATCTTCCAGGCCTTTGGGCGCTTTGTCTGGACGCCCACGGCCAACGACGCCGAGTCCGGCGGCAAATCCCACGACGTGGTCTTTGAGGCCAAAGACACCCGAGGGGGACGGACAACCTTCCGGGCGGTGATCGTGGTCGAGCCAAGCGCCGGCCAGACCCTCTTTGTCACCAGCAACAGCCGCGTGCTGGACCTGACGCGCAACGACACGCTCACGGCCCGCGTGGCCGTTCAGCGCGAAGACGTCACCGCCCTGGACTTTGGCCTGGTCAACGCCCCCGAAGGCATGACCCTGATCCCCGAGGACGGCAAGAGCGCCACCATCACCTGGACCCCCCAGGCCGACCAGATCGCCAGCAAGCTCATCTGGGGCACCACCATCACCGTGGGCAACGCCAACGAAGACCCCGCCCAGCAGAACATGACCATCACCCTGGTGGCCAAGAACTGCGGCGAGGGCGCCACGCAGGTCGAGCACGTGCCGCTTGGGGACCAGCGCATTGGTGGGGACTACCTTGTTGAGGCGGACATCGCCAACCCCGCAGGAGACCCCGTGCGCGCCACGCTCTTCTGGCGCCTTGAGGGCGACCCCAACGACTCGGGCGGCTTTGAGGGCGTGCCCATGGACAACACCGGCGGCACCACCTACGCCGCGCGGATCCCCAACCCCCAGACGGTCGAAAACAAGCCCCGCGACATCTACTACTTTGTGGTCGCCTACAGCGAGGCCGACCGCAGCCTGGGCTGTCTGGCCCGCGCCCCCGAGCAGGGCCTCAACAGCTTTGCGGCCTTTGCCTCCGGCGACGACTCCTGCCGTAGGGATGACTTTGAGCCCAACGACTCGGCCAGCAACGGCGCGGTCCTGGCCAGCGACACCCAGGGCGTCAGCCTGGCTGGCGACCAGCTTGAGATCTACGGCCTGGCCATGTGCGAGGGCGACGTGGACTACTACGCCGTGGACCTGGAGGCCAACCAGGGCGTCTCGGCGCTGATCACCTACAGCTCCGAGATCGGCGACATGCACCTGCGCGGTCTGGCCCCCGACGGCTCCACCGTCATCCTTGAGTCCACCGACATGTTCGCCAACGAGTCGTCCATCTTGCTGCCGGCGGCCAACGCCGGGCGCTACTACATCGAGGTCAGCGGCGACCCCCAGGGCTACCGCATGTACCTCTACTTCCGCGACGACGTGGACCCCAACTGCATCGACAACCAGTTTGAGCCCAACGAAGACGCCACCAACGCCCCCATCCTGCCGCCGGGCACCTACGAGGGCCTCAAAATGTGCCCTGGCGACCAGGACAACTTCGGCGTGCGCATCCCCGACAACCACACCTTGACCGCGCGCATCCTCTTTGATCAGGACCAGGGCGACCTGGACCTCTTCCTCAAGGATGTTGAAAACAACCTGGTCCAGTCCTCCAACACCCTGACCGACAACGAGGAGCTGAGCCACTTCAAAGAGCGCGGCAGCGACCGCTTCTCGCTCCAGGTTCGCCCCATCAACGGCGCCGTGGCCGACTACGTCCTGGAGCTGGTCCTCGAAGAGGTCGACCCTGGCCTGTGTCAGGCCGACTTCTTTGAGCCCAACAACAGCTTTGCAGAGTCCCGCGCCATCGAGATCAACGGCGACCTCAACGGCGCAAACGCCACCATGTGCGGCGACGACGACTACTACGCCGTCGCCCTCAACCAGGGCCAGACCCTCACCGCCACCATCGACTTTGACCACAGCGTCTCGGACCTGGACATGGAGATCTACGACCCCGCCGAAGAGAGCGTGGCCATCTCGGCGGGCACCAACAACACCGCAGAGGCC
>CAKZKQ010000049.1 GCA_937123825.1 uncultured Pseudomonadota bacterium
ACCCAGTGCTCTCCGTCCGGGCTGATGCGTCTGGCCATGCCCTCAGACACCTTCACGGTCACAAACCCCCAGCCAAACCAGCCCATCTTGTGGCAAGCGGACAACTTTGACGTCACCCGGCCCAACAACGCAGAGGTCTGGGACGTGGTTTGGGATGCCGACACCGCCTGAAAGTGCAGTGCCCGGCTCTTGGCGACGCTGATCACAGCCGCAGGTGGGGTCAGGTGGCTCACAAAACGCATGGGCGCGCCACTTGCGTGAATGAATCAAGCCGTATAGTTGTCTTTGTCCAGAATGATGCGCGACCAGCACACATTGCGGTGTCTGGTCTGGCGAGGTTGCTGTCAGACGTTATGAGCCAGGCTGCACAGGGTGTGGCTTGCAGGAGGAGAGCATGAAGCTCAGGAGACCCGTTTACGTGGTGGGCGGCGCCCACACCAACTACATCGGCAAATTCCACCCGGACTTCATCTGGAAAAAGCACCCTGACTTTGGCAAGCGCCAAAACCCGACCCTGGAAGACTACATCGTCACGATCATCAACAAGACGCTCGAGGCCACCGGCGTCGATCCGTCTTTGATCGACAAGGGCTACCTGGGCAACTTCGCCGGTCAGCTCTTCTCCAACCAGGGTCACCTGGGCGCGATGATGCCCATCGCCCACGAAGCGCTGGGTTACAAGCCGCTGGCGCGCGTCGAGGCGGCCTGCGCCTCGGGCGGCATCGCCGCGCTGGCCAGCATCGACGCCCTGCAGGGCATGGCGGATGTGGCTCTGGTGATCGGCGCCGAGGTGCAGACCTCGGTCTCGGCCCGTCAGGGCGCCGACTTCCTGGCCCGCGCCTCGCACTACGCCACCGAGCGCGAGCTGGACGAGTTCACCTTCCCCTGCCTCTTTGCTCGCCGCATGAAGGCCTACCAGGAGACCCACGGTGTCAGCCACGCCGACATCGCCCCCGTGGTCGCCAAGGCCTACGCCAACGCCAACAAGAACCCCAACGCCCACATGCGCACGGTGACCTGGATTGACGAGGCCTTCGCCAGCGGCGTCAACCCCAAAAACCCCGCCTTCCTGCGCAATGAAGACTACCGCGATCACCTGCTGATCTCCGACTGCAGCCAGGTTTCGGACGGCGCCACCGGCATCATCATCGCCACCGAAGAAGGTCTGGCCAAGATGGGCATCGACAAGTCGGCCTGCACCGAGATCGTCGCCTATGGCCACAGCACCAGCGCCCTGGGTCAGGTCAAGGACTTCACGCGCCTGGACAACGCCGAGGCCGCCATCAACGAAGCCTACCGCGACAGCGGCCTGAGCGTGGCCGACATGGGCGTTGGCGAAGTCCACGACTGCTTCTCGGTCACCGAGGTCCTCATGTACGAGGCGCTTGGCCTGACCGGCTACGGCAAGGGCACCGAGGCCGCCAAAGACGGCTCCACCCAGATCGACGGTCGCCTGCCGATCAACACCGGCGGCGGTCTGATGGCCTTTGGTCACCCCGTTGGCGCCACCGGCGTCAAGCAGATCTTTGAGGTCCACCGCCAGATGAAGGGCCAGTGTGGCGACTACCAGATGCCCACCACCCCCGGCGTAGGGCTCACCGCCAACATGGGCGGCGACGACCGCACCACCGTGGTCACCATCCAGCGCAACACCTGATCCTCAACGCATCGCGCAGCAGCCTCTGCGGCTTCGCTGCGCCAATAAGCGCGTGGGCGGCTGTCCTTTTGGGCAAGCCGCTCTTTTTTTGCCCTCTCCCCTCAGACGACCTTGACCCGCAACCCACCTTGGGGTGAAGTCCGCGGTCACCAGCACCGCAAGGTGACTGGCATCAGTGTATTATACCAAAATGCAGACGTCCGACTCACTTTGGGACGGCCCTGATGGCCCCAGGGGCCACGTGACTCGCTTGTGGTAGCGCTGCTACAGCTGCGCTCGACCCGAAGCCCCTGGAGCCCATCACTGCTCGCCCCAAAGCAAGCCTTTCGTCTCCATTTTGGTATAAGAAGATGGGAGAGGCTGATTGCAAAATGGACCTTCTGAGTCTATTTTGCGTCTTTGTCTGTGCAAACGTCCCGGAGGCCGCCCCACAGGCATCGTTGAAGACGAGCCGGGCAGCAGGCCCCGATACCCCCCTTGGATATTGTGGATGAGGAGATAGAGATGGCGACGGACTTTGAACTCAAAGGTCAAGTGATTGACGCGCTGGAGAAGGTCGAGGCCAAAGACGGCGTGTCGGTGATGGACGCCCTGATGATCGAAAAGGTGGTCGTCAAAGGCGGCGAAGTGAACCTGACGGTGATCTTTGAGGATGACGCCCCCAAAGAGACGCGCTGGGACATGGAAGACAAGATCGCTGACGCCGTCGAAGAGATCGACGGTGTGGGCGACGTCAACGTCATGTCGGCCACGCGCTCGGGAGCGTCAGGCAAGCCCGCTGCGAGCGCTGGCGGCGGCGGAGGCCACAGCCACTCCCACGGCGGCCACAGCCACGGCCCGGCCCCCTCGGGCACGCCCCAGTCCAAGCCGCTCGACGGCGTGGGCAAGGTCATCGCCGTGGCTTCGGGCAAAGGCGGCGTCGGCAAGAGCACCGTGTCGGTCAACCTGGCGCTGGCGCTGAGCAAGCTTGGCCACAGCGTGGGCCTGCTGGACGTGGACATCTACGGCCCGTCGCTGCCCACCATGTTGGGCGTCAACGGCCGCCCCACCGTGCGTGAAAAGCGGATCATCCCGCTGGAAGCCGAAGGGCTGAAGCTGATGAGCCTGGGTTTCCTGATGGAAGAAGACACCCCGGTGATCTGGCGCGGCCCGATCGTCAGCGGCATCATCCGTCAGTTCCTCCAGGACGTGGACTGGAAGGGCACCGACTACCTCATCATCGACCTGCCCCCTGGCACCGGTGACGCGCAGCTGTCTTTGGCCCAGTCGGTGCCGCTCGACGGCGCGGTGGTCGTGACCACCCCCAGCGATCTGGCCCTCATCGACGCCGCCCGCGGCCTGCAGATGTTCAAGACCCTCAAGGTCGAGGTGCTGGGCATCATCGAGAACATGGCCCACTACGTCTGGCCCGGCGCGGCCGAGACTCGCGAGGCGATCGAGCTCCTGAAGAAGGACAAGGCCAGCTCGACGGCCATCGCCATGCTTGAGAAGACCCTGGAGAAGCACGAAAAGATCCACATCTTTGGCGACGGCGGCGGCCGCAAAGAAGCCCGGCGCCTGGGCACGCCCTTCCTGGGCGAGATTCCCCTCGACGGCGATGTCCGCGCCGGGGGTGATGAGGGCAAGCCGATTGTGGTCCGCGACCCGCAGAGCCCCGTCACCGAGGCCTTCCTGGAGTTGGCCAAGCGTCTGGCGGGCGAAAACCCGGTGGAGAAAGACGGCGAGGGGGACTCTGACAAGCCCAAGAAACGCCGCGGCCTCTTCTCCTTCCTGCGCGGCTGATCCTTCCCGCCGAGCGCGCCCGCCGTTCTGGCAGCGGCGCGCCCTGCCCTTTTGCGCGCACCTTGCGCGCCTGCAACCCTCCTCGGGAAGCCCATTCCATCAACATTGCCCTTTGCAATCACAAGCGAGGCCGGTTTACCCTGCTCGGGAGCTGTGCCAGACAGAAGCGTTGTGTGAACGGCCACAGCAGGCGCGATGCGCCCGGCCGCCTTGGATGACGAGCCAAAGGGCGCGTCCCCTTTTCACCGCGCTCCCCGCAGGGTTGTCTGGCCCCAGCCCGGAGGCGCGACCGGATCCATGAGCTTCATCGCCCTTGAGGCCATCCACAAAACCTATCCACCGGCGTGGCCGCCCCTGAGGTGGCTGCGGCGCGTGCTGCACAATGAAAACGCCCCCAGCCAGCCCCAGCACGCCTTGCGGGGCGTGGATCTGGAGGTCCCCAAAGGGGTCATCATGGGCCTGCTGGGGCCTCAAGGGGCGGGAAAGTCCACGCTGCTGAGGATCGTGGCGGGGTTGATGATCCCCACCAGCGGTCAGGTCCGCGTGGACGGCATGGCGCCGCACTCCAGTCCCGAGCTGCGCGGGCGCCTGAGCGTCCTGACGCGCGGCAGGCGCATCTTCAGCGGCGCGCTGTCGGCCACCGACAACCTCAACTTTCACGCCAGCATGCACAACATCTCAGGCGCCAAACGGCTGCCGTTGGTGCAGCAGCTTTTGGCCAACGTGGGGCTAGAGAGCGCCGGGAACTTGCCAGTGCAGGCCTACTCGGCCGACATGTGGCTGCGCCTGTGCACCGCGCGCGCGTTGTTGAGCGACCCCGACGTCTTGATCATGGACGAGGCCACCGAAGGGCTCGGCCCAGACGCGCGCAGCCACTTTTACGGTTTTTTGCTCGACCACGTCCGCCAGCGCGGCTGCACGGTGCTCTACGCCACCCACGACCTCAACGAGGCCCAGTTTCTGTGCCACCAGGTGGTGCTGATGGACAAGGGCAAGGTGGTGGCCAGGGGCAAGTACCTGGAGCTTCAGGGCGACGCCGTGGCCATCTTCAACCGAGACAACCTCCCCGCCCAGGACCAGCTTTATCCAGGTCAGGTGCACAACCGCAACACCCAGCGATACCGCTGGTAACGCCAAACCGCCGCAAGGAGAAGAGACCACCATGTTGCGTTTGGCGCTGGCGATGCTGCGCAGAGATCTACAAGAGGCCCGCAGCCGCCCCGTGGGGATGATCCAACAGGTCAGCGCCATGGCCGTGGTGTTGGCGGTCTTGCTGGGCATCGACGCGCTGTGGACTCACCCGCAAGGCGGCGCGGTGCCTGGGAGCTACTTCCTCTACGCGCTCTTTGGCATCATGGGCCTGGATCTGCTCTGGCACGCGGCGGTGGTCTTCAGCGATCGCACCCACGCGGCCTGGCGCGCGGGGCTGCTCGACACCTGCGCGACCGGCCCCATCAAGCCCTGGTGGGCCATTGTGGTTCAACCCGTCACCCCGCTGGCGCTCTGCCTGACCCGTTTGCTGGCCTACGGCGTGATGGCCGCCGCCCTTCGCCCCACCGAGTTGTCACTGCACCAATTGCCCGTCGCGGGGCTCTTTGTGGCCATGGGCCTGCTGGTCTTCTTCTCCTGGGGGGCACTCTGCTCGGCGCTGGGGGTTTGGATGCGGGTGCCCGATCCGCTGGGACGCACACTGGCAGGCCTCAGTATTTTGACAGGTGGGGTCTTTTTCCCCGTGACGCTCCTGCCTGACGGCCTTGAGGGCGTCGTGCGCTGGTTCCCCCTCACCGCCCTGCTCGACGGCATGCGCGGCGCCCTGCTCCACGGCAACGGGCTGATGGAGTTGGCCTCGCCCTTGCTGCGCCTGGGCACCATGGCGGCTTTGGGGCCCGTGATCTTGTGGTGCGCGCTGGTGGCCTTGCAGCGCCAATTGCGCCACATGAAGCCCCCCAACAACTAAACACAAAACCAGTGAACCCTTTACTGGCCACCAATGCGCCAAAAAGTCACACTTTTGGCCCCCAATAAAGCTCACTGTCCAAATGATTCATTCAGGCAGCCCGTTGATAAGCAGATCCATGCGACCTTGGCTGTAAAAATCACGATCAGGGAAGATTCTGGCACACCTCCTGTATTGAACAAGGGGCGGAGAGTGGGACTCGCCCTTATACACAGGCAGAGAGATCCTTCCATTTGCCAGAATCCCACCGGGCCGTCTCGCCAACGGTCTATACCCCCTTCACCCACTCTCCTTCGGGCATGCGCGATCATCTTTAGATCATCGACGCAGGTCCCGAACACAAGCCTCGCCTCCAGCGGGGTCTCAGCAGAGACCCCCGCTTCCTCTGCCTTCTTTTTTGCTTGTTTTTGAACTGAGCGCGTCAATGACGCGCTCTTTTCTTGTTTGTGGGTGCGCTTTGCCTTGCAAAGCAATCGTCCCCTCTTAAACTCAAAGCGCCGACAGAAACCGATTCGCGCGCTTGATGACTCCACCACTGAAACCCATCAATCTGACCTGCCCTGGATGCAAGGCGCAGTACCGACTTGTCCCCCGAGGCAAACGTTTGCCACGTAGGGTCACTTGTCCCCACTGCCGAACCGCCGTCCCTGTGGGTGGATTCATCCACGCCCCACAGCCTCCCTCCAGGCCCGAGCCGCGCTCGCCTTCACGCATCGCCCTGGAAGAGGAACTCAACAGTCAGATCCTCAACGTCCTCCCACTGCAAAACGCCCTGCCCGGGTTTGACCTCCCCGCCCAGGACGACGCCTGTGAAGAAGGGCTGGTCATGGTCGAAATCGTGCCGGTCCCCGCTGGCACCCCTCGACGCGCCTTCCCAACGGCCACGCCGCCCCCGCCGAGCATCTCCATCAGCCCCTTGTGGTGGTTGAGCGCTGCGGTCCTGGCGCTGGCCATCGGCGCGCTCCTGTCGCTGACGCCCTACGGCGCCTTTGGACACCGTTGGCTGGGGTTGGGACAACGCGGGGCGCTGTCTGAACTTGGACCTGCGTCAATACAGCGCCTGACCGCCCACAGCGCACGCTCCACCCGGGATGCGGCGCTGGGTCAGGCCCGCAAGGCCGTAAGCAACGCCCTGGCCATCACCCCCAACCAACCCGGCGGCATGGCCCGGCTCATCAAGGCCCACCACGCCAGCAACCCCCAACAAGCCTGGCAGTGGCTCCAAAACGCCCCAGACCCCCAACACCCCGCCATGCGCGACGCTGCGCTGACGCTGCTGCTGCGGGAAGGACGGTTTGATGAAGCCCAGGGGCTCGGCTGGAAAGCCGCCTCAAACCACCCCCAAAACAAAGCCCTGCACCGCCTCCTGGCCCAGGCCTACGCCCGTGACCCGGCTCACATTGCGCTGCTGCCGGTGACGCTGCGCCCTGGCCGAGAGTTTCAGGCCTTTGAACCCGACTCTACGCAGCAATCGGCCTGGCTGGCCCTCAACAAAGAGGGCCAACACATCGCCACCTTCATCCCCAACCTGCGCAAAACCCCCGCGCGCAGCCAAGCGACCCTGGCGGCGTGGCGCCTGTGCCAAACCCTCGGCTGTGGCCTGGACACCGTCCCGAGCCGACAAGCGCGCCTGGAACTGTCGGACATGGCGCCGCTGGGGCTGAGCACAGAGACCATGATCCTCGATCTGCGCGACCACGGCGTCTGGCTCTACGGCACCTGGCAACCCAGAGATCGCCAGAAAACGCTCGGGAACCTCACCCCCGACCCCGGCTGGGTGGCGCTGCTCGACCAACAAACCCCTCTGAAAGCGCTGGATGCCCCCGCGCTGGACATCGCTCAGGAGCCCGTCTCTCCCAGACTCTCGGGCCTGATGGAGTCGCGCAGCGGCACCTGGCTGGCCACCCAGATGAGCCAACTGGCCGTGATGCGCTTTCTCACCGCCGCCCCCAGCGGCGCCCCCGTCTACACAAGCGCACGCGGATTGCTCTACAGACCCGACGCCGAAAGCTGGTTTACAGCCGCGCCGTCCAACCAGGACACGCGTCAACAACTCCAGCACCTCCAGCGCTTTAGCCGACACACCATCGAGCGTCTCCGGCTGATGACCCGGCAAGACGCCCGCACCATGCTCTTTGGGTTGCAACCCGCCCGAAAGGGTCAGAACACGCTCCTGGAGCGCTTCTGGCAGCGGCGTGAGCGCCTGCTGGCGCGGATTGACCTGCTGGTGGCGCGCCACGGCGAAGCGGCCATCCTTTGCTTTCAATGAATGAATTGAGGTCTCAGGGCACGCTGAGCTTGTGGGCGGCCTCCAACTGCTCAAGCAACTCCCCGGCAGCCTCGATCACCGCCTCAAGGACCTCTCGGGTTTGTTGGAGGTTCTGTGACCAACGCGCCTGGGACCCTTCGGGCAGCGACGCCTTGGAGTGCTGATCCATCAGGTCGTTGAGTGTCGCCTGAACGCAGCTCTCCACAAGCGGGCTGTCGTAGCTGCCCTCAATGACCCGCGCTTCGAGCCCTTCGAGCCGCTCCAGCGCCTTTTCAAAGCCTCGGTGCCCATGGCCTTGCGTGCGCAGCACCCCTTCAGCCCGAACGACCGCGCGCTGGGCGTTGCGGGCGTTGTCCACCAGACGACGACAGTCCGCCACCGCCTCGGCCAGTCCCTGTGACCAGCGCCCGGGCCCCGGCCTGGGCGCGTCCACGTGCAGCGCGTTGATCTCGGCGTGGAAGTCGCGCCCTTGACGGCCCCCAATGTGCTCGTCGATCACCTGCGCCAGCGGCAGATGCTCAAAGTTGTCGATGTGGGCGCCGCCCTCGGTGGCGTTGATCAATCGCACGTCGCGCTCGCCCTTGATGTGCGCGGCGGCCTCCTGAAACCAGACCCGAAAGAGCTCAAAGTCCATGGAGGTCCACACCTGCCCCTGCCCAGACCAGGCTTTGACCGGCAAGAGATCGCGCTCGGCCTGAAAGGTCGCCAGCGACCCCACCGTCTGCGAATCATCCAGGATTTGTTGCTTGATCCCCGTCGGGTCCACCAGACGGCCGCACTCTCCTTCGGTCTCCATGCGGATGTCCTCAAAGATCGTCCCCGAGGCATAGGCCTGCCCACCAGTGTACGCCAGATCCTGGCCGATCAAGGCAATGGGGTGACAGCCCAGCAGGTTGGCGCAGGAGAAGGCCGCGTTGGCGATCGAGCCTCCCGAGGGGAGCCCTCGGACCTGGGCCTGATCAAGGACCTTCATGGCAAAGGACATGTGGCTGTAGCTGCACGCCAGAAACCCAAACTTGCGCGCCGCAGGCAGGTCGTAGAGCCTGGGGTGGCAAGCCCGGTCGAGGACCAACGTGGTGCGCGCCAACGCCTCCTCCTGCCCCACAAAGTGGGACGACACGTCCAGACTCTCCAGGCTCAACACCAGATGAGGGGTGATCCCTTTGGCCAAAAGCGCCTTGAAGCTGGTGTTGACGCAGATGATCAGCGCCTTGTCGGCGATCTTCGCAAGCTGCTCCACGTTGCGATCCAGGCTGGGACCGGCGGCCACCACCACGGCAGGCACCCCCGCAAAGGCGCCCTCCATGGAAAAAATAGAGGGGTGCTCCGTGGACCGCCCCAGGTTGCGCAAGAGGTTGTCGACCCACTTTCGGGCGCGGACGCTGGCGGTGTTGCGGTTGATGGCCGCCAGGACCATGCCCGACTCCAACGCCCTTGGCAGCTCGCGCAGCGTCTCGATGTAGGCCCGCTGGCTGGCCGGCGGGCAGACCACCAACGCGCGCCCGCCACCGGGGCGAAAGACATGGGCGACGTGCATCTGCAGCGACTGCGCCGAGGTAAAGAACTGCACGCGGCGCTCGTCCAACGACCACAAACGGCGCTCGCGCCTCAGCACACCAAGCAAGACCGTGGGATCGGGCTCCAAGACCGCCACCTGAGCGTCGATGGCTCGGGCCAGCTTGCACACCTCCAGCGGCAACGCGCCGCCGCCGCAGCCCACCACCACCAAAAGCTGAACCCCCTGCACATCGAGCGACTCCACCAGCGTCCTGGCCTGACGGCCGGGCGCGTAAGACGACGCCAGCGTCACCCCCTGGCGCCGAACGCCCCAACCGCCCGCGCGCGCAGGCGAAAAACTCACCTCGGCCTGAGCCTCTCCGGGTGCCTCCAGGATGGTCCGGCGCCCCGAGTCTTTGAACATCAAGGTCTCCAACACCGGCTTCAGCTCTGCGTCGGTGGCCAACGCCATCGACTGCTCTGCACTCTGTGCACCGATCACAACTCACCTCCGCGCCCCAGGTCGTCCATAAGCCTCACACAACACGACCCACATCGGCGCTCGGCGCCCAAAGCGTAAAAGAGACCTCCTGCGGTCGCTGGAACTTGCCGCAAGAGGCCGATGTATGAGAAGCCTTGCGGTCCACGGCGAATTGGCTCGTCGTGGGCAGGCTCTAAGTGGCCCGTGTTCGCTCGGAGCGCTCAAAGCGCGCACGAACACAACCCAGGCTGCGGGTCGACCGCCCGACGCTTCAGGGGAGCGCACAAGCGCCCCCCGCAACAGAGCCTCTGAATGCTTTAGATGGATAATGGCCAGAGCGCGCGGTGGCCCACTTTGAGGTCAGCGACGCGCACAAGAGGGCTTTAAAGTCCTCCCTGGGCAGCTCGGGGTTGGCCAAACACCAACCCACCACCCAAACTCTGGTTTGAAAGGGGCACGACGCCCCAAAGCTGTATCAAATTATCATGACCCATATTTTTATTGGTTGCGACAAGATCTTTGGCCAGCGCAATGCCTACTTCAAGCGGCTGAGCGCACTGGAGTTGACCGCCACCGCAGAGCAGAAGCTGACGCCTGCCAGGCTGGATCAATACCGCACGGAGTCTCCCAAGGGGTTTGCCTTTGTGATGCACGCCGCCGCGCAGTTGACCGCAGCGGACCCGGTCCACGGCGTGTTGGCCAACAATGACAAGCTCAAGGCCTCCTGGGAGGCCACCATGGAGATGGCCCGCAAGTTGAGCCCGAAGATGATCTTGATGCGCACGCCGATGGCGTTTGCGCCCGGTCAAGAGAGCATCGAGCGCTTGGAGTCGTTTGCCAGTCAGTTGGCGGTGCAGGCCAAAGAGGTCAAGGCCCAGGTGGCCTGGGAGCCCCACGGCCTGTGGCAGCAGGAGCAGTTTGTGCCGTTGGCCCGCAAGCTGGGCATGGTCCCGGTCTTTGATCCCTTTGTGGAGACGGACTTGAAACCGGGGCGCGGCACGGCGCTCTTTGCGCTCTACAACCGGCGCGGCCTGCGGGCGACCTTCAACGACTTTGACATGGAAGATTTGATGGATCACTGCGCGCCCTACCAGCGCGCCATCGTCATCTTCCGGGGCACGCGGCGCTTCCGCGATGCGCGCCTGGCCTACACCGTCTGGCAGGCCTCTCGCGAATGAATCGCAGTCAGGCGACACAAAAAGACCCGCCGCGCACCGCGTTGACGCGGCGCAGGACGGGTCACGAGCCGCGCTCTTCCAAAGCCTAGAAATACACAGTCATGGTGCCCATCGCGGTCCAGGTGGACTCGGTGCGACCCAGGTCCCCGTCGGGGGCGTCAAAGAAGAAGCCGTGGTAGAGGTAGCGCCCGCCGATGGCCAGCGCCCGGCTCAGGCGCAGGTCCAGGCCACCGCCAAGGTTGACGGCGGTGTGGAACGGCTCTTCGGGGGAGGTCCCCACGGAGAAGTAGCCAAGGCCAACCTGACCGTAAGGCTCCAGGACACCGCTGCCGGGCAGGAAGATGCGCGCGTCGGCAGAGAACCCACCAAAAGACAGGTTCTGGCTCAACTCCCCTTCGACCTCTTCGATGGGCTGGGCGGCGCCCAGAAGCCCCAACTCCAGCGCAAAGCGGCCCTGACGCATGCCCAGCGAGAAGCCAAGGCTGGTGCCGCCGCTTGAGGCGACGTCATTGTCGATGCTGGCCACACCCAGCCCCAGACCAAAGTAGGGGCCGTCGCGGCGGTCGCGGCCCAGGGCGTAGACCTCGGGCTCGGGGTCGTGGTGGCGCGCGCTGGAGCGCGTGTAGTGGTTGTGGTGGTGTCCGTGGCCGCCGTGGTAGACCACGGTGGTGTGGTTGCTGCCCACGGGGCGGCGCGTGACGCGTGTGCGACGGGTCCGCGTGCGTGTACGGCGCGTGCGGGTACGGCGCTCACGCACGACGCGCTTGCGGGTGGTTCTTTTGCGCACGACGGCTTTGTCGCCGGTGGCCTTTTTGCGGGCCTTTTTGGTGGTCTTTTTGACCGCCTTTTTGCGGGTGACGCTCTTCTTTTTGGCGCTCTTGCGGGCCGATTTGAGCGAAGATTTGTTTTGGGCCTGGGCGGTGGAGGGCGCCGTTGCCATCAACGGCAGGATCAGCGCCAGCGCAAGCAGCGCGACCCCAAGAGGGCCAAGCGCGCCGCGTCGCCAGGTCGAGATGCTCGGATGGTTGTATGAGTTCATGGGGTCGCGTTCTCCAGTTCCGTCTTGGGCGGCGTGCCAGCCGGCGAGTTTGGATCTGACGCTGGCTGCCGCGTCTTTCGGACCATGTTGACGGGACTACCCGGGAGGATATTCACTGGCCTGCAGTTTCTCGATCACGCGCCCCAATGTGGACAGGCGGCGCAAGACCGCGCGGGCCCCTGCTTTGCTCAGCCGTTTGTGATCCTGGCGCAGCCTGGCCATGCCAATGGCCTGGACCCCCTGTTGACAGGCGGCGGCCATGAAGTCGGTGCGGTTGCCCACCGCAAAGGTCTGCTCGGCGGGCCAGGGCTCGGCGACGGCTTGTGTCGCCTGGCGCAGCGCCTCCCGAAGGGTCCACCCATCCCCCTGTGCGCCAGGCCCGGCTTGCGGGGCGTCATCGGCGGTGATGCAGGCCTCAAAGAGCGAGGCGATCCCCAACCGCTCCAGCGTCCAGTGGACCATGGCGTGTGGACGCGGGGATGCGAGCACGAGGTGGGACTGGAGGGCCAGCTTCTCAATGTCTTCGAGCGACACCAGGGGCCGTTCTTGATGGAAGGTGCCGGGCATGTCGGTGGCAAAGCGCACAGGGGCGTGCAAGCTCTCAAAGCGCGCCGAGCCGAGGTAGGCCTCGTAAAAACATTGGCCGATGACGTTGGCCTCAAAACCCCCGGCGCTGGGGGTGCGCTGGCGCAAAATGTACCCGGCGATGGTGTCCCGGCGCAGCGCCGACAACATCCCGTCATACCCGCCGCCGCGCTCCAAGCTCGCCTCAAGCAACGAGTCCATGGGGCGCTCGCTGTGGGCCAGCAGCTCGCCGTAGCGCAGTCCCAACGGGCGAAAGGCGCGTTGGACCTCTTCGGCGCGGCTGACCCTGGCAGGTTTGGGGCGCAGCGTGGGGCCAAGGCAGGACATGAACCAGAGCACGAGTCCTGCGGTCAGGTCCTGAAAGTCGTCAAACCCTCCCTGGTACCACATCTGATCGGCGTGGGTGACGTTGACGAGCCTGCGCCCATCATCCACACAACAGACTCGCTCCAGATAGAGCCCCGCCGCCAGCGCCGCAGCCTCACGGCGCGCCTCGGTCCCCACCAGAACTTCATCCAACTCCAGGATCAAGAGCATCGCAGCCCTCCTGCCCCAACACATTCGCCCGGACCCACCACAGCCAGGACATGGCCATGGTTGTGGTGATGGCGCATGTGGGTGTGAGGGTTTGGTAAGAAACAAAAACGGAGCCCTATTCTACGCCACAGCTCCCACAGGGGACAATGGCTTGCCCCATACCCGCAAGGCCATCATCCGACCATCAAGGGGCGCTTGGGCGCCGACCATGAGCACCAACCACGGCCTGGATGGTGTGGCGATGGCGAGTTGGACCAGGCGATGGATCTGCCCGGCGTGGTGGTGCCGCTGGGCTGGCAGCACGAGCACCAGGAGATCAAAGGCGCCATGTGCGCCCGCCTGCGCAGCCATCGGCCAGAGGGCGCGGGGTGAATCGGGGCATAGGACATGGGTGTTGGTGCGGGTGAAGCGCGGCGTGATCTTCTCGGGGTCGAAGATGGCCATTGAGCCCCCGTGGCAGGCCGACAAGACATCGGGCACAGAGGCGACGTGGCGCACAGCCGCAAAGTGCACCGTGCCGGGCTGGAGTGCGCGACCCTCCCACATGACCGGGGTGGGCGCTTTTGCTTGCCGTTGCCCGCTCCAAAACCTTCGCCACCACAAGCGCTTCATGTGCATCTCTTTTCTTAAAGGGGATCCAACCACCCGCAGCCACCACAGCGCGATGTGTGCATGAGAGGTTGTCGGCCGCTGGCCCAAAAAGTTGCGCGCATTGAAGGGATTGCGATGTCGATGTGTGTGTGTGAGCGGTCACAAAGACGGGCTGAAGACCGATTGAGTCGGTGTTTGAGCGCATTTTTATGACGGCATGATGACATCGCAGATTTGCGCCCCAGAGGGCTGCGTGTTATCCATTTTGGTAGGCGATCGCGCGTGTCCAAACAGCGTTGAGTGAGCACTGATGACCAAAAACCAGGACGCAGGCCCGCAAGGGTCAGTGCCTCCGGGAGAACAGAGGCGCTTTGAGATCCTGCTGTTGACAGAAGACGACAGGGTCATCGAGCGAATTCGACACCTGCTGGAACCCGGCGGTTACGCGGTGACGGTGCACCATCTGGGCCGTGCTGGTTTGGATGCGCTCGAAACGGGGGCGTTCCCGTTGTGCCTGGTGGATCAGGACTTGATGGACATCTCGGGTTTTGAGGTGGTTGGGCAAGGCAAGGTGTTGTCGGAGAACACTGAGTTTGTGATGCTCTTTGAGTATCCCAACATCTCCAAAGCGCTGCTGGCGTTGTCGTACGGCGCGTTTGGTTATTTGACCAAGCCGCTCGACGATCTGGGGGCGTTGTTGACCAAGATCATCCTGGCCAGGGAGAAGATCAGCGTCAATCTCCAGTTGCGCACGTTGACGCGCGAGTTCGAGGCCCGACGCCGCCAGGAGCTGGATGTCCTGCTCCCGCTGCACGAGGAAGAAGTGCCATCCTGGAACACACAGTTGGCAGAGGATCTCGGTTGAGGCTGCCCCCACAAGGGCTTGTGAAGATGCAAGAGAGGCAACGGATGGGTCGAGCAAAGACCTTCAGAGCGTGGTGGAAGGTGATGGTGTTGGCGATGGTGCTTTCCTCGTCATCGGCTTGCCTGACAGACTTTGAGCGTTTTCGCGACGCGGTGCCCAACAACGAAGAGGACATCGTCGACGAGCCCGACGCCGATGAACCCGATGCTCCCGAAGAAGACGTCGACGAGCCGGACATGGATGAACCGGACATGGACGAGCCCGACATGGACGAGCCCGATGCCCTCGAGGACATCGACGAGCCGGACATGGATGAGCCCGACATGGACGAGCCGGACATGAATGAGCCGGACATGGACGAGCCCGACGTTCCTGAAGAGCCGCAGCTTGGCGGCGTGTGTGAGCAGGATTCAGATTGCCCCGAGGGGCTGACGTGTTTGGAAGAGGCCGATGGGGGCCTGTGCACCGTGGCGTGCCAGGTCGATGCAGATTGCCCCGAGGCGACGGTCTGCGCCGCTGAGCGCGGCCTGCCCTATTGCTTGCAGACCTGCGCCCCGGACAACCCTTGCGAGCGCGAGGGCTTTGGTCCCAACGGGCTCAACTGCTGGCCATGGTTTGAAGACACCAGCGTGTGCATCTCGGACAACGACGTGGACTTTGTCCTCAACCAGGTCGACAACTGCCTGGGCGTCAACAACACCGATCAGATTGACCTGGACCGAGACGGCGAAGGCGACGCCTGCGATGACAACCCGCGCTGCCCGGCCACGCCGGTGGTCGATGAGCCGCTGGAGTTGATCGACCGCGCGGCGCCGCCGCGTCCTTTGCGCGGTGGCGGCTGGTTGGTGGTGCCCTCGCTGGATCACGCCCTTTATGTGGGCGGTCTGGGCGACGACGGCGAGCCGGTCAGCCAGATCGATGGTTACGATCTTGGCCAGCGCGTTTGGAACGAGGGGGTCTTGCCCTCCTTGCCCTACGCGGCCCACGATCTGGACGTGACGCACGACACCTTGCGCCGTGAGCTGGTGGCCACGCCGGGGCAATCCACCCCGGGGGTGCCCACCGACCGGCTGCTGATCCTCAACCTGGAGGGCACGCCGGGCTGGCGTTTTGGTCCGACGCTGCCGACGACGTTGACGGGGGCGCGCATCAGCTACACTTTCCCCCATTACATCACCATCGTGGGTTACGCCCCGGGCAACGGTGAAGAGCGCCTCTTGCAGGCCTACCTCTACGACCGCCAGGACGGCAGCATCACCCAGATGGTCCAGGACGAGATCTTCAACCTTGAAGAGATCGAGCAAGGCACGCTGACGATCAACGCGCAGTCCGATGGCCGCGTCTATGTGCTCAACCCCGAGCAACGCGATCGGATCTACGTGGTCGATCCCTCGGCGCAGACCTTCAACCTCCTGGTCAACACGGCCAACGACCTGCCCCGGTTGGAGTTTGACCTCTTCTTTGGTCTTGATCCCAACGTGGCCGCGCCGCCCATCATCTCCATGCCGTCGGCCTTCCCGCTGATTCACTTTGCGCGGATGGACACCGGCGAGGTGGCCAAGATCTTTGTGGACGCCGGGCAGCCTCAGAACAGCGAGTACGAGCTGCTGCTGCCCATTGAGACGGATCAGCCCGGCGCCTCGGTGCAGGCGGTCTTCCTTGACGGCCCGGCGTCTTTGCTGACACTGGTGACCCCAGCGGCGGCAGAAGATCAGGTCGAGCCGGTCGAGTCCCAGCTCATCGAGCACAACCTTGGTTGCTTCTCTTCACTGGTGCTGACGGTCTTTGACCTCGACCGCGACACCCACCCGGACCTGCTCGACAACTGCCCGCGCGACCGCAACCCGACCCAGGTGGACCTGGACGGCGACGCGCAGGGCGATGAGTGCGACCTGGACACGGACGGCGACGAGATCCCCAACGCCGAGGATGCCATCTTTGATGGCGAGCAGGTGGTGACCGACCTGAGCCTGGACACCGACAACGACGGGGTGATCAACGACGACGACGAGGACGACGACGGCGATCGGATCGCCGACGAAGACGACCGCTACCCGCTCGACACGGACAACGATCGCCTGCCCAACCGCGTGGATCCGGACGACGACGGCGACCTCTTTGACGATCAACAAGAGCGCGACGCGGGCAGCGCCCCTCAGGATGTGTTGAGCATCCCCGGCGGCCAGCGCACAGCGTTTGTGTGGGACGACGGTCAGAACCGCGCGTTGGTGGTGATGACGCTCTCGGAGCTTGGTGACGGCGTGACCCCTTCCCCGCTGGCGCTGCCGGCTGGGGCGGTCCCCTCTGATCCGCGCCTGGTCGCCGACGCCCCGCTGGTGGTCTACGGCGACTACTCGGAGCTCATCCCCACACTGGGGGTCTTTGACATGAGCGGCGAGGCCGAGCCCCAGGTGGTTCAGGTCCCGGGGCTGGAGCCAGGCAGCTTTGATGTGCGCGGCGGTCAGGTGCAGCTCGAAGTGCTCTACGTGCGCAACACCGTCAACGAAGCCCAGGAGCAGATCCAGGTCTTTGAGATGGGCCCGCTGGGTCAGGCCGAGCTTTTGTTCGATGTGCCCGGCGAGCGCCTTTCTGGCGTCGATATTGCCGATGATCTTGATGCGCTGGTCTTTGGGAGTTATCCCAGAGGGTGCGTAATCTGTCAGGACCTGTCCACGTACGCTTTGCCTGGTGGCCCGGTGCAGTCGCGCAGCGATCTGGATCTGGGCGTCGCCGAGCGAGCCCCCAGGCTCAGCGACGATGGTCAACAGATACTCTTTTTGGCCAGTCCCGAAGGGATCAGCCGGGTTTACATCTCCGAAGGTGAGCAGCCCCCCGTGGCCGTCTCGCCCCAGGACATGCATGTCGGTTCAGCTGACTTTGCCCCCAACGCTCGCCGCGTGCTTTACAGCGCCCGTCCAGCAGGGGATCCACAGGCTCCCTACCGCCTCTACCTGCTCGACAGAGCGCTGGAGCGGACCTGGGAATTGAGCCCGGAAGAAGGTCAGGTTCTGGAGGTGACGTTCGGGCGCTGATGAGACTGTTATGAACATCAGCGCAATATGGAAGGCAACCCAAGCGTGAATGCTTGCAGAGGGCGTCGATGCTTGTTAGACTCCGAGCTTGACGGCCTTACTGTAGATCGCCTGAGAAAGGAATGTCCGCAAACCAACTGCCCAGGGACTTTGGAAACTACGTCTTGCAGTCGCTCATCGCGCGCGGCGGTATGGCGGAGATCTATCGGGCGAAGATGCGCACGGGCATCGACGGCTTCGAGAAGCCAGTCGCGATCAAAAAGATCCTTCCAAACCTGGCCGAAAACGAAGAATTCATCACGATGCTCATCGACGAGGCGCGCATCAGCGTCTCGCTCAACCACGCCAACATCGCGCAGGTCTACGACCTTGGCCGCGTGTCGGATTCGTACTACATCGCCATGGAGTACGTGCCGGGTGTGGACCTGGCGGGCATCATCAAGAAGCTTGGCAAGGATGGCTACCTGCTGCCGCTTGACCACGCCATCTTCATCACCAAAGAGCTTTGCGCCGGGCTCTACTTCGCCCACCGCAAGACCGATGACAACGGCAACCTGCTGGGCATCGTCCACCGCGACATCTCACCGCACAACATCCTGGTGAGTTTCTCGGGCGATGTGAAGATCATCGACTTTGGCGTGGCCAAGGCCTCGGTCAAGCTCGGCCAGACCCGCATGGGCGTCATCAAGGGCAAGCTGCTCTACATGGCCCCCGAGCAGGCCATGGCCAAGCCCATCGATGCGCGCGCCGACATCTTCAGCGCCGGGCTGTGCCTCTACCGGATGCTCACCGGTCGTCTGCCCTTT
Source organism: uncultured Pseudomonadota bacterium (assembly GCA_937123825.1). Classification (GTDB taxonomy): domain Bacteria; phylum Myxococcota_A; class Bradymonadia; order Bradymonadales; genus CAKZKQ01. The sequence goes on from CAKZKQ010000049.1 coordinate 18,277, forward strand.
GAGGCCGAAAACGAGTTCCAGATTTACAACAAGGTCCTGACCGCGCCGATCGCCCCTCCGCGCGAGCTCAACCCCGAGATCCCTGACGAGTTGAACAACATCGTCATGAAAGCGCTGGCGCGCGATCTCGAAGAGCGTTACGCCGACGGATGGCTGATGCACCAGGACCTGGAGATCGCGCTGCAGCGCGTCTCGCCCGGTTACACCTCCAAGCGCCTGGCAGAGTTCCTCAACGAGTACTTTGCCGATGAGCGCCCGGAGCCGATCGCCACGGGCCGAGGCCGCTCCTCGTCCTATCCTTCGACCCCTTCGGCAAGTTCGTCGCCAGCCCATCAGCCCGCAGGGCACGGCATGGCGCCCAACACACCGCCCCACTGGCAACAGCCCGCCGGCAGACCCCAACAGCAGGTCACCGTCGACCAGAACAACGGCTTTGTCAGCAGCGGCCCCACAGTGCCGATTTCGGGTGCAGAGATCGCCTCCATCGCCCAACAGTTCCAAAACGGTCAGATGGGCGGTGTGCAGCCTCCCAATGATCCGCCGCCGCTGCCCAGCCCCGAACAATTGGGGTGGTCCACGTCGAGCGAGAACGTCCTGGGCGAAGAGGACTTTGAGGGCGATCCGACGATCGACATGCAGCTCGATCCGAACATGATGCAGAAGGTCGGCGACCTGATGCGGGCCAACGGGCACAACGTCCCCGAACAAGTCCCCATCCCAGCCGCTGGCAACACTGCGTCGGCCAAGAAGAACGCCAAAAACGCCAAGAGTGGCGGCGGTGGTAAGACTGCCCTGCTCATCGGCATCGGCGTCATGCTCTTGCTCCTGGTGCTGGCTGTCGTGGCGTTCCTGGCCTTTGGCGGGCTGTCCATGCTGGGCATTGGAGACGAGCCCGCCGCCCCGGTGGCGCCGGTCGACAAACCCGCCGAAGAAGACAAACCCAAAGAACCGGTCAAAGCCGAACCCAAAACGCCAGCCGACCCAACGGCTGCGTTCAAAGAGGCCACCGCCACCACCGACAAAGCCTTTGGCAAAGCGGGCCGGAAGTTCCGCGCCGATGTCTTCGTCAACCTGACCAGCGAACCCCCCGGGGCCGAAGTCTCCATGGGCCGCAAAGCGCTGGGGCAAACCCCGCTGACGGTCGAGGTCCCCCGTGGTGATGAGCCCGTTGGCTTCACCTTCAAGCTCAAAGGCTACCAGAAACACACCTCCGAGATCGTCCCCAGCACGGACCGCAAATCCTCGGTCACGCTTCAGCCCCGTGGGGCCAAGCAGCCCACCAAGCCCAACAAAGGCGGCGGCAAAAAAGGTGCTGGCGGCACAAAAGAGAAGAAAGACGACAATGGCCTGATGGATGTCTGGTGACCTCCTCCAGGCCCATGGAGAGGTCCAAGCCATGCGCCCGATCACACCTGACCCCCACCACTTGTGGGCCAGAAGACTGTCGGCGCTGCTCTGCGCCGCAGTGGCTGCCGTCATTGTGCTGGCCCCAGGCCCCATGACCCCCGTCGCCTGGGCCCAACAAAACGTCGCCAAGGCCAAACAAGCCTACAAAGAAGCGCGCAAGGCCTACAAAGACGGAGACTTTGCCAAGGCCGCTGACCTCTTTGAGCAAGCCTACGAGTTTGACCCCAAGCCCGCTCTGCTCTTCAACATCGGTCAGGCCTACAAAGAGGCCGGGCTCTACGTCCAATCCTACGACTACTACACCCGCTACCTCGAAGAGGTTCCCGGCGCGCCCAACACCGAGGACGTCCAGGCGACGCTCTTTGAGCTGCAACAGCTCATGGCCGCCCAGATGGCCATGATCACCATCGACGCCGATGACGGCTTTGATGTCTTTGTAGACGACGAGACCGAGGCGCGCTGCCAGACCCCCTGCATCGTCAACCTCCACCCCGGCTCCCACACCATCGCCGTGACCGGAGAGAAGATCGAGCGCGAAGAGCAAGTCATCGAGCCCAAACCCCAGGACGAGTTCATCGTCAGCTTCACCCCCAAGATGCGCGCCGAGTTTGTGGGCAAGCTCCTGGTCACCACTGACATCGAAAACGCCATGCTCATGGTCGACGGCATGCCCCAGGGCATCCTCCCCATTGAAGCCCCGCTGGTCATGCCCCCAGGCACCTACCCGGTCAACATCATGGTCGGCAAAGAGGTCAAGTGGCGCGGCACCGCGGTCCTTCGCGCAGGCGACATCACCACGCTCGACATCCCCCTCAAAGACCAGGGCCAACCCGTGGCCGAAGGCGGCCAGGGCCTGGGCACCATGGGCGTGACGGCGTTTGCGCTTTGGGGCGTGGGCGCGGCAGCGCTGGGGGCCGGGGCCTTCTTTGGCCTGTCGGCCAACGCCATCGAGAGCGATCTGGACAACCAGGTCGGCGCAGGTCAGGGCGCCAACGCCGATCTGATCGATCAGGGCGAGACTCAAAAACTCTACGCCAACGTCTTTATGATCACCGGAGTCGCTGCGGTCACCACCGGCGTCATCCTCTACCTCCTTGACGACGGCGCCGCCGAAGAATCCAGCGCCCCTCAAGCGGCCGGCGAATTCAACGGAGATCTGGTTCCGCTCGAAGGCGGCGCGCTGCTGCGGATTCAAACGCCCTTCTGATGCGTTCAAGCACTGCTCGACCCACGCTGGCGCCGTCAAAAACAGACGCGCCATACGTCGAATCACCTGCGCCGACCACCACACCCCAACACCGTCGGCCATCAAAGAGGTGTCCGCAGTGACAGCATCACCGCAAGCCCACAACACACCCAAGCGCTGGCCCTGGTTCCTGGCCGCGGCCCTGGTGACCGCCACCGTGACCGGCGTGGCCGCCAGCGATCCCATCTTGCACGAGTTCTTCATCATGCCCGTCGGCGAAGGCCAACGCGGCCAAGAGGGCGACGGTGAGCAAGACCGGGATGGACCCATCTCTGCGGGCGCCGAAGCGTTGGGCGACGCCCTCAATGAGCCTTCGAGCGCCCCGCCACTGACGATCGAAAACCGCGGCGATGAGATGGAGGTCGGCGCCAACGGCGAACCCATGTCGCCAGACGGCGGCGCACCGGCGGCGCACAACGGCCCCTTTGACAATGAAGACCTGGCCAAGCCGGACCGCGACACCAAGCTCGACTCTGAGTTGAGCTACTACACCGTCTTCAACCCCTCCATCGTCCCCTGGAAGCGCGTCAACGCGCGCGATGAAGTCCACAACGACTACTCATTGGGGGTCCGCGACCGCCGCACCCACAAGATCGCCGTCAAAGACAAACAAAAGCGCGCCAACCACGAAGAGTTCTGGGGCTCGATGCTGCTGCACATGCGCAAAGGTGCTCGCCTCCCCCTGCCGTCGGTCGCCCCGCAAGCCGAAATCCTGCGCTATCAAACCGAACCCCCCACGCGCCTGGAGTTCTACAAGGACGCCGCCGACAACTTCTATGTCTCTGGGAACCACGACGGCGTCGTGCGGGTCAATTACCTCATGGCGGTCCACAAAAACTACTTTGGCGGCGAAGTCGATCCATCGATCCGCGTGGGTGATCTGGCCCGGCAGCTTCGGCCCAGGCTGCCCGCCCAGATGCGCGCCTCGGTGGACCAGGTGGTGGAGACCATCGGCATTGACCGCAGCGCCCCACTGCGCCAACAGCTCGACGCTCTTGTGGCCTGGTTCCGGTCGTTTGATGCGCAGGACTTCCCGGCCAGCCAGAAGAGCCAGGACATCTATCTGGATCTGGCGCTGAGCAAGCTGGGCGTGTGCCGCCACAGAGCGTTTGCCTTTGTGGTCACTGCCCACGGCCTGGGCATCCTGGCGCGCTACGTTCACAACGAAGCCCACGCCTTTGTCGAGGTGATGATCCCCCGGCGCGGCTGGCTGCGCATCGATCTGGGCGGGGCGGCGGTTGATTTTCAGGTCCGCAACAGCAACGACAAGCTCCTGCATGAACCGGCCGAGCAAGACCAGTTTACCCAACCCGAAGGTTTCACCGACAGCTACAGCCACCGGCTGGCGCAGGGTGACGGACAGGCCGACATCGACAACGACGGGCAATTGGACCCGATTGAGGGCGCCCCAGAGCGCTCCACCGCGCAGCTTGGACCCCAGGACAACCCCCAGGGCGGCTTCTTTGACGAAGACAACTCCATGAGCAACGTCGAGGGACCCGATGGGGATGAGGGGCAAGAGGCCCCAGAGCAAGCGCTGACCTTTCCGGGAGAGCCCGCAAACGGCAACAACCCCGGGCAAGGCGACAATGATTCAGGACAGGGCAACAACCCTGTCCCCACGCTCAAGCCCACCAGTCTCAAGCTCGTCAGCGCCAACCAGAACGTCTTTCGCGGCGACAAGATGGAGATCACCGGCGTGCTCAACAACGCCGCCGGAGATCCGCTCTCCGATGCCCCCATTGAGATCTTCCTTGTCCCCAAAGGCAAACACGCCCCCGAAGACTTTGTCCAAATCGGCCAGGCCAAAACCAACGCCAACGGAGAGATGACAACGGAGGTTGAGATCCCTGATACTGTTGCATTGGGGCGTTGGTCGCTTTACTTGTACTTCAGAGGCAACAAACGCTTCACCCCCAGCCACAGCAAGTGATACTCTGGCAGTGCAGTTTCAAAAGACAACGCACTTTGCTCCGGGTGCGGTCTTGTTGGGCATGGCATGTTCAGCCCCGCTTCAACACGCACAGAAGGCATGAAAGCAGAACGCAACGTCATCTCCCCTAAAACCATCATCGACAAGCGCTTTCAGGTCGAGCGCATGCTGGGCTCTGGGGGCTACGGGGAGGTCTATGAGGCGCAGCAGCTGAGCATGCAGCGCAAGGTCGCGCTCAAGGTCTTGCGCCCCCATCTGGCTGGAGACACCAAGGTCATCACCCGCTTTCAAAACGAAGCGCGCTTTGCCTGCCAGTTGACCCACCCCAACACGGTCATCTACTTCGACTTTGGCTTTGACGAGGCCCAGCAGGTGCTTTACCTGGCCATGGAGTACCTCGAAGGCGAGAGCCTGGCCCAGCGCCTGAAGCGCTCAGGGGCGATGTCGGTCGAAGAGACGACGCTGATCATCGAACAGATCTGCGGCTCGCTGCACGAAGCGCATCAACACGGGTTGATCCACCGGGACATCAAGCCGGGCAACATCATGTTGATCCAACGCGCCGGGCGCATGGATTTTGTAAAGGTGATCGACTTTGGGATCGCCAAGGCCACCGACAAGCACGCCGCGGGAGGACAAAACCTCACGGGCACCTCGATCCTGGGCACGCCCCACTACATGGCCCCCGAGCAGATCCGAGGCGGCATTGAGCTTGACGCGCGCACCGACATCTACGCGCTGGGGTGTCTGGCCTACAAGATGCTCTCGGGGCTGACACCGTTTCGAGGCCAAACGGCCATAGAGATCGCCACCCAGCACCTGACCTCGGCCCCGCCGCCGATCGGCTCGCTGACCCAGCTTGAGCTGCCCGTTGGGCTCAGCGCCTTTCTCAAACGCACGCTCTCCAAAGATCGCGACAAGCGCCCAGAGACGGCCCAGGCGTTTTACGAGCAGTGGTGTGAGGCGCTGAGCAAAGAGCCGCCAACGCAGCCCCTGCAAAAAAAAGACGCCCCCAAACCCAAACCCAGGTTTGAGCCGCCCCCGCCCGAGCCCACGCTCGCACCCGATTCGCTCCCCACACCATCGCCCACCAGCGCCGACTCGCTGGGCGAAGGCCGGCGGCGCAAACTCTTGATGGCGATCGGCGTCACGGGTTTGATGGCGGTGATCGCGGTGGGGCTGCTGGCGGGCAAGTTCCTGGCTCGCCAGCAAAGAGACACCCAACCTTTCGCCGCCGCGCCCAACACTGCCGACGCAGGACAAGGCGCTGCGGCGGCGCCCAACGCTCCAGACGCTGCCGCGGCGACGCAGCAGCCCCCCACACCGCCACCCGAGGTCGACTGCACCATCGATGACTCTCTGCCTTGCGGAGACGGCGCCAACGGCGCCAAAGACGGGGTCGCCAACACCGGTCAGGGCACAGGCGAGCGCGTCGATCTCGATGAAGACCCCTCGCTGCTCAAAGACTCGCCGCCCAGCACCCCAGACGACGCCAAAGAGCGCCGCGCGCGCTGGGCCGCCATTCAAAAGGCGCGCAAAGAAGCCCAGGACAAAGGCACCAAGCCTGCCGGTGACAAACCCAGCGCCCCGGCTGACACAACGCCCATCAAAGAGGCCAGCGCCCCCGTCAAACCCAAGGCCGCCTCCAAGGCGGCCGTCAGCGTCCGGGTGGTGGCAGCCCCGTGGGGCAACATCTCGATCAGCGGGCAGACAAAAAAAAGCCCGGCCAACTTCTCCCTCAAGCCAGGGCGTTACAGCGTCACGCTGACCCAGGGCGACCGCGCCCGCATGAGCCGCTCCATCAACGTCAGCAATGACGGCAAGAAGGTCTTCATGTTCACCTTCCCACCCCAGAAGTGAACCCAACTCACACCACAGGCCGGTTGACAGTGCAGGCGGCTCGGTTATATTGGTTAAAGCGGTCTATTCGAACAAACCAAGACTGAACAAGACCACACCACCTTGAAAGACCAGGTCGAGCCCGATGTCCACAACATCTTCCCAAAAGCTTTTGAGCGCTGTGCTGATGTGTTGCACATTGGCGATCGGCTGTGTGGATGAAGGCTTTGACAGCGGCGAGGAGCTTTCCTCGGGCCGCAGCTTTGAGGAAGAGCTGCTGGCCGAAGATCTGGAGGCGCTGCTGCCCGGCGTCTGGCTGCTCGACACCGAAGATCACCACACCCTGGCGCTGGACGAGTTGTCCATTGTCTTTCTGGGCCACGACGCCGTCACTGGCGATGTCGCGCTGCTCATCGACACCCAGGACGAGTCCGAAGACAGCTTGCAGCCGGCGCGCGCCCATCTGGCCGACTCCGACGCCACGCTCCACCTGACCCAGGATGACATCAGCCTGCGCATTGAACAGATCGAAGACGATCTCCTTGTGCTCCAGGCCGATGATGAAACGCCAAGGCTGGTGTATCGCCGCCTGCGCTGATCGACCCCAGCCCCCACACCATTTGTCGTCTTTAAAGTCTTGTGACAGCCCAAGGTCCTGTCTGCGACGGGTTTCTGTCCGTTGTAAGCTGTTACAAATACGTTCTTGCTTTATTTTCGGCCAGTACAATGCCATAAGGGTCTGTCGGGGAATGTACGACATGACCTTTCAGCACCCCACACAACCCCGACCCAAAGACCCATAACTCAGACACAGTATTTGACCCAGGCGTGGCTGTGTGTTTGATGGATCGATGAATGTTGAAAGTCGGAGGGCATCCATCCGTGAAGATGTGCACCACATGCGGAACCCCAAACGACAACGCCCAAAGCGTGTGTCAGGTTTGCGGCACCCCGCTCTTTGCTTCGGCGGCTCCTGAGGATCAAACCCAGGCCGACGACACCGCCACTGAAGCCGCCCAGCCAGTCCCGGCGCAGGAGCCTGTGCCCACCGTGGCCCCCGAGGCGCTCACGCGCGTTGAAGAGCCAGCGCCCAGCGTCGATGAAGACGACGCCTTGCAAGCGGCAATGGCCGCCGCGGCCTCGGCGCTCGACGAGCCCGACCCGCCCAATCAGGCGCACAACCCGCCGAGCGCCGACGTGCTCAGCGTCGATTTGCCCGAAGTCGAGGTGATGCCCGTCACCGCACCGGCCCCCGAACCTGCGCCGACACCGACGCCCACACCTGCTCCCATCGAACCCGAGGACATCCAAGCTCCAGAGCCTCCCCCCGAGAACATCGTCGCCGCGCTCCTGGACGAGACGCTGGCAGAAGACTCGGCCATTGAGGCGCTGCCTGGCGCTGAAGATCCGGTCTCGATCGAGATCGCCAAGCCCAAAGTGTCCACAGGGCAAATCCCCACCACGACCCCGCCCGCACCTGCGCCTCCCCCCAAACAAGGCATGTCCATGGGGACCTTTGTCATGGTGGTTGTGGCGTTGATCGTGCTCCTTGGTGGCGGCGCCGCCATCTATTTCTTTGTGCTCAACTGAGCCAAGATCACACCGCCCCAGACAACCCACTTCCCGAGGCTCGCACCGCACGCCCCACCGTCCCACGGAGACCCCATGCGCATCCTGGAACCCGCGACCCTCTTCTCGCACCGCACAGACATCCCCTCGTGGTTGGCCCCGACCCTCATCGTCGCTGTGCCCACCGACAAAGATCCCGCGCAGCACCCCCAACTGTTGACCCAGGCCGCCGCCCAGGACCCCGACACCATCGCGGCTGTGCCCACCTGGGGCTCCGCCAAGCGCCGCGCCCACTGGCTTGCCGGCAGGCTCGCCGCTCAAGAGGCCGCTCGCCGTGTCATGGGCTGGACGCAAGCCCGCGTTGAGACCACCCAGACCGGCGCCCCCATACTCACCCAGGGCGACCAAAGCGTGCCCGTCTCCATCACCCACTCAGGCACATGGGCGCTGGCCGCGCTCAACCCTGCGCTGCCCCTGCTCGGCATCGACTTTGAGGTCGGCGTGCGCGACAAGCTCTACCTCAAAGAGCGCGTTTGCAGCCGACAAGAGATCGAACTCCACGGCCTCGAAGACCCCATGCTGCCTCTTCAGGAGCGCTGTGATCGGTTGGCGCGGATCTGGGTCCTCAAAGAGGCCCTCTTGAAGGCCTACGGCGTGGGACTGGTGGTGGGACTGAAGGACTTCCACGCCCAAACCCTCGAATACGACAGCCCGCTGCACTTCAAATCCACCCAACCCCTCCATCAGGTCATCCCACACCCCTTGCCCAGCACCCTCTGGAGCGCCGTCACCCACTTTGACAACCACCCCCTGGCCCTGACCGCGCTTGAGCCTTCCACATAACCCCAACAATTCACTCTTGCCGCAAATCGCGCGCCGTCCATCAAACCACTTTGCAATGCATCGATGCTTGCCGCCTGAGACGACGCTGCTAAAGTGAAAGTGCTGAGTTGATGGCAGGAGATGACCATGGGAGATATCGCAAGCCAGAATAAGACAAGAACGATTCTGGCGATGCTCTTGGCGGTGTGGATGGTGGGCTCGGGCTGCGCAGATGACAAAGCCCCCCCTGGCAACAACGTTGATCCAGGCAACAACGCCCCAAACAACGCTCCAAACAACACGGTCAACAACGCGCCCTGCCCGCAAGAACCCGAGATCTGCGATGGCGCCGACGACGACTGCGATGGCCTCATCGATGAAGACTTTGATCTTCAGGGCGATGTCCAGAACTGCGGCGCCTGCGCAGAAGTCTGCGACCTGCCCAACGGTCAGGTGACGTGCAGAGCGGGCCAGTGCGCGCTGGTGGGCTGCGAAGAGGGCTTTTTTGATGTGGACGGCGACCCCGACAATGGCTGCGAGTCCACGCAGTGCTCACCAGACCCTGCCGGAGAAACCTGCGACGGCGCCGACAACGACTGCGACGGCCAGATCGACGAAGACTTCAACGTGGGCAGCTCGGTGGAACACTGCGGCGGGTGCGGGCAAGCCTGCTCGCTGCCAGGCGCACAAGAGGCCTGCGACAACGGCACCTGCGTGATCGATGCCTGCGAACCAGGGTTTGCCGACGAGGACGGCGACCCTGACAATGGCTGTGAGGCCGTCGTATGCCAGCCCGAACCCGACGGAGAAATCTGCGACGGCGCTGACAACGACTGTGACGGTCAAATCGACGAAGACTTTGACCTCCAGACCGACGCCGAGCACTGCGGCCAGTGCGGACAAGCCTGCACCCTGGACAACGCTGTGGCGGCCTGCGACGCGGGTCAGTGCACGGTGGATCAGTGCGAAGGCGGCTTTGTGGACCTCAACGGTCAAGCCGAAGACGGCTGCGAATACCTCTGCGAGGCCCAAGACCGCGCCGAAGAAGACATCGCCTGCGACGGACAAGACAACGACTGCGACGGAGAGATCGACAACGACACCCAGGAAGGCCTCCCGTGCGCCTTGGGCGGCATGGCAGGCGGCACACAGACCTGCGTCGACGGCGCCCTGCTCTGCTCCGCCCCCGAATCCGAAGAGACCCTGCTCTGCGGCCCGGTGGACGGCGTCCTGACGCTGGCCGGCAGCCCCTACATCATCACCTGTGAAGCCATCACCATCGAAGGCATCGCGCGCCTTGAAGCCGGGGTTGAGGTCCGCTCAGGGCTGCCCGAAGGCACATGGCCTCAAATCCAGGTCACCGGCCAGATCATCTCGCAGGGCGCCACCTGGGACGGCGTCGAGGTGCTCCTTGATGGCGGCACAGCCTCACTGCAAGAGGACCGCTTTGTCGGCCACGGACAGGTGGTGTTGAGCGCCAATGAAGCAGCCACCGTGGACGCCACCGACGTCATCATCACCAGCGACAACGGCGGCGTCGGCGTCAGATTGACCGGCCCAGGAAGGCTCGCCGAGGGCTTCGCCTGGGCAAACGGCACCCTGAGCGGGCTCGAAATCGGCGTGGAGGTACTTGGCGATGGCCCGATAACGCTCCAGGGCACAATCTTTGAAGACAACGCCAATGCGGTCCGCGTCGATGCCGAAGATGCGGCGCTGGATCTGAGTCAGGCGGTGGTGCGCAACCAACAAGGCCCCCCGGCGCGCGGCATCGCACTGGAAGAAGGCGCGACGGTGTCGATCGAAGGCACCCGTTTTGAAGGCCGCGCCGAAGACGCCGCCCTGACGCTGCCCATCGAAGCTCTGGCCGACGTCAGCGGCGCAGCCATCCAACAAGGCGCATCGACGATCCACATCACGGGCGATGTGGCGGCGGCTGTGACGCTTGAGGCCGTGGGGCAATTGGATGTCTTTACCTTGATTGGCCCCATGCAAGTGCTCTCAGGGGCGACGCTGGACAGCGCAGCGGTTCTGCTCCAAAGCCTCTCAGGCCAGCGCCTGAGCGTGCTGAGCGGCGGCGCGTGGACCGCTGGCCTTGTGCGCAACGTGGCGGTGACTCTGGGCGGCCAGTTGACCTGGCAGCCAGAGGGGGCGCTGGAGATCACCAATGGAGCCACAGGCCTTCAAGGGTGCGCTCTGGATGTGGCCGCCACCGGCTCGCTGGCCCAGGACGCGCTGGTGTTGCGACACCTCAACCCCAGCACACCAGCGCTGGACGGGCTCTGCCTGCGCACCCCCAACCTGACCGGGCTGCAAGCCGCCGAGGGCATGACCATCGAGGGTTTTGAGCGCGGTGTGGTGGTGGACGGCGCCGTGGGCGAGGTCGATGTCCGCGGGCTGACGCTGCTGGAAAACCGCGTGGGGCTGGACTACGCCGGACAGGTCGGGCCAGTGATCGCGGGCAACACCTTTCGCTCCGTCACCGACCGCCAGATGACCGCCATTCATTTCTCTCAGTTGGGCGCCGAGCCCGGCGGCGCGGTCACCAACAACATCTTTGACTTTGACCTGGCCGACGGCCCCTACCACCTTGATCCCGACAACCTCTCCACCAACAACGGCACGCGCTTTGAGGGCAACACCTGGCTCAACAACCAACCCGACGGCTACCTCCTGTCCGGCACGCTTGAGAGCCCCCAGGCGCGCCTGCAGAGCGTCACCGAGCTGCCCTTCGAGGACAACTTCTTCATCTCCATCCAGATGCCCGGCCCGCTGACCATCAACGAGGGCGCCCACTTTCAGATCTCCCCCGTCAACCAGATCGCCACCATCCAGGGTCTGACCTCGCTTGAAGGGGACGCCGAGGTGGTGGTCCTTGGCCGCCTGACCATGGCGGGCCCCGGCGCTCTGGCCAACAACATGCCCATCCGCTTTGAACCCGGCAGTCAGGGCACCATCCGCCGCGCCGAAATCTCTGGACAACGCACCGACGCGCCCCTGATCTCCATCACCGACGCCGCGCCGCTGATCGGCGGCGTCGGCAGCGTCGACGCCAACATCTTGACCGGCTCCAGCCAGGGCGACGTCATCGGCATCGAGCTCAACGCCACCGCCCCCATGTGCGTCGAAGAAACGGACCTGTGCCCCTTCATCGCCAACAACGACCTGCGCACCCTGGCCATCGGCATTGTGGTCACAGAACCAGCCGACTTCTCGGGCGTCAACGACTTTGACGACGCCAACCCCAACGGCGACACGGTCCCCATCAACGTCCAGCGGCTGCCCGAGCCCTGATCCGGCCCTGCCCAAGGCGCTTGCGGCTTGGGCTCCGCGTGGCTTAGACTAAATGGGCGAGTGTGTCTTTTGATGGCCCCAACCCTTCAGTGGGGTCAGAACCGTTCCCGACAAAATGATGTGCGTCTTCCGCCTGGGTGATGCGCCAACAGGATGTCTTCAAGAGATCTTTCATCATGCGCCGCGCTTTTGCCTCCATGCCTGCTCCAGGCCCGCTTTTTGTCGCCACCCTGACGATCACCCTCGCGCTTGTGTGCTCACAGGCATGGGCTGAACCCATCCGCGTCCTGATCGCCCCACAAGACAGCGCCGTGGCCGTGGCCGACTTGCTCCAGGCCCAGGAAGGCTTTGAGTTTGAGGTCACCCCGCTGAGCTACAGCCTGGGGCTTTTGGACGCCGAAACGCTCGAAGGGTTTGACGTCGTGGTGGTCTGGTGCAACCAGACGCTCACCCCGGTGGCCTCTCAGCAAGCTGGCGACGCGCTGGCAGACTTTGTCGATGGCGGCGGCGGCGTGGTCGAGATGGCCTTTGCGCACTACCTGCCCAACAACGCCATTCGAGGCCGCTGGCGCAACCAACCCTACGCCAGCATCGGCGCCGTCGAGCGGACCACCATCTTCACCCCCGGGCAACTTGGCCAGATCGACGTCCCCAACCACCCCATCATGGACGGGATCGACACCTTGAGCGTCAACCGCTTCCGCACCGGAGACGCCGAGCTGCTCTCTGGCGCCCAGCGCGTGGCCAGCTACGACGACGGACAAATCCTGGTCGCCACCCGTGAAGACAAAGCAGGCCGCACCGCCTGGCTGGGCATCTACCCCAGCGCCCCCGGCGAGATCACCGGCGACTGGCAACGCATGCTGGCCCAGGCTGTGGGCTGGGCCGGGCAACCCCTGTCGCTCTCTGCGGGCGGCCCCTACCGAATTGAAGAAGGCACCGAGACACTCATGCTCGACGCCTCCGGCTCCGACACCTCCATCGTCGAGTTTGCCTGGGATCTGGACGGCGACGGCGAATACGACGACGCCCAGGGCCCAACCGTCGAAGTCGATACCCTCAACCTCGACGGCCCAGGCCAGTACAGCTACGGGCTCCAGGTCGAGGACGAAGAAGGCCGAATTGGCACCGCCACCGCCGTGGTCAGCGTCTCCAACGTGGCCCCCATGTTTGCCAGCGGACCGCCCACCAGCGCCCCTCTGGCCGAACTCTATCGCTACCAGCCCAGGATCGAAGACCCAGGCGGCGACAACGACCCCATCACCATCACGCTCATTGAGGGACCGCCCGGCACCATGATCGAGGACGGCCAGTTGACCTGGACCAGCCCGCCGGACGCCCTGGAGCAGACCTTTGCCTTTGCCATCGGCATCGACGACGGCGACGGCGGCACCGCCGAGCAGCGCTGGGAGGTCGAGGTTCGCAACGTCGACGCCGACATGGACGGTGTTCAAGACGCCATCGACAACTGCCCGGGCCTTGCCAACCCCGACCAGGCGGACCTGGACGGCGACACCATCGGCGACCGCTGCGACACCGACGCCGACGGTGACGGCCTATCGCGACGCGAAGAGATCGTCGCACGCAGCGATGACACCGACCCGGACACCGACGACGACGGCCTGAATGACTTTGACGAGGTCAACGTCCACGGCACCGAGCCTTCGGAGGCCGACTCCGACGGCGACGGCATCGACGACCCCGACGAGTTGGAGCGCGGCACCGACCCGACCAACGCCGACTCCGACAACGACGGACTCAACGACGGCCAGGAGCGCGAATTTGGCACGGATCCTCGCCAGGCCGACTCTGACCGAGACGATCTGGCCGACGGCGTTGAGGTCGAGTTGGGCACCGACCCCACAGAACCCGACTCGGATGGAGACGGCATCACCGACGGCGCCGAGATCGCCCGAGGCACCAACCCCCTTGACCCCGGCAACAACCAGGGCGGCGAAAGCAACAAGCCCCGCAGTTGCCAACAAACCCAGGGCCACCTGCCCCAAAGCCCCGCCCCGCTGGCATGGCTGGCGCTGGCCGCCGGGGCACTTTTGATCGGCAAAAGGAGAAGAAGACCATGGCGTTGATGCGCCCGACATACACCACCGGGCTCGCGGCGGCGCTCTTGTGCCTCCTGGCGCTGCCCCTGCTGACGGCCTGCGCCAGCGGCAAAGGCGCGCAGGCACAGACCGGCATGCGCGCTGATCTGACCCCCACGGACCTGGGCACCATCGCCGTGATGCCCTTTTCGGCCTCCGACCCCTTTGGCATGGACCCCGAAGCGCAAGCGCAGATGCTGGCCCTCTACCAAAAGAGCGCCGAAGCCGAACTCGGCGCGCTCGGCCTCAAAGTCCTCAGCACCGCCGAGGTCGACAGCAAGCTCCAAAGCGCCGGGCGCACCGAAGAACTGGCCCGACTCCAACTGGACCGGCCACTGGGGGAACTCTTTGAATCTGGCAGCGATCAAGGTGCCCTGGAAGACGAGCGTCAGGTGCTTCTGCGTGAGCTTGGCCCCATGCTCGATGCGCGCACCGCGTTTGTCGGGCGCGTCATCTACCATACCGACGGCATCTGCCCCGGCATCAGTGGCGCCAACCCCACCGCCACCATCGTCCATCAAGGCCAGGAAGCCAGCGCCGAGCGCCGCGTGCCCTGCGCCGTGAGCCACTTTGAGGCCAAGCTCATCGACATGGCCACCGGGCGAACCCTCTGGTACAACCGCGCGCTGCGCGAAGTCCGCGCCGCCAACCCCACCGACGCGGCCCCAGACACCAACGACAACGCCAGCCAGACCGTCAAACTGGTCCTGGCCGACGCCGATCAGGGTCTCCAGGCCATCACCGCAGCGCGCTGACCGCCGCCGCCACCTGCACCCAACCGTGCTGCCGCGCCAAAGCCACCAGCCGATCCAACGCCTCAAGGGCGTCGTCGTCCAAACCGGCCCCCGGCTTACCAGCCCCCCGAGGCAAACCCTTTAAGGTCGCCGCCGCCTCTTTGGGCTCATCGATCAGCGCCAACGCCAGCGCCTGGCCCATCATCGCAGTCCACGTCGCCTCTTTGGGGCCATCGGCGTGCAGTGTCCGCCACGCGCGCTCAAAGCCGTGGCGCGCTTCTTTCGGCCGACCCGCGCCGATCAACGCCCAGCCCGCGTTGATGTCCGCCAGCCCAGCGCCGTGCGTATGGTTGGCCTGAACCATCGCGTCCCGAAACACCGCATAATGCGCCACCGCGTCCCCGTAGCGCTTTTGCTTGCGCGCCACCTCACCGCGCGCGTTGGCGCACATCGCCGCCGAAGTCTGCTCACCAATGGTCGCAAAGAGCCTCGACGCCGCCCGATAATGCTGATCGGCGCGCTCCCAGGCCTCGGCCCCCAACGCAATCGAGCCAAGCTCCCAGTGCATCAACGCCAAACCACGGCGGTCGTCGAGGCTTTTGAGGATCACCTCGGCCCGGCGCGCGCTCTCCAAAGAACGCTCCGGCTGCTGAGCCTTGCGCAACACCCTGGCCAAGCGCATCAACGTCAGCGCCTCACCCTGCGCATCCCCCTGGTTTTTGTAGAGCGTCAACACCCCAGAGAGCTTGCCGATCGCCGACTCCAACTCCCCTTGCGAGGCGATGATCTGCGCCCACTCAGAGATCGCATCGGCCTCAAGCTGATAGAGCAACGGATCGGGCACCTGGAGGCCCTGGCGGTGGCGCGCAAACTCTCCCACCGCGCGCCGCAACAACGCCCGCGCCTGAGACTCATCGCCCGCCATCGACGTCGCCAACGCCAAATCTCTCCGCGCCCTGGCCTTGAGGTCATCGACCCCCTGAAGCCCGTCAAGCTCTGCGAGCACCGCCGAGAGCGCCTCCTGACACAGGGCAAAGTCTTCCTTCATCAACAAGAGCGTGCCGTGCCACATCTTGGTCAGCAGCCCTGCGCGCTGCGCCACTCGGCTGCCAGGGTTTTGCGCCAGCCGCCGGATCAACTCCAGGCGAACCTCCAAAGCCCTGGGCTCACGATGACGCCAGGCCAACGCCGCCATGTGATCCAGGATCTTCAGGCGCCGACCCTCAAGACCCATCTGGAGCTTGAGTTGGTCCAGCATCGACCAGGCCACCGCCATGCTGCGCTCGGCCAACTCCCAATCGCTGTTGATCATCGCCTGGATGCCCAGCGTGGTGCGCAGCTCCACACCCGAAATCCTCATGGCGATGTCGCTCTGACGCTGACGCGCCAACTCTTCAAGGAGTTGACGCAGCATCCGGTTGTCGAGGCTGACCTCGGGAGAGCGCCCCCCGGGGCGTCGAACCAGAAAACCCTCGGCGACCAGCACCTCGGCGCTCAGCGCCGTGCCCTTGCAGACCTCCACCACCAGACGCTCCGGGAAACTCTGCCCCAGGAACGCCAAACGGATCAGCACATTGCGAACCCCCTCCGGGTCCTCAAACGCCGCCACAAAGCGGTCCAGACGCGCCGTCAGCGCCTCTCGCAGCCCCCTGGGCAGGCGCAACTGAGCGCGCTCCGAGAGGTTCAGCCCCTCGGGGGTCTCCTCCAGCGCGCCGCTCTCCATCCACTCAAGGAGCACCTCGCGCAAAAAGAGCGGGCTGCCCATGGTGTGCTGGCGCAACGTCACGATGGCCTGATTGGACAGGCGCGGCTCGTAAAGCCTGGCAAGCTCGGCCTGAGCCTCGTCCCCCATGGCCAGGACATCAATGGTGGAGACTTCAGGGCGCTGAGCAAGGCGCTCCAGGCTGCGCGGCTCGTCCACAGCCCCGGTCCAAACCACCAAAAGCGGCTTGCGGCTCAGGCGCGCGACCGACAAGAGCAGCTCAATCCACTGGACGACCGGGGCGAGCGTGTGGGCAGAGCCTTCGTCGCCATCGAGCCATAGGAGCAAGGGGCGCTCGCTGGGAAACTGGCTGATGGACCACACAAATTTTTGCCACAGGCGCATCCATTGGCGCTCTTCCTGGGCGTCGTTGGCCGCGGCCCCCTGGGCGCTGAGCATGAAATCACACAGCGCCTCCTGGTCCTCTGGGCTGAAGTCCAGACACTCATTGATCCGCCGCGTCAGGGGCTTGCGCTCCAGCTTGGGCATGCGCAACCAGCGGAAAATGGCCCCCCTCATGGCCGACGCCAGACCGCCATCGGCCACAAAAATATCCAGGGTCCGCATGGTGCCGGTGCGGTGGTTTTCTTCAAAGCACCAGCGGCCCAGACGGCTCTTGCCAGCCTGGGGCGCCCCAGCGATGAGCACCGCGCGCGCGCTGCGTTTCTCCATGACCTCAGAGGCCAGCGACCACAAGACCTCCTGCTCCTGGCCGCGGCCCACCAAAGGGGGCTCAAAGAGGCGCAAGAGGCTCTGGGTCTGGCCCTGCCAGGGCAGCGGCTCTCCCCCCGTGCTCGGCGGCGCGTCGCTGGCCATCGTCGGCATGTCCACCGAGAAGGCCTCCACGACCACTTCCGAGCGGCGCTGGGCCACGCTGGGCGTCTGGTCCTTACGCAACAACGCCAGCCGGTGTCGCACATGGGCGGCGCACTCGGGCCGCTCCACAAAGGGCTTGCGCAGCAACGACTCCAAGAGCGTCACAAAACCATCCGGATCGCCAAGGCCCAGTTCAGGTCGAAACTCAGGCGCGGGCATCGGGTGGCTGGCGTGCTGAACCAGGACAAACATCCAGTCGCCGTCAAAGGGCAGCTTGCCCGTCAGCGACTCGTAGAGCATCACC
>CAKZKQ010000050.1 GCA_937123825.1 uncultured Pseudomonadota bacterium
TTCAGGCTCTCAAGCGCTTTGGACTCGCGCTCAAAGAGTTCCACGTCCTTCCAATTGGACACCGCACCGACGTCCATCACCTTGATGGCCACAAGCGCGCCGCTTGGAACATGTTTCGCTTTGAAGGTCGTGCCTTGGCTGCCGCGCCCTATCTGCGCCAACACCTCGTAGTCTTTGTGCAACACCACTTCTTTCACGAGCGCTCCCCCTCCAATCTTCGGCCCCAATAAGGCCAACAACGACGGCATGGCCCGCGTTTTAATGAGCCGCTCTTCAAGATGTCAATCTTAACGCCAAAGCCAACAGCACCCGAAAACTTGAACCGCTCCAAAATCCACCGCGAATGCCCCCGCAAAGTCCACGCTCAAGGAGGCTCTCTGTCAGGCCTTTGTGGTCGCGGGCTTGAAAACAACCTCGGGAACTTCGGCTTTGGCCGTGGGCAAGGTCCACATGACGTGGTCAACCACGGGGGAGGTCAACGCAGGGAGCGCTGTGCGGGATGGCGCGGTGCCATTGCGGCGTTCTTCTTCGATGGCTTTGACATTGGCTTGATAGAGCCTCTTGGCTTCGCGACGCGACTTGCGGTCACTGAAGAAAATGATCGGCAGGATCAAGAGGAACACAGGCAAAAGCATGAGGATCAAGCACGCAACGAGGATTGAACCCACGTCGATGGATGGCACCCTGGGAGGTTTGGACAAACGCACAGGGTTGCGCGCGATGAACGCCAGCAAAGCGGGTTTGGACCACCTCATGTTGTGGAGAAGCATAAAGCGGTCCATGTCCAAGCCAACCACCGGCTGGCGCGTCTTCTCACGGTAAATGCGCTGCTGAAACTGGATCAGGTTCCAAAAAATCTCCCCAGTGTCGCGTACGGCAAATTTTGGCTGGCCTTCAACAGACGGACCTATCATCTTCAACTTCTCGCCGTCATCAAAAATGACGGTCAAATCCACCGTATCCTCCCCTTCGGTTTCCACCGCGTAGACCATTCCATCGGGGCTTGACCACACCGAGCATGTCTTCTCCGAGCCCTTCTTGATGGCGGTCTGGCGCCCGATAAAGTTAAAGCCAAGATCCATCAACTCCTGCTGCCGAGGGTTGGGCTCCACCGGCATGGGCCTGTCAATGACGGTGTATTTCCCCCCAATGTCTCCGCTGGCCTTGGCCTCCTGGACCCATGAGCGCACAGGCTCAAACCAGGCCTCAAACTCCGAAGCATGCCGCACCGGATGGGCCGTTTGTGCGGGGCCCTGTCCATCGGAAGCCCCAGGCGCGGGCGCAGCGCCGAGCGGCCCCTTGACGGGTTGGGATGCGCCGATGGCTTCAAGAACGGCCCTGGCGCTTTGAAAGCGGTCTTCCTTGGAGGGCTGCGTGAGGCGTTCAATGATGGACAGCGCACGGCTGCTGCTGGCCACGGGCCCATCAAGCCGGGAGCGAAAATCAATGCGGTTGTTCTTCAACTCGATGGTCGAAGGGTCCGCCCCGGTGAGCATGTGGCCAACGGTGGCGCCAAGGGCATAAAGGTCGCTTCGGGGCTCGGCCTGACCAAACATCTGCTCCAAAGGCATATAACCGGGCGTCCCAATGACCGTTGAACCGCCGAGTGTCCCAGCGCGCTGGGTCTGCACAGCCCCAAAATCGACCAAAGCCAGCCGACCGTCTGCCCTGCGGATGATGTTGTTGGGCTTGACGTCGCGGTGGATGACGGGCGGGACGCGGTCATGGAGATAAATCAGGATTTGCAGAAGCTGCTCCAAAGCGTCCAGCGCCTGCTCATCGCTCCAGCGCCCTCCTTTGGCAAGCTCATCGCGCAGGTTGAGGCCCTCGACAAACTCCTGGGCCAGGCACATTTGCAGCGAGCCGCCCTCTTCCACCGTCCAAGCGTCGATGTAATCGGGAATCGCGGGATGGTCGAGGCTCTCAAGCGCTTCAGACTCGCGCTCAAAAAGCTCCACATCCTTCCAATTGGACACCGCACCGACGTCCATCACCTTGATGGCCACAAGCGCGCCACTTGGAATGTGCTTTGCCTTGAAAGTCGTGCCTTGGCTGCCGCGCCCTATCTGCTCCAGCACCTCATAGTCATTGTGCAGCACCACCTCTTTCACGAACCGCTCCCCCACACTATGGCTTTCAACCAAGCCAAAAACAACGGCATTGCCCACACCTTAATGAACAACCAGAAGCGGTACCAACACGACCATTACACCCGTATTGGGAAGCGGGTTCTACACACGACATGCTCTACGCCACCGGAATCCCCATCATCAAACACAAAAGATTGGGCGTTGTTACAATAGCTCAACGCAAAATCTCTTACACGCGCTGCGTACCCCATGACCCGACGATCACGGGGGATATAATCAAGGTAGTTCTGGCTGCAGATCAGCAACATTTTCTGCTTCGCGCGGCTTGTCAAAACATTGAAGCGGTTGATGTCGTAGATAAACTCCTCTTCAGCGGAAAGTTGATCTCTTGATGACACCCCCATTGAACCAATGATGAAGGTTCTGTCCGAGCCTTGAAACTTTTCAACAGAGTAAATGGTGCCACGCAAAGCTCCCATCAACGCGCCACCATCAAGTTGGCTTTGGGCAGGCCCTTGGCCTGTCGTGAGGCGATCAAAGATCCGTCTGGCAATCAACCGCCCCTGCGCATTGTGTGGGGCAACAATCCCCAAATGCTCTTGCCAGAAGGCCATTTCAGACCTTGGAGAGTCAATGCCCATTTGAAGAAAGAAAGCCTCCACCAAAGCCACAGTGAGTTCGGCCTCCAAAGAACTCACCGCCGTTTCAAAACGGCGAGCATGAATGAGCGCCCCAACAACCTGTGTGTCATCAAGAATATTGCGCACCCAAGCAGGCGCACCATCCGGCACGGGGGGCAACGGCTCGTAAGACGCCTGCTCACGAAAAGCGGTCAAGCTCTCGTAAAGCCCCAACCGATCAGTGTAGGCAACGATTTCAGCCCTCGACCGGTAGTTCACGCGCAGTTGATGGTTGGGCACGCAGTGGCCTTCGACATAGTAGTTGAACAAACTGCCAAGAAAACACTGGAGGTTTTGAGGAGGTTTGACAGGTTGAACAGGAGGCAACTGGTTGTGATCTCCGACAATGACGATCTGGGTCAGCTTGTGAGGCTCAACAGGCTCAACAAGCGCCATCTGGTCGAGTTTGGCGGCCGAACGCACCTTATCCCCTTTTGGAGCACGGCGAAAAGACAACTCCAACGGCGTTTTATGCACCGTAAGCGTTCAGATGGTCAGGATGTCGTGAGCAAGGGGGTAGGCTGAGCGCGAAAGAGAGCTTGGAGGTAGGAAAA
>CAKZKQ010000051.1 GCA_937123825.1 uncultured Pseudomonadota bacterium
ATGGGTCCGCTCTAAGTGGGGCGAACCTTGGCGTTTTGTGTCCAGTTCCCGGTTTTGAGGGGGTTGGGTGGGTGATTTGCGAGTGGTGTGGGTGTATGTGAACCGCGCCATGCTTTGGGAGGGATTGATGACCCGTTTTATTCAGATTCATGCTTTGACCTCATATCCCGGTGCGCTCTTGAACCGCGACGATGCTGGTTTTGCCAAGCGTCTTCCCTTTGGCGGTGTGACGCGCACGCGTGTGTCGTCGCAGTGTCTTAAACGTCACTGGCGCGTGTTTAAGGGCAAGCATTCGCTTGGGGAGCTGGAGCGGCCTTCTTCGGTGCGGTCTCGGTTGACGTTTGAGCACCACATCATCGAGCCGCTGGTGGCGGCGGGGATGCCGATCGCGTTGACGACGGTGGTGACCGAGTACGTGATGAAGTTGGTGCTGGGGGAGAGCGCGGCCAAGAAGCGCGAGCAGGCCCAGAAGGAGGACGATGAAGAGAAGTCGGCGCAACGGGTGCCTTTGAAGACCTCTCAGATCACGGTCATCGGTCAGCCCGAGGTGGCGTATTTGCGGTCACTGGTGGAGGACTTTCTCGGTGAGCACAAGGAGGTGTTTGAGGCCTTTTGGGACAGCGATGAGGCGGCGCTGGCGGAAAAGAAGACCAAGGGCGAGATTGATAAGGCGTGCAAGGCTGCATTTCAGAACAAGGCTATGAAGAAGAACATTCAGGGCTTGAAGTTGGCCCTGGGTTTGGACGCGGCGCTCTTTGGTCGGATGGTGACCAGCGACATTTTGGCGCGGGGTGACGCGGCGGTGCACGTGGCACACGCGTTGACGGTGCACGCCGAGCACAGCGAGTCGGATTATTTCTCGGCGGTTGATGAGATCCTGGCCAACGAGGGCGGTGAGTTGGGCAGCGGTCACATCAACAGCACGGAGCTGACCAGCGGCCTTTTTTATCTCTACGTAGTCCTTGATGTGCCTTTGTTGGTGTCGAACCTGACGGGCTGCGATGTGTCGCAGTGGCAAGAGGCTGACCGCTCGCTGGCGGCCGACGTGGCCAGCCGCCTGGTGCGCTTGATCGCGACGGTGTCTCCGGGGGCCAAGCTGGGTTCGACGGCGCCCCACAGCTACGCAAGCTGCGTCATGGTCGAGGCGGGGGATGCCCAGCCCAGGACGTTGGCCAACGCCTTCTTTAAGCCCGTCTCGGAGCGGGGTGACATGCTGGAGAACACCTACAGGGCGCTGGCCGACCATCTGGAGGATTTCCACGGGATGTACGGCAAGGAGACCGAGGCGTGCCTGTCTGCGCGGGGACCGTTTGGGTCGCTGGAGAGTGCCTTGGGGGTTGAGGCTCAGGGGCTCAATGAGACGGCTCAGTGGGTCGCGCAGCAGATCGAGGGGTGAGCTTATGCCGATGGACATCCTTTTGATGCGTCTGCGCGCGCCGATGATGAGCTTTGGGGCGCCGATCGTCGACAGCCTGGGTGTGATTCAGCCTTATCCGGCGCTGTCGATGGTGTGTGGTTTGTTGGGCAACGCGTTGGGTTACCACCACCGCGACGCCGACAAGCTGACGCGGTTGCAAGGGCGGCTGCGTTTTGCGGTGCGCCAAGATCTGGCGGGGCGTCGCCTGCGCGACTTTCAGACGGCGGATTTGGGGCAGGACTTTATGCTCAGCAATCGGGCGTGGACGACCTCGGGCGTTTTGGATGAGCGTGCAGGTGGTTCTGCCAAGACGGGGACGCACATTCGCAAGCGAGATTATTGGGTTGATGCGGCCTACACGCTGGCGGTCGGCCTTGAAGGCGAGGGTGAGCCGTCGTTGGAGGCCTTGGATGGGGCGCTGCGTTATCCTGCGCGTCCCCTCTTTATTGGTCGAAAGCCCTGTGTGCCCTCCGAGCGGATCTCGATGGGGTTGACCCAGGCGGATTCGTTGGTCCACGCGCTGCGTCGTGCGCCGCTGGCGAAAAATGCGCCCAGGCGCGTGGCCATGGGGAGCTGGATGAGGGCGCGGTTGGGGTCTGATGACCAACGCTGTGCGATGTGGTGGCCTCAAGGAGACCCCAACGGAGAGGATCCGCTGGACACTTTTCCGGTCACAGATGCCCGGGACTGGGCCAATCAAATCCATGTTGGGCAGCGCTGGTTGTGCCACGGTCAGGTGCCCATCGACACCCTTTGCGCGGAGGCGTCCACCCCATGAAACCGACCCCTTTTCATATGGTTCAGTTGCGTCTGGACACTCGCGGTTTGTTAAAGTTTGGGCGCATGATGCGTTTGCCGCTCGACAAGGTTGATTTGGGTTATTTGGTGCACTGTGTGCACGGCGAGCTTTTTCAGGAGCAGTCGCCCAAGCCGTTTTGTGTGGAGGGGTCCGATCCCGAGCGCGTGACGGTGTTGTCGTATTCATCGGTGGGTTTGGAGGCGTTGGAGCAACTGGCGAGCGGTTTTGCGTCTCCGACGGTCTACTCGATCTGCGATTGGGTTCAATCGGCCTCTAAGCCCATGCCCACGGCGTTTGCCTTGGGGAGTGTGCTGGATTTTGGGGTGCGTTTGTGTCCCACGGTGCGGATTGGCGCTCCGTTGAGGGATCGTCAAGGCAAGGTCGAGTTTCGCAAAGGCGCCGAGCTGGACGTGTTCCTTGCCCGCGCGCTGCGTGACCCTGAGAAGCCTCTAGAGAGGGCCGACGTCTACCACCAGTGGGCGACCGAGCGCTTGGAGGCCCGCGGTGGGCTGAAGGTCTTGGGTTTGGAGACGGAGCACTTTGCGTTGGAGCGGTTTTTGCGCCGCACCCACGGCAAAGAGCGCAAATCCAAGCCCATCAAGCGTCCCAGCGTGGGCCTGCGCGGGCGGTTGGAGGTGGTGGAGCCGTCTGTTTTTTCGGCATTCTTGAGGCAAGGTGTGGGCCGTCACAAAGGCTTTGGCTTTGGGATGGTCAAACTGCGCAGGGCATCAAGCAGAAGGTGATCCATGCTCAAGGGACGGCTCGGTCTGGAGACCGCGCGGGTGCCTCAGGCCGACAGGCACGGGTTGTTGTGGCTGGGGCGAGGAAAGCTTTATGTGGAGAGCGGCTGCTTGTCGTTTGTGACGGCGGGTGGGGAGGACCTGGAGGCGGGGGTGTACCACATCCCTTTTCAGGGGATCTCCAACATCTTGATGGCTCCAGGGACGACGGTGACCCACGACGCGCTGCGCTTGTTGGCCCGCCATCAGACCGGTTTGGTGGTGGTCGGCGAAGGCGGCGTGCGTTGTTATGCCAGCATGCCAGCAGGCCCCGACAGTTCATCGCTCGCGCGCCAGCAAGTGAAGCTCTGGGGCGATCCTCAGAGTCGGATCCTGGTCGCGCGTCGGATGTACGGCCTGCGGATGGGTCAAGATTTGACGCCCGCCACCGACCTCAACGCGTTGCGCGGCGTCGAGGGGCACCGGATGAAGCAGATTTACAAGAATCTGGCCAATCAATTTGGTATCCCCTGGTCAGGGCGCCGTTACGACCGGCTGGCGCCCGAGGCGGCCGATGAGATCAACCGCTCCATCAACCACGCGGCCACCGCGGTGCAGGCCGGTGCGATGATCGCCGTGGCGGTGACGGGGACCATTGGTCAGTTGGGCTTCATTCACGAGGCCAGCGGCCGGGCGTTCGCGCTCGACATCGCCGACCTTTTCCGCAGTTCCTTCACGTTGCCAGTGGCCTTTGAAGCGGTCGGTCAGCAACGCCGCCAGAGTTGGATTCCGCTGGAGCGCATCACCCGCAAGCTCGTGGGCACGCGGATGCAGCAAGACAAAATCATCCCTCAAATGATCGACAGCATCAAAGAGGTCCTGGAGGATCCCCCCGATGGCGACAACAATCGTGGTGACACGTAACGCCCCAGCACGCCACCGGGGCTTCCTCGCCTCCTGCATGTTGGAGATCGCCCCTGGGGTGTATCTGGCCCCCCGCATGAAAAAGGCAGTGAGAGAGCGGGTCTGGTCCGTAATGTTGGAGTGGTTAGAAGTCCTGCCCGAAAACGGCGGCATCGTCATGTTTTGGCCCGCCAAAGACGCGCCCTCCGGTCTGGGCATGCGCTTTTTGGGTTGGCCCAGCAAAACACTGGTCGAGCACGAAGGCATCTGGTTGGCCCGAGGCACCATCACAGCCTACCACGACCCTGTCGAACTCGAAGAGATCAAACACTGGACCCCAGACCCCATCTTTGACACCGACTAAACCCCCAAACTCCCCCCTTTAAAACTCGCCTTGTTTCACCGCAAAAAGTGTGACAAGTTGTCTCAGAGGTTTCCCCACACGCGTGGGGATAGACCCACCTCCAACAGCACCGCCGTGCTCTTCTTTGGGGTTTCCCCACACGCGTGGGGATAGACCCCTCGTTGGTTAAAGGGTGTACCAAGTTCACCCGGTTTCCCCACACGCGTGGGGATAGACCCATGACGGCTTTCACCATCCAGCTCTGGCTGCGGGTTTCCCCACACGCGTGGGGATAGACCCGATATCGTTTTGGCAATTGGGACATTGAAGAAGGTTTCCCCACACGCGTGGGGATAGACCGTGACCAAAGGAGCTGGCGGCGCGACCCCTTCCGGTTTCCCCACACGCGTGGGGATAGACCCAAAAGAGCGAGTCACCCAAATCACAGCCGCGCGGTTTCCCCACACGCGTGGGGATAGACCCAAGTACACGACCGCAGCGGTGGCGTTGGTGGCGGTTTCCCCACACGCGTGGGGATAGACCCGATGATGTCTACGGCGGCGGCACCCCAGGCAGGGTTTCCCCACACGCGTGGGGATAGACCCGGCGACGACGCCACCCCCCACCGCCTCTCCCCGGTTACCCCACACCCGCGGGGACAAGCCCCCCCGCCCC
>CAKZKQ010000052.1 GCA_937123825.1 uncultured Pseudomonadota bacterium
CGTGGCTGGGGCAGGGGCCCCAGCGACGTGACCCCGCCAGTGAGCGCTACGATCGCCTGACCCGAACTGCCTGGGTCCCCCAACAAAGCCCCCTGTCACAAATCAAGCGCGTTCTCACAGCAAAGCCCAACCCCAGCGACGTGACCCCGCCAGTGAGCGCTATAATCGCCTGACACTAACTGCCTGGGTCTTCCAACAAAGCCACCTGTCACAAATCAAGCGCGTTCTCACAGCAAAGCCCAAATCCCAGCGACGTGACCCCGCCAGTGAGCGCTATAATCGCCTGACACTAACTGCCTCGTCCGCCCATCACTCGCCGGCAGCCGCGCAGCAGTCTCCGCCGCCTTCGACGGTGTCACCTTCGCAGCCGCTGGAGCCGCCGCTGTCGCCTTCGCAGCCGCCGCCGTCATCGCCTTCACAGGCGCTGGCCAGTTCTGCTCCGGCGCACAGGAGTTCTAGCCCGGCGCTGCAGCCTTCTCCAGAACAGTCATCGTCGTCGTAGTCGTCTTCGGGCAGCGGCTCGGGGTCCCGGTCCTGTGGGGGCGGGGGGAGTTGGCCGTCGGGGTCGTCTTCGCGCGGGGGGTTGTTTTGAAGCTCGGGCAGGCAGAGGTCGAGGGCCTGGAGACAGCCGGTGTTGTTCAGGAAGGTGGCGTGGATGTTGATCAACTCCTCGACGCGGTTGACGGGGGTTTCGAGCGCGCAGTCGGGAGCGTTGTCGGTGACCTGGGCGATGCACTGACTCAGTTGGAAGTTGCGCTCGCGGATGAGCTGGTTGAGGCAGTAGCGCTCGAAGCCCAGAGGGGTTTCGGTCAGCACCATGCAGGCCTGGCTGGCGTTGTCGCCCATGAGGTCGTCGCTGCACTGACTGGTCTGGGCCTGCTGCGGGCTCATGCAGCGGGCGCAGTAGGCCGGCGTCTCCAGCAGACAGCGGTCGTAGGCGTCAAAGCCAAGGGGCTGTGAGACGGTGGACCATCCAGAGCGGACGGGGGCCGGGTCGAGGTGCCCCCAGAGCTTGAGCAGAGCCGGGTTGACGTAGAGGCGCGGGCCATCGGGCCAGTAGGAGACCAGCGCGGGGATGCTGCGGGCGCGGCGGACGTCGATTTTGGCGCCGGGGGCGTGCCCCACGGCCTGGGCGCAGGCGTTGACCCACTTGCGCAGCAGACCCAGGCGGCGCTCAAGGGCGTCGATTTCCTGGGGACCCTGGGGGTCTTTGGCGTCGAGCGGCCGCTCAAAGGCGTCGTCCAGGAGCCAGTCTTCGCGGTCGATGGGGGTGTCGTCGGTGTCGAAGTCGTCCAATGCCAGGGGACAGGCGCGCGCCACGGGGCTGCCCTGGGCGCTGCGCTCGTAGGCGGCCCATCCGATGAGCAAGGGGGCGCGCTGCTGGGCTTCGAGGCGGACGTCGAGTTCGCTCAGCGCGCGGCGCGGTGAGTTGAGCGCCGCTTCGGGCAGCGGCGCGGGATCCAGAGCGTCGTCCAGCAGATCGATCCAGGCGCCGTCTTCGGCCTGGGTGATGGCCTCGTCGCGCAGGCGTTTTTCGAGCGCCTGGCGCTCTTTGTCGTCCATGGACTCAAACCACGCTGGCCCCAGGCCCAGCATGTCGCGCAACTCCCAGGTCTGGGTGTCGACGTCTTTGTCTTCGACGCAGGCCCCGTAGCTTGCGGCCAGGGTCAGGATCAGCGCGCCCAGGCCCAGCGCGGTGCGCCAGGAGCGGTTGGTCGTATGGGTCAGTCGGTGGTCTTTAGGCATGACAGATCTCCAACTTGGGGGCGGTCTGGGGTTGATTGAGGTGGTACCACAGAGCGGCGAAGCCCGCGGCGGCCAGCGCGCAGAGCACCTGCAGCAGCGAGACGCCCGCCAGCAGGTCCACGGCATCGCCACGGAAGTGCTCCGCGACGGCGCGCACGGCGCAGTAAATGGCGCCAGCGGCGGCGGCCCGCTGTCCCGGCGCCTGGCCGGTCAATTTGGGCCACTTGAGCATCACGGCGGCGGCCAGCATCACGGGCAGCGCCTCGTAGAGGGCAAAGGGATGCATGGGCAGCCCGACGGCCCGAAAGGGGTCGATCATCTGGTGGCGCGTCAGAAAGCGAAACGCGGGGGAGTCCTGGGGGTAGCGCATGGCCCAGGGCAGGGCGGCGGTGGTGACGGTGCCAAAGTCGCAGCCGTGCATCAGGCAACCAAGGCGCGCCATCCCGGCGCCCAGCAGCAGGCTTGGCGCGGTGGCGTCGCAGTATGCCTGCAGGGGTTGTTTTCGCAGCCACGCCCACAGCCCCACGCCCACCATGGCACCGGCATAGACGCCCAGTGAGCTGACACCGCTTTTAAAGAGGATGACCAGGCGCCAGGGCTGGGCCAGCAGCAGGTGGGGCTTGAAGGCGACGGCCACCAGATGGCCGCCCAGCACACCGGCCGCCATGGCCGAGGCGATCATCACCAGACCGTGGCGCCAGGACAGTTGGTGGCGGCGCAGGCTCCACAGCGCCAGCAGGACCGTGGTGGCTGCGCACAGCCCCAGCCAGCCCCACTGCGGCAAGTGGAGGTGCGCCAACTCGGGCCATTGCAGCATGTCCGCCAAACGTTTGAACCAGAGCGTTTCCATAAAACGAGCGCTCTCCTTGCACGCGGCACACAGCCGGTGTCGGCCGCCCAGGGCCAACACCGGACCGCCCAAAGCGGTCGGGTCTTCGATGCATCCAGAGCTTTTAGCACGATCCGGGCCAGCGATGTAGAGGGGGCGGAGGTCGTTGTTTGGGGGACAGGGGTGTGTCGGGGGGGTGACGCGGTGTATCGCTGGCGACACACCGGTGCGCAGCGACGGTCTCAGCCGATGGTGTAGCCGCCATCGACAAAGAGGGTCTGGCCGGTGACGTAGCGGGACTCGTCGCTGGCCAGGAAGACGGCGGCGCCGGCCAGCTCTTCAGGTTTGCCCACGCGGCCAAGCGGGGTTCGGTCGGTGAAGGTGCGCTTGAGATCGGGGGTGGAGGTGATGATGCTCGACAGCTTGGTGTCGATCAGACCCGGGGCGATGGCGTTGACGCGGATGTCGTTGCCGCCAAGCTCCATGGCCAGAGTTTTGGTCATGGAGATCATGGCGGCTTTGGTCATGCCGTAGACGCCTTGGAGCGGGGCGGCGCCTGCGCCGACGATGCTGGAGACGTTGATGATGGAGCCGGGGTGCTTGGCCTCCTGGAGGCGCCCGACGAGCAGGCGGATGGCCTCAAAAGGGCCTTCGAGGTTGACCTGGAAGGTCTTGGCCCAGGCCCCGTTGGAGATGCCCAGCATGGGGCCAAAGTAGGGGTTGGTGGCGGCGTTGTTGACCAGGATCGAGGGGATGCCAAAGGTGTCGTTGGCGAAGTCAAAGAGGGCCGAGATCTGCTCGGGGTCGCCCATGTGGCAGGTCTTGTATTGGACGGCGTCGGGATACTCGGCGTTGATGGCCTCGGCCTGGATTTTAAGGCCCTCTTCCTTGCGCGAAGAGATGACCACCTTGCCGCCGGCTGCCGCAAACCCCTTGGCGATGGCCGCGCCGATGCCGCGGCTGCCGCCGGTCACGATCGCCACTTTGCCCTTCAACCGTTCATCCATATGCCTGCCTCCCTTTTTTGACGTCTTTGACCCCGGTGCCGATGCCCCAAAGGCCACCGTGGACCCCGATTTGCAGCCCTGGCCACGCAGATGGTTTTCAAAGGGGCGCAACGAAGTCCATTGTAATGGTACTCTTAAGTGATGCGCGGCCTGACGCCGCGCCTGTTGTGTTGTGGCCAAGGGGACCACGAAGCGCGCTGCGGTGCAAGCAGGAGGAAGCAGGTTTCATGACCACAGAGGGCATTGGATTTCCCTGGGAAACGCTCAACGCCATCGTTGGAGGCCGATCGGCCATCGACGTGCCCGTGTTGCAGCTCAGGACGCTGGAAGAGGCCGAGTCGTTCATTGAGTGTTATGGCTTCAATTGGCACCACTCCAACGATCGCCAGCAGCTTGAGGCGATGCGCAAGAGCGCGCTTGAGTACATCCAGGATGTCCTGCTCCAAGATGAGCCCTCTGTGTCGATGCCGCTTGAGGTCGTCGACCAGACCGACATGCGCAGGCTGCTCTTGTGGGCGTCGGTCAGACCATTGACCGAGCGTCAGCGTTGGACGTGCGCGCTGCTGCGCGTGATGCACACCATGGCCCACGCCACCTCGACCCTCGATGAGCGCTTCAGCCGCCAGATCCGCGACCAGATCCTGGACCGCTTCAAGCCCCACATGAGCCGCCGCGGCGGCAAACTCTATCTGGGCCACGGCGCAGACTCGGTGGAATTGGCCCACTTTGAGGTCAAAGAGTCCAAACCCCTCTATTCGGTGCTGACCAAGCTGCTGCACAAGGTCGAAAACGTGGCGGCGGACATTTTTGATTGGTTGGGGGTGCGCTTTGTCACCCGCGAGCGCTTTGACGCCCTTTTGGTGGTGCGTTACCTGCGGGCCCACAACATCATCATGTTTGCCAACATCAAGCCCACGCGCTCGCGCAACACCTTGATCGACCTTGAGTGGATGCGCAGCCAGATGGAGTTGCTCGAGCAAGAGGCGCTCGGCCGGGACATGTCCGCACAGGAGCAAATCGACGCGCTGCGCAAGGCCGTCCGTGACAGGCCCTACCCCGAACCCCCAAGCCGCTCCTACAACCCCTTCAGTTCCCTGGCCTACCACTCCATCCAGTTCACCTGCCGCCACTACGTCCGCCTGCCCGACGTGATCATCGGGCCGGGCGGGGTGCCGGGCGAGCAGCGTTTTTTCTTCCCGTTTGAGGTGCAGATTCTGGATGAGGAGAGCTTTGAGCTAAGTCGCTCGGGGTTGGCCTCACACGATGTCTACAAGCAGCGCCAGCGCGCCGCCGTCAAGCGCCGCGTATTAGGCTCTCTTTTGGATAAGCCTTGAGTCCAATGACTCAAGGTGTTTCAGGCAGCTTTGGGGGCCGGGCCGACGTAGCGGGCGCGCGGTCGCAGCAGGCGGCCGGTGTCGCGTTGTTCAAAGACGTGCGCGCACCAGCCCAGTGCGCGGCTGGCGCAGAAGGTGGCGGCAAAGAGCTCTCTGGGCAGCTCCAGCGCTTCGAGCAGCACGGCGGTGTAGAACTCGACGTTGGCGCGCAGCTTTCGGCCAGGTTTGGCGGCCTCAAGCATGGCCTGGGCGTGCGCTTCGACGGCGTGTGCCAGGGCCAGGCGCTGGGCGGTTTTGCCCGTCAACTCTCCTTCAATGCCCTCAACTGCCCGTTCCAGCACCGCAGCGCGCGGATCGCGCACTTTGTAGACCCGGTGGCCCATGCCCATGATGCGTCGGCCCTGGGCCAACTCGGTTTCGATCCAGGCCTGGGCGCGGTCGGCGTGGCCGATGGCGTCGAGCATGTCCAGGACGGGACCAGGGGCGCCGCCGTGAAGCGGTCCGGAAAGCGCGCCGATGGCGGCGGTCACGGCCGAGGTCAGGTCAGCCCCGGTGGAGGCCACCACGCGGGCGGTGAAGGTCGAGGCGTTCATGCCGTGGTCGATGACGGCCACAAGGTAGGCGTCGAGCGCGCGGCGTTTGGCCGCGCTGGGGGCGCAGCCGTGGAGCATGGTCAGAGTGTCGGCGCTGTGGGCGGCGCGGGCGTCGGGGGCTACGGGGGCTTGGCCGTTGCGCATGCGCCACCAGGCGGTGGACCAGACGGGCAGGGCGCCAACCAGCCGCAGCGCCGCCGCGCGGCGATCGCTGGGGTCTTCGATGCCCCACTGGCCCACGGCGCCGCGCAGGGCGGCCATGGCGTCGTCTTGTTTGAGCGCCCCCTTGACCTGATCGAGGCCATCAAAGGCTTCCACGCGGGCGGCGGCCAGCGCCTGGCCGATGGCCTCTGTGTCCTTTGCTGGGGGCAGCGCGCCGTCGAGAAAGAGTCCGCACGCCTGCTCAAAGCTGACCTCTCCTGAGAGCTGGCCGACCTCATAACCGCGCAGCACCAAACGCCCGGCCTGGCCGTCGACCATGCTCATCTGGGTGTTGGCCACCACGATCCCTTCAAGGCCTGCGGCCACGTTGTTCTGGCTCTTGTCCATCTGGAACTCCTCATCATGTCCGTGTCGATGGGCTGGTTTTGGATCCAGCGTTGGCATCGATATATTGAGTGGTTTAAGTTGATCGATGTATCAATGTATTGACGGCGCAGGCCAAGCGCCCAATGAATGCATCCAACCCGGCATTGACCGGTGATGTGTGGAGAATGGGGCCATGGGGCAGAACGATCAATCTCGATTCAACAATCAACCTTCAGATTTGATCTCGGCGCGCCAGGCGGTGCAGCTCCTGGGGGTCAAGCCAGCCACGCTCTACACCTATGTCAGCCGGGGACTCATCCGCGCTGTGCCCTCCCAGCACGACAGCCGCCAACGGCGCTACTTTCGCGCCGACGTGGAGCGCTTGTGCAAGCGCCGCGATGCCCGGGCCGGTCACACCGCGGTGGCGGCCGGGGCGCTGCGCTGGGGCGAGCCGGTGATCGACACGGCGATCTCGTCGTTCTCTGAGCAAGGGCCGGTTTACCGAGGGGTGCCGCTGGTGGAGTTGGTCCGCAAGGAGGCCAGCTTTGAGGCGGTGGCGGAGTGGCTATGGGCAGGGCGCGCGATCGATGGGGGGTTGGGCTGGCCAAGGGTCGCGGTGGAGCCATCGATCGTCGAGGCAGTCAAGGCCGCCGGAGCCCTGGGGGAGCCGTACGCGGGGGTCTTGTTGGCGGCAGTTTCCCTGGCGGGGCTGCGCGATCCGGGGCGCTTTGGAGCGCCCGAGGAGGCCGAGCGGGCCAGGGCGCGGGCGTTGATCCGCCAGATGGCTCTGTGGTTGGCGCTGGGCAACGAGCGCGGAGACATCGAGCAGGCCGCCAAGGCCCAGACCACGGCCCAGGCGGTGGCGCTGGCGCTGGGCGTGGGGCAGGCCCAGGAGGTCACCGGCGCCATTGAGCGGGCGCTGATTGTTTGCGCCGACCACGAACTCAACGCCTCGACCTTCGCGGCGCGCGTGGCGGCTTCCACCGGCGCCGATCTCTATGCCAGCGTGGCGGCGGGGCTGGCGGCGCTCTCGGGGCCGCGCCATGGGGCGCACAGCGAACGCGTGGAGGCGCTCCTTGATGAAGTCGGCAGCCCCGAGCGCGCGGCGCTGGTGGTGCGGCGCAGGTTGCGCCGTGGGGAGGACATTGCTGGCTTTGGGCACCGCCTCTATCCCAAAGGGGATCCCCGCACGGCCCCGTTGCTGGAGGTCGCCAGGCAGGTCGCAGGCACATCGCCAGCGCTGCGCACCATCGACGCGGTGTGCGCGGTCATGCTCGACGCCGGACACGCGCCGCCCACGCTCGACGTGGGGTTGGTGGCCATCAGCCGCGCGCTGGACCTGGGGCCAAGCGGCGCCACGGCGCTCTTCGCCATTGGCCGCAGCGCCGGGTGGGTGGCGCACATCTTTGAGCAGCGCCGCAGCCCAGAGCTCTTGCGCCCCCGCGCCCGCTTTGTGGGCTCTCCCAACCCCCACGCGTGAGTTTTTGGCCCGGCATGAGGGCCCATCAGCGGGTGGGGCGATTTTTCTTTGTATTTTTCCTGACCAATTCAGATCGTTGCGCCGCTTGGCGCGTTGAACCCTCCCATGAGCATCGCCACCTGGTTTGGACGCCTTCCCCGACCCAAGAGCGCCGCCCACACCAGCCATGTCCGCAAGGCTTGCCAACATGCCCAGCGCAAGCCGCCGCGCCAAAGACAGGAGTACCCCATGATCAAGCGTCGCATCGGCACCATCAGCTTTCTCACCACCCTGGCCCTCTTGATGCTGGCCTTTGCCGCTGGCGCCGGTCCCAACGACCCCCAGGACGCCAAAGCCGCCAATGCCAAGAAGGTCAACGCTGAATTTGCCCCCTCGGTCGCCGACCCCACCGTGGCCTCCAGGTGGATCGAGCTTGGCCAGGGCATTCAGGCCCAGCTTGAACCCAATACCTCCAAAGAGGGCTACGTGGTCAACGTGGCCTTCAAGCGCAGCGCCCAGGCCGCGGGCCCCGCCAACGCCGCTGCCAACCTCGATCTCAAGTGCACCGCCGAGACCCTCTCGCCGATGGGCCGCGTCCCCGTCCCCATGCAGGTCGAGCTTGGCCATGAGGTCCTCCAGGTCAACCTCCAACCTGGCCAGACGCTCCAGCGCCGCGTCCACTTCAAGATCAAGCCCGCCCAGCAAGCCATGATGATGGCGCGCCCGGTGGCCAGCATCACCGCCAGCGCTGGCGCCAACATCGTCAAAGACGCCGTCTTTGTCGCCTGGAGCGGCGCCCCAACGCGCCCCCAACCCGTGGGCCTGCCCGGGCTCCAGCCCATGCCCCAGATTGATCTGGAGCCCATCCAGCAGCAGGCCGCGATCGAAGAGATCAACGTGGACGCCGTCCAAATCAACGAGCGTCCAGGGCTGGCCGAACTTCAGTGATACCGGCTTGGCGTCGATGACTCGCCCCAGACCAGCATAAGAGGACAAACCATGGCCCAGACCCCCGCACAAACGCTCGATCTGTCCTCCTGGTCCCCGCTGGCGCGCGCCTTGGCGGGGGCTTTGGCCGCGGTGGTTTGCGCGCTGGGCCTCCTGAGCCTCCAAGCGGCCTTGTGGCCCCCTGCGGTGGTGCGCATCGCGCCCGACAACCAGTCGGATCTGAACACCGTGGTGCTGCACTTTGACCCTCAGGCGGCCGCCACCATCGACAAAACCTATCGAGACATCCTCGCGGCGGTGCCCGATGGCCGGTTTCGCGTCGTGGTGGCCTCTGCGGCGGACTTTGAGGCGTTTATGGAGCGCTTTAAACCCGCCGACGCGCGCCGTTTTGAGCCCGTGGTCATGGATCGACCCATCACCACCTGGTCCCGCGACCGCTACACGCTGACCACCGCCGGCCAAAACCAGGTCTTGCTGGTGCCACCGCAAAAACCAGCCCTCCACGGACCGCGCGCCAACGACTGGTTGGTGCCCTTCAGGCTGGCGCTTGGGGATGCGTCGGTGTCGGTGCGGGAGTTGGACTTTGATTTTGATGGCGGAGACATGATCGCCGGGCCTGCAAGGGTCTTCGCCGACGTCAATTTGATGCGCAAAAACCCCACGCGCATGCCCAACGCCGGCGCAGTGGCCTCGACCCTCGAAGAGATCGTGGGCCGACCGGTCTTTGTCCTGGGCAAAAAGCCCGAAGATGTGCCCCATCACCACATCGGCATGTATTTAACGCCCTTGCCCGACGGCGCTGTGGCAGTGGGGTCGCCCGCATTGGCGGTCGAGTTGCTCGGTGGAACCGACGGGGCAGAGTTTGTGGCCCTTCAAGAGCGCCTCAAATCCCAGGGGCTGCCCGCCATCGACCTCTCTGAGGCCACGCTGCACCGCTTTGAGACCCCGGCCAGAGAGTTGCGGGCGGCGGGCTACGACGTGGTGGCGCTGCCGCTGCTGCCTTTGGCCGATCAGGTGACCTTCATCACCTACAACAACGGCCAGTTTCACGCGCTCGCCGCGGACACAGAAGCGCCTGCGCCCGCAAGCGCGCTCAAACACACGGTCAAACACGAGTTTTTGATGCCATCTTACGGGATCGAAACGCTGGATCAGGCCGCGCGCGAGATCTTTGCCCGTCGCGGTGTGCGCGCTCGGCCCATTGATGTGGCCGACGTCTTCCGCTTCCACGGCTCGGTGCGCTGTTTGATCAACGTCTTGTGAGTCGGGCGTTGCTCAGGGCTCGCGGCACAGGACAAAGTGCGCGCCGATGGCCTTGGTGCCGCGAAACGCAGCGCCGATCGAGACGTGCTCCGAGACCTTGCGCATGCGATCGATGGTGCCGTGGTAGACAAAGCGGCTCAGACGGTAGGTTTTGGGCTTGATGGCAGGCCAGTGGGGGACTTTGTCGGGGGGCGTCAGCAGGTAATCGATCCAGACCGGGGTGTCGTCGGCGCCGTGACGCGCCACAAAGTAGCCCGGACCCACGGCGCCAAGCACCAGCGGAGGGTTCGCGTTGTAGCCCCACAGGTGAGGGTCGGTGTTGTCGCCGCGCTGCGCGGCGGTGGGGCGGCAAAAACGTTTCTGAAAGCGCCTGAAGGCCGGCAAGGTGTTGCGGCCCCAATGGATGACCTCGGTCAGATCCTCGGTGTCCTCGGGGACAAAGTGGTTCAGGTCCAACTCAAAGGCGTCCTGCACTTTGGCAAAGAGGCGCGCCTGGGCCCTGGGGGGCAGCTCCATGGTGATCCGCAGGCGCTCCTTGTGGCGCAGCGAATCAAGGTAGTCGGCCATGTCCTGGGGGCTGGCCCCAGTGTCGATCATGTGGACAAGAGGGTTCATGGGGTGTCCTTGGCCTCCTGGTTGGGGTCACGGTTTTGCCGGTAGAGGACGCGCAACACGTCCGAGCGCGACAAGATGCCCAGCAAGTGGCCGTCTCTGACCACCGGGAGGCGTCCAATGTCCTTTTTGACCATCAGCGCCATGGCGTCATCGAGGGTTTCGTCTGGGGCGATGGTGTGGACCGGGCGCGACATGCAGCTCGACACGGGCAGGTGAAGCCGCTCTCCCTTGCGGGCCGATTCTATGTCCCGGCGAGAGATCATGCCGACGACCTGGCCCTCTTTGACGACCGGTACGCCAGTGTGGCGCCATTGGAGCAGTTCCTGGCCGACCTCTTCAAGGGGTGTGCGGGGGTCGATGGTGTGGACCGGGCTGGACATGATGTCCATGACCACGCGGGGCCGGGGTGGAGAGGCGTTGAGGACAGACAGGAGCTGGGCGCGCAGCGCCTCTGGGTCGCCGCCTTTGATGGTGGCAGCCGCCGCGCCGCCGTGACCACCGCCGCCAAGTTCTTTGAGCACCGCGCCGACGTCCACGCAGGAGACTCTGGAGCGGCCGATGAGTTGGACACGTCTTTTGCGCGTGATGTTGCAGATGGCAAAGAGCGCCGCGTGGCCTTCAAGCTCCATCACCTGGGTGGTGACGGCCGCCAGACCGTTGACGGTCTTGTCCATGGTGACTTCGACAAAACCCACATCGACGCCGCCAATGTCATAGACATCCACGGCGCCGAGCATCTGCCCCAGGATCTCGCGCTGCTCTGAACTCAGCGCGATCCGCAGGTAGCGGTTGACCATCTTCAGGCTGGCACCCTGACCCAGGAGCCAGGCCACGGCGGTGGCGTCTCGCGGGGTGGTGCTGGCGTAGGTCAACGCGCCGGTGTCGGTGTAGATCCCCAGCGCCAGCAAGGTCGCTTCCATGACATCGAGCGTCAACTCGCGGCGCTGGATGTGCTCAATCAAGAGCGTGGTCGCCGAGCCGACCGGCTCCACATCCTCAAACTCTCCGCTGAGATCATCCTGGGCGCTGGCGTGGTGATCGTAGATGTGCAGGGCGACCTGCCCGCTCTCAATGCGCTCCAGCAGACGCTCCCAGCCTTTGAGGCGGCTGGCACGGCGCACATCGACCAGGATGACTCTGGAGACGGCCTCTTGATCGACGTCCGATTGCCACAACTGGCTAAAGCGGTCTTTGTGCAGGGCCAGAAAGTCCCGCAACGGGGCGCTGACGCGCCGTCCCAGAGACACTTTGGCCTCGGGGTAGAGCTTCTGGGCTGCGATGGTTGAGGCAAAGGCGTCGAAGTCGGCGTTTTCGTGGGTGATGATGAGGTCCATCAGAGGCGCTCTCCGGTGAGGGTGGGACGCTGCGCAGATGTTTTACCGTGGGGCGCTGTGGGCCGCAACCGCGTCCCTGCCACTGACCGATGTGAACACGCAAACAGCGCCGAAAGCCAACGCACCTGAGGATGTCCACGATGTGGGGCTTTATGACCCACAGGCCACGACAAAGGGCGGTTCCGATTCAAATGGGGCGTCTGACATGATGGGGAATCAACCCACAAACACAAAACCCTCCGCGGTGGGAGGGCTTTGGAGCGTGAGCTTTGGGTGGTAAGCGCGGATGCGCGCCGGCGCTGCTTCAGGCGCTGACGTTCACCAGCAGCTCCTGGGCGCGGTCCACTTCCAGGGTCAGAGCGTTTTCGTGCTCCATGGCCGCCAATTGTTCCAGAAGCGGCACCGCTTCCTGGGTGCGCTGCTGATCCACCAGAAGCTCACCGAGGCAGTAGAGTGCCCCGCCGACGACCAGGCGGTTGCCCTCGCGTTCGGCCACGCTCAGTGCGCTGCGGAGCTTGTCCTCACCGTGGTGGATGGAGCCCGCTTCAAGCAGTTGAAGGGCATCAGAGAAGAGTTTTTGCGAAGTCATGGCACCAACCTCAGATACTGCGACTTTGACCGGTGAGGCAACGCACCGGTTGGGGGTTGAGGCAATCACCCCAGGCTCCTTTGAAACCGAAGGAAGCTGGGTTGAGACATAGACAATCAATTTTGCAAACAACTTGTGGTCGCCAAGCCCATTCGTCAAGACCCTATGTCAGAGAATGTGGGCGTTTTGACCACCTGCGTGCAAGAGGGTCCTTTTAAACTCTCTGATGCACGTCAGTCCTATCGAGATGTTCAACATCATGCGTTTGCAAACCATCGACGCATCACACTCGACTTCCAAAGCGTTGGGCTTCAGAGTCGAGTTCTGTCCCGATAAAGGGATGCGTGCCCCGATTGGCGCCGCAGATACACCAGCGCGCTTGCCCTGTCTACCCATAAGTCCCGCGAGGCCCGATTTTGTTGCAAAGAATTCTTGAGCCCGAAGTCATGGACGGCCACGAGCAGGCGCTCGCCTATGCCCAGGCCAATTTTGCTGCCGTCAACGATTCTTTTGTGCAGCGGCTGCGTCAGACCTTTGCGGCGTTTGATTCAGGCAAGGTGCTCGATCTGGGCTGTGGTCCGGCGGACATTCCGGTGCGGTTGTGTCGGGTGCTTGGTGGGGTGCGGGTGTGGGCGGTGGACGCTTCAGAGGCGATGCTCCTTCATGCGCGCGGTGTGGTCGATGGGGCCGGGCTGGGCGATCGGATCATGTTGGTGCGCGCTCACTGCCCGGCCCATGTACCGCCTGGGGACTTTGACGCCGTCATGTCCAACAGCATCTTGCACCACCTGCCCGATCCCCATGTCTTGTGGCAGCAAATCAAAGACAGCGCCGCGCCGGGCGCTGCCATCTTTATCCAGGACTTGATGCGGCCAAACTCACAGGCCCAGGCCCAAGAGATCGTCGACACCTACGCCGCAGGCGAGCCCGAAATCCTGCGCCACGACTTCTACCACTCACTGCTGGCCGCCTTTACCCCCCAGGAGGTCCGCCAACAGCTTGTTGCGCACGACCTCTCTCACCTCACGGTCGAGGCCATCAGCGATCGCCACCTCCTGGTGTACGGACACCTCTGATCCATGGCCGCCCCACACCTGGGTTTTCCCACCCAGGCGTCGCCCATGCCCCGTCTTTTTCGAGTCACTTCTGAAGTTTTACAGTCCAGTTGCGTCGAAGCCATCAGAAGCAACGCCCGGACCATGGTTGTTGATTGAATGGATGTGGTGGTCGCCGGGTGTGGGAGGCCTTTGTGATGCAGACAGTGGTGAAGCGATCTTTGATGACGCCTGCGTTGCCTTCTGGGACCCTCATCGACGGTCGCTATGAGTTGCGCGGTTTGTTGGGCGTGGGCGGGTTTTCCAAGGTGTACCGCGCGCGCCACATCCACATGGAGCGCCAGGTGGCGCTCAAGCTCCTCGATCTCCAGTTGCCCGAGTCTCACGCCGAGGTGATCACCAAGCGTTTTGAGCGCGAAGCGCAAGTGCTTGGCCAGCTTGATCACGCCCAGATTGTGTCGATCTACGACTCAGGGCTCCACGGCCTCGACGAACAACATTATATGGCGATGTCTCTGCTTGACGGCGAGCCTCTTGACCGCGTCTTGATGCTCAACGGGGCGATGGACGCGGCCAGGGTGGTGCGCTTGCTCCTGCCGTGCCTGGAGGCGTTGGCGCACGCCCATGATGAGGGGATCATCCACAAAGACCTCAAACCTGCCAACCTTGTCTTGGAGCGCCCTGGTCAGGACGATGAGGGGTTGATGGTCCTGGATTTTGGGGCGGTGACGTTGGCGGCGATGCCCGATGGTCGCCTGACCCACAACGGTGAGATGATCGGCACGCCCCAGTACCTGGCCCCCGAGTACATCAGGCAGCACACGGTCAGCCCGGCGCTGGATGTGTACCAGATGGGGCTGATTTTGCTGGAGATGCTCACGGGCAAGGCGGCGCTTGAGGGCCAGAACGCCTACATGTGCATGCTCCTGCACACCCGAGGGGCGATCGACGTGCCACCAGTCCTGGCCGAGAGCGTGCTGGGACCGATCATCGAGCAGGCCTTGGCCAGCGACCCCACGGAGCGCTACGCCGACGCCCGGCAGATGCTCCAGGCGCTTGAGGCGGTTGATGCGCAGGCGCTGGAGGCCATGGCGGTCTTTGAGCCGGTGCAGTGGGAGCTGTCCATGCCCAAACCGACCCGCGACTTGAAGGCGCCGTCGGTGGGGGTCATGTCCAGCAGCGCGGCGTTTGTGTCTGATGGTGCGCCGTGGGTGGAGAAGTCCTCCGCGCTTTCATCCGTGCCCGCAGCGCCGACCGAGTCGTTTGTCTCGGTGCCGACGGCGTTGGTGGAGCGCCCAGGTCCCGTTGAAGGGTTCTGGGCCAGCTTGAGCCTTGCGGCGGTGGCGCTGCTGTGTGTGGGGATGGTGACGGTGGCGATCGGCGCGTCGCTCTGGAGCGATCACCATGAGGGCCGTGCGTCTGCGGCGGCGGTTCAGGCCCCCGAGCGGTTGCGTTTGTTGGAGCGACACACCCCCAAAGAGCCATCCAGGCCGAACCCCGCGCTTCAGGCGCTGGAGATTCGTCAGATCACCACCAGCGCCCATGTCTCCGGGCGCGGTCCGCAGTGGTTGACCGACGGCAACCCGTCCACGTCCTGGAAACCCAGGGGTAGGGGCGTGGGTCAACTGCGCATTGAGTTGGAGCGTCCGGCGGCGGTGCACGGTCTGATTCTGGTGACGGGTTGGGACATGGAGCTTGAGCGCGGGGCCAAAGAGAAGATGGTGACGGTGCGCACGGGCTCGGGTCAGGTGCGTCGGGTGAAGCTCGACGGTCAGCCGGGCGTGGCGCGGGTGAGCTTTGACCCGCCGCTTAAGACCCGCACCATGCGCCTGTCGATCTCCAACCCCCGCAGCATTGGTGAGATCGAGGTGGTGGGGCAGAAACCCATTCGACGTTGAGTGTCAGCGCGCCGCGCGGGCTTCGTTGACCAGTTTGCGCAGCCGATCGTAGCTCACGGCGCCGCGCACGCGGGCGTATTCGCGCCCTTGTGGGTCCACAATGATGGTGGTGGGGAAGGCCTTGATGTCGTACTTGCTGCCAACGACCGGGGTGCCGGCCAGTACGGGGTAGACGACGCCCAACTCGCGGGTCTTTTTGAGCGCGATGCTAAAGGGACCCGATTGGAGCAGCACGCCGTAGAAGCGGATTTTGTCGCCCTGGCGAGTTTCGCGGTAGAGGCGCGAAAAGTCCGGGATTTCCTGGCGACAGGGCGGGCACCAGTTGGCGTAGAAGTTCAGGACCACAACTTTGCCGCGCAGTTTGTGCAGCTCGACGGGTTTGCCGTCATGGTCGCGCATGACAAAGTTTTGCACCACAGCGCCCGACGATTTGGGGGCGGAAGCTTTGGGGGTGGCTTTGTTGCCTTGGCGAGGGCTTGGCGCCGGCGCGCCCACGCCCGGGTTGTCCTCGCGGCGGCTCCACACACGAACCTTGGAGCCATCGGGGCGCGTGTGGATCCGCTCGACGTATTCGCCCATCACTTTGGGGCCAGTGGGCGGCGGCGGAGTGTCAGCGGCGGTGTCGTCCTGGAAGTCGTCCAGGAGGTCGCCGGTGGCCTCTTTGAGGTAGTCTTTGGCTTGGAGCGTCCAGAGGTCGACCATGGGCCCCGAGGTCCACCAGAGGCCAGCGATGATCGCGGCCCCGATGACCAACATGACAAAGAGCGCTGCGCCGCGCCGGGGTTTGTGGGGTTCTGCCAGGGGGGTGTGTGTGCGTTGTGGTGCAAAGACGGGGTCGGCAGGGAGCATCTTGGCGTTGCCCGACGGCTGAAAGTTGCCGCTGGTGGGGATGTCGCGCGTGGCGTTGGCGATCCAGGCTTCGTCGTGGACTCTGGGTCGCGTGGGGCGTTTGGGGGTCAGCGTGGGTGGGTCTGGGGCCAGCGCGATGGGCTCGGGTTCAGGCCTGTTGGGATCAAAGAACTGGCCGTCGCCAGGCAGGAGGTCGTCCCCAGGGGCGTTGTCCTGGTGCGATGTGGCTTTGGGTTTGAAGGGATCGCGGTTGTTTTGTGACGGCGGCGGGAAGAACGCGCCAGGCGCGCTTTGGGTTGCTGGCGCAGAGAAGGCCTTGGATGCCGACCAGGAAGATGTTCGTGCCTCAAAGCTGACGTTGCACTCCACGCAGCGGATTCGCGCCAGGCGTTCGCCGGGGCGAGTGGGCCTGGGGGCGGGGTTGAGGGCATCACAGACGGGGCATCGGACGTGCATGGTGGGCTCTTGGCTGCCGGTTTTGCTGGTTTGGGATTATGCCCTGGGCGCTGGGGTGAAGGCAAACGGGTGGTGGTGGTGATGCGGTCTCTTTTGGTGGTGAGGTGTAGGGATTTGCGTGCTATGGTATTGGGCATCAGGTGTACGGGTTGTGTGTGGACAACACAGGCACATCATTGAGCGGGCACCAGCGCTTGGGTTTTGTCCGGCGGTGGGCAGGGCATGGATGGCAAGCCGGTTGGGTTGATGGACACCAACGAGCGTCTGGCGTTGATGCGCGACATTTTGTACCAGGAGCCTTCGATGGGCCGCTGGAAGGCGTTGTGCGCGCTTCTGGATGGTTGGTCCCAGGGCCCGGGTCTGGACGCGGCGGTGGAATACGCCGGGGAACACCTTGAGCGTTGGCCCGATGGATTGCGTGCGGTGCCTGACACCTGGATGCCCGAGGTCTGGGGGCAGCGCCCGCCGGTGCGGTTGAAGCTGGCGCGTTGTTTGAACCTCTCGGGGCGCCGGATCAGCCCATCCCAGGCTGCGTCGCTGGGGTCGAGCGCATCGATCGATGACAACATCTCGGTGATGATCCTCCAGGAGAACGCGCTTGGAGACGAGGGCGCGGCGGCGCTGGCCAGAGGCAACGCGCTGGGCAAGCTGACGCGTCTTGTGGTGGCCTCCAATCAACTCAGAGGCAAGGGCGCAGGCCAATTGGCGTTGGCGGCCAACATGCCGTCTTTGGAAGTCTTGGACCTGGGGTGGAACTTTTTGCGCCAGGAGTTCTGGGATGTGCTGGCGCAGGCCAGGGGGCCGGTGTCCTGGCGCCGGTTGGCGGTGCCGGCCTGTGGGTTGGGGGCGGCGCTGCTGGGTGTGTTGGTGAAGGTGCCGGCGCTGCGCGCGCTGCGGGCCCTGGATCTGTCGAGCAACTACTTCAAAGATGAAGGCCTCGAGTGTCTTCTTGGCACCAAAGGCTTTGCTCGCCTTGCTCGCCTGGACATCGCCAACAACCGTTTTGGCCCCGATCATCTTGGGGCGCTGGGCGGCAGCAAGCTGATCGAGCAGCTCAAGTGGCTCGACCTGTCCAACAATGCGCTGGGGGCGTCGGGGCTGGGGGCGCTGGTCAAGGGCGAGCCAACCGGCTTGCAGGGGCTCTTGCTGGCCGAAACCCAGACCGAGGACGCGGGCGTGGCGGCGTTGGCCACCAGCAACACGATGGCGTCGCTGCGGCGCCTTGATCTGGGGCACAACCAACTGGGCGCCAGCGCCATGCTGGCCCTGGCCAACAGCCCGCGCGCTGGCAACCTGCGCCATTTAATGTTGGATCACAACGCGCTGGGCAACGCCGGGGTCAAGGCGCTGACCGCAGGCCGCGGGGTTCAGCGCCTGGAGACATTGAGCCTGGCCAGCAACGGGCTGACCGGCGGTGCGATGGACGCGCTGGGGCGCTGGAGCGGACTGGGCAACGTGCGGCGGCTGTCATTGTGGAGCAACAAGCTAGACGACGACGCCCTGGAGCGTTTGCTGCGTTCCGATCACCTCGCCGGATTGCACGCGCTTGATCTTGCCCACAACCAGATTGGTCCCAAAGGGGCCGGGCGCCTCGCCTCGGATCCTGCGATGGCCAGCCTCCAGTCCCTGGTGCTGACCAACAACCCCATTGAAGAGGCCGGTTTGGAGGCGCTGCTGCGCTCGCCGTATCTGGCCACAAAGATCAAAGCCGATCTGCGGCGACACGCGCCGGGGATTTTGGGCCGCCCCTCGGATGATGAGCCCCATCACAAGACGTTGGGTGAGTGATCGATCGGCGGTGAGGACTCACAATGGCCTTTGCACAGGTGTAGGGAGGTGCCATGGGCGACAAACCCGATTATCCAGCAGCCCACAGCATGGACACGACGTGGTTTGCGGTGGACGACGAGGGTTTTGTGGCGGTGTTCAACTCGTTTGAGGCCGGCGCGGTGCCCGTGGACGCGTTTGACAGCGAAGCGCGCTTTGAGCAGGCCCAGGCTTTTGTT
Source organism: uncultured Pseudomonadota bacterium (assembly GCA_937123825.1). Taxonomy (GTDB): domain Bacteria; phylum Myxococcota_A; class Bradymonadia; order Bradymonadales; genus CAKZKQ01. The sequence continues at coordinate 18,510 of CAKZKQ010000052.1, forward strand.
GAGCAGCGCGCAAGCGATGGCCAGGCCGTGCTCGACGCCGACGGCCTTGTGGTGCCCTGGAGCACAAAGGGACAGCACGAGACGCGCAACGCCTGGTTCAACAACCACGGCGCCACGGCGCTCTTTTTTCTGGAGGACGACACGCCACTGGCGCGGTGGATTGAGGCTGGGCGCGCCTATGAGATCAAGGCCAAAGAGGGCCGGGCGTTTGTGGTCCGGGGTCCAACGCGGCGGCTGAGCGATTATCTCCACGCCGCCAACCTGTGTCGCCACTGCTGTTATTGGTATCAGGACGAGCATTCGGCGGCCCAGCAGGGGTTGTACGAGTACGAGCACCTGACAGAGAACTCGATCTCGGGTCCTTACGGGCGCGCAGCGTTGCCCAGCGAGCCGTTCAACATCGCCCAGTTGCCCGAAGCGATCCGTCAGGAGCTGCGTCTGGTGCGCTTTGAGGGGGTGCGCTTTGCGCAGACGACCCACTTGCAGCCGGTGGAGCACCACCCGTCGACCTCTTGGCAGAGCAGCTACCTGACCATTGATGGCGATGAGTTGCCGATGCCGGAGGAGCCGTGATGCCCGGTGTGTGGAGGGCGGTCGGTGTGTTGGTGTGCTGCGCGTTGCTGGCGGCGGTGGGACAGGCCGCGGACCGGGGGCCATCGAGTCCGTTGATGGCGCACGTTCCCGCAGAGAGCTTGCAGGCTGTGGTGGTGGAGGCTGCCAACTGGGAGGCTCAGACGGGGTCTTTGGTGCGTTGGGAGCGCGACGGTCCTGGCAAGGCATGGCGAGCGGTGGGTGAGCCGGTCCGGGTGTGGCTTGGGCGATCGGGTCTGGGGTGGGGCCGGGGTTTGCATCCTGAGGGCATTTGGAAGGGGCCAAAGAAGAAAGAGGGCGATGGGAGGGCTCCGGCGGGCGTCTTTGGTTTGGGCGCGGTGTTTGGGCGTTTGGACGGGCAGGCGGCCAAAGGGCTGAAGATGCCGTTTGTGGCGATCGGCGCGGGTCTTGAGTGCGTGGATGATCCGCGCTCGGTCCATTACAACCGGCTCGTGGAGCGATCAAAGGTGGCGTCGATGGACTGGTCCAGCTCAGAGGTGATGGCGCGGATGGGCGCGGTGTACCGTTTGGGGGTGGTGGTGCGCCACAACGAGGATCCGGTGGTGCCAGGGGCGGGTTCATGCATTTTCATGCACGTGCAAAAGGGCAAGGGCGAGCCGACGGTGGGTTGTACGGCGTTGGAGGCTGGTGCGTTGGAGGATGTGGTGGGTTGGTTGGATGAGGGCAGCGGCCCGGTGATGGTGGTGGGGCCGCGCAAGCTGGTTGCGCAGCCAAGGTGATCGGGTGAGATCGGGTCCTGGACCGCAAGGCGATCGCCGTGCGCGGTGTGGCAGGCGATCGCCGCTGGCGGTTTTTTAGGAGTTGGGGCCTTTGGGGCTGGGGTCAAAGCTCATCATGAGGCCATCGGGGCCGACGCTCATGTCGGACTTGGGCACGCCCAGGGTGATGGTGTCATCAAAGGCAAAGAGGTTGGGGATGCCCAGGGTGATGGTGTCGTCAAAGGACACGGAGGCCCCGGCGGAGAGGAAGAGGCCTTCGTCGTTGTACTGACGGGGACGGAAGGTGCCAGCGCTGGCGGTGGCGCGGCCGTCTTCATCGACGGCCAGGACAACACCGGGCAGGTCCATGGCCTGACCGCTGGGGGAGTGCAGGAGGCTGGCCAGCTGCGGGCTGACGGCGTTGACGACCAGGACGTAGCCGGCGGGATCGCGTCGGACGTGGGCGTCAAAGGCGGGGTCTTCGTTGTCGATGGCGTCGGCGACGTCATAGAGGTTCATGTCACCGGTGACATCGACCACGAGCGTGGTGTCGCCCATGGTCATCCACAGGGTGCCGTTGCCGGCCGCGCCAGCGTCCTTGGGGTCTTCAAAGGGGACCGAGGTCAACTCCTGACCCAACGAGACGGCCACGGGGTGGCCCATGCCCAGGGTGATGGTGTCATCAAAGAGGTCCATGGGTTTGGGCACGCCAAGGGTGATGGTGTCGTCGAAGGCGGCCGGGGCCTGGCTGGAGCTGGCGGCGATGGCGACGTGGAAGGCCTTGCCGGTGTTGACGACGCTGGCGGTGACTGGGGCGCCAGCGTGGTTGACGGCTTCGACCAGGTCGTACGCGTTCCAGTGGGCCTGGGTTTCGATCAGGAGTTTGCCCGCTTCGGTGTCCATGACGAGGGTGCCCGCGCCGACGACGCCGGGCTCAGCAGGGTTTTTCATGGGGGCGGAGGTCCACACCGGCACGACGCTGACCTGAGAGACGGCCATGTCGAGGTTGAGGTTGCCGGTCTGATCGCAATCGACGACGCCAGCGTCGAGCGTGAGCTGATCGCCCTGGGCCATGGCCGGTGCCGCGGCGCAGGTCAGCAGCGCCGCGGTCAGGACCATCATCCACCGTCTGGGGCGACCGCGCTCCGCGGTGGTCTTCCCATCAGGGCGTCGAGTTGGTTGGGTGTCGGGCAAGAGGGTCATGATCGGCTCCTTGATCGGATTGGACGACCTGCCGCTGCGGCCTTGCATGGCAGGTGTGTTGGCCCAGGCCTGGGTCCGTTGCCCGGGGTCACTTGTTGGCATCGGAGGGGGTGGTGGGGCGCTTGAGGGAAAAAGATCATTTGGCGCCAAGATCGGGGGGATAGTGTGTGCAGGTGTGTGTGCAGTGGGTTGGTTGGGAGGATTCTTGGCTTTGTGGGGGGGATCTGTTAGTTTTGCGATGCAACCAGGGCGGATGAATGAGCATCTGGTCTGGTGCGGGGGATGATGCGGTCAGAATGATGGCTGTGTTGTTCCACTCGCGGCGGTAAGCCTGGCCTCCATGACACAGAGGTTTGTGCGCTCGTTGGTGGACGGCGTGCAGGCTGGAGGTTCCCCTCAGGTAATAAAGACTCCCCGACGTCCTGTTTGGGGTTGCACCGCACGCGAAAGGTCTGATGGAGGCCAACGCGCGTTGCGCCACTTTTTTGGTGACAGCAAGTCCGGGCCAGTGCCCAAAACTCCCCATGAAACACAGCCATTCACCTTGACTTCCCAGGGGGGGTCGGTATATGTGCCGTGCTGGACGTGTTCTGGTGTGGGTTTGCAGTCAGCAAAGTCCAGCGAGGGTGTCAAAACGCCCTCCAGCGAGTCGCCCTCCAGCAAACACCATGGACAATATTCTGTTGAGATGCTGAACCCAGCAGGTAGGACCCGAATGTTGCGAGACCACTCACAGTCAGGCCCGACGATGATAGAGCGGGCTAAAATGTTTCGAGATCGGTTGTCGGTAGCGGCGCTTGTCGCCATGACGACCGTGATGTCAGGTTGCGATACGCCCCAGCGCGACATGCTGGACACGGTCAGCGAAAGCGCGGACAAGAGCGCCTGGTTCTACTACATGCTGCTGTCCGTCTGCAGCGTGATCCTCTTCATCGTGGTGGCGTGGTTCGTCTACTCGGTGGTTGTGTTCCGCGCGAAGGACGGCGTGGAACAGGAGATGCCGCCGCAGATCCACGGCCACACGCAGATGGAGATCATGTGGACCATCATCCCGACCTTGATCATCATCGGGATCACGATCCCGACGATCAAGGCCATCTTCTGGTTGGCGTCTCCCTGGGAGGCCAACAGCGCCGATGCGGATGAGAACAATCATGTTGTCATTGACGTCATGGGCAAGCAGTGGTGGTGGGAGTATGACTACATCAGCCCCGAGGACCCCGATCGCAAAGAGATCATGTTCTCGACGGCCAACGAGATGCACGTGCCTGTGGGCACCATGGTGCAGCTGCGCGTGACGTCGGCCGACGTCATCCACGCCTTCTGGGTGCCGCGCGTGTCGGGCAAGCGCGATGCCACGCCCGGGCGCACCTACCCGCTGTACTTCAAGGTCAACGAGCCTGGTGAGTACATCGGTCAGTGTGCGGAGCTCTGCGGTGCGAGCCATGCGTTGATGGGCATCAAGCTCTTTGCGCACTCGACCGACCCGGACGATCCGGACAACTACGACAACTGGGTGGCGGCGCAGCAAAAGGGTGCGCAGCCTCCGACCTCGACCATCGCCGAGCGTGGCAAGGAGCTCTTCATCTCGAAGGGTTGCACCGCATGCCACAACATCCGCGGCGATGCTGTCACCAACGCCATTCACCCCCGCGCCAGGACTCGTAAAACGGGGCCGGACCTGACCCACGTCGGTTCGCGCACCACCATCGGCGCGTTGGCCATGACCAACACCCGCGACAACCTCAAGGAGTGGATCCTGCGTCCGCAGGAGATCAAACAGGGATCCGTGATGTACGTCTACGGATACAAACTCCTGGGGATCGAGGTCAACGAAGAGGAGGCCGAGGCAATGGCCGCCTACCTCTTCCGACTGAAGTAGTTCGCATCGGTGTCGATCAAGGGCGGCGCTGTGCAAGCGCGCGCAGGAACCTGGTCTCCTGGGATGGGGGCGAGGATTTTGCAAGGGCGAGCACAGTGGTCGCGGACTGAAGTATAGAGAACAAAAGCAATATGGCGACGGAAGGCGCGGGCACATCTGGTGCGGCCGAGCCACCGTCAGGACCCGCGCAGGAAACGATAGGCTCATGGCGTCTACAGCAATTGAATCGGCCACGCCGATCATGCACATGGACAGGCCCGCTAAAGAGGGCATCGTGGATTGGTTGACGACTGTCGACCATAAAAAGATCGGGATCATGTATGGCCTCGTGTCGCTCTTCTACCTGATTGTGGGTGGTATTGAGGCGCTGCTGGTCCGATTGCAGCTGGCAGTACCGGATGGAACGATACTGGACGGCGAGTTTTACAATGGGATGGTCACGATGCACGCCACGACGCTGGTGTTCCTCGTGGTCATGCCGTTGACGGCAGGCTTTGCCAACTACCTGTTGCCGCTGCAAATCGGCGCCAGGGACGTGGCCTTCCCCAGGCTGAACTCCTTCAGTCTATGGATGTTTGTATTTGGCTCATTGATCATCAACGCCAGCCTCTTCATTGGCGACGGCGCGCCGTCGGCGGGCTGGTTTGGTTACGCGCCGCTGACCTCCAGCGAGTTTGCCCACTCGGGTGTGGACTTCTGGTTTGCGGGTCTGACGGCGCTGGCGATTTCGTCGATGGTCGCTGGCACCAACTTCATTGTGACGGTGTTGAACTTGCGCGCCCCGGGCATGACGCTGATGCGCATGCCGGTGCTGACCTGGATGATCTTCATCATTCAGTTCCTGCTGGCGTTCAGCTTCCCGCCGATTGTCGTCGGTTTGATTCTGCTTGGCTTTGACCGCATGTTCGGCACGGTCTTCTACGAAGTGTCGATGGGTGGTGACCCGCAGCTGTGGCAGCACCTCTTCTGGCTCTTTGGTCACCCTGAGGTCTACGTCCTGATCCTGCCCTCGATGGGCATGGTCTCGGAGATCTTGCCGGTCTTTAGCCGCAAGCCCCTCTTTGGTCAGAGCTTCGTGGTCTTCTCGGGGATTTTCATCGGCTTTGTCGGCTTCGGCGTGTGGGCTCACCACATGTTCACCGCCGGTATGGGGCCGCTGGCTGACGCGGCGTTCGCGACCACCACGGCCATCATCGCGGTGCCCACGGGCGTGAAGATTTTCAACTGGCTGGCCACGCTGTGGAAAGGTCAGATTCGCTTTGACACACCCATGCTTTGGGCGCTGAGCTTCATCCCGATGTTCACCATCGGCGGTCTGAGCGGCATCATGCTGGCCAGCCCCCCGCTGGACATCCAGGTCCACGACTCCTACTTCGTCGTCGCTCACTTCCACTACGTGTTGGTCGGTGGCTCGCTGGTGGGTCTCTTTGCGGGTCTCTACTTCTGGTTCCCCAAGGTCACCGGTCGGATGCTGAACGAGACGATGGGCAAGGCCCACTTCTGGCTCTTCACCATCGGCTTCAACCTGACCTTCTTCCCCATGCACTTCCTGGGTCAGCACGGCATGCCTCGGCGCATCTACACCTACCCCAGCGATGCGGGGTGGGACACGCTCAACATGGTCTGCACCATCGGTGTCTTCTTCATGGTGGCTGGCGTGGCGATCTTCTTCTACAACATGGCCACGAGCTACTCCAACGGCCGCGTCGCCGGTCCTGACCCGTGGGACGCCAGCACGCTGGAGTGGATCACCTCCTCGCCACCCCCGGTCTACAACTTCGAGTTCACCCCCGAAGTGCGCAGCGATCGCCCCCTGTGGGATCACAAGCACACCGAAGGCATGAAGATTGTTGCGCCGACCGAGCCCGAAGAGTTCCACATGCCTTCGCCGTCGTGGATCCCTTTCATCGTCTCGTTGATGGTGGCCTTCATCCTGGTGGGTCTCTTGCTCATCCCGGTCAACCCGACCGTGGGCGCCGGCCTGATGATCGCCAACGCGCTTGGCATCATCATCTCGGCTTACAAGTGGGTCACCCAGCCTGTTTGATGGCGGTGGTGTTGAAAGCATGAACGCACGCGCTTTGTGCCAGGCTGGCAAACGTCTGGCGCAGCGCTCGGAAGCTCTATAAAGAGTCAGTGGAGACAGCAATGACAGCACACGCTGATGCTCACGACGACCACGGTCACGGAAACCTGGTCGAAAATAACTTTATGGGCCTGCCCAACATCAAGTTGGCCATGTGGTCCTTCCTCGGTTCCGAGTGCATGTTCTTCGGCTCGCTGATCGGCATGTACTTCTTCTACAAAGACAAGAGTCTGGCAGGGCCGCACCCCACCGAAGTCTTTGACATCACGATCACCACGATCTCGACCTTCCTGCTGCTGATGAGCTCGTTGACGATGGCCATGGCCGTCGATTCAATGAAGACCGGCAAAGTGGGTCGGACCAAAGGCTATCTGGCCGCCACCGCGGTCCAGGGTGCCACCTTCGTCGGTTTTCAGGTCTACGAATTCAGCCACTTCTACAGCGACGCTGGTCTGAGCCTGAGCAGCTCGCTCTTTGGTTCGAGCTTCTACATCATGACCGGCTTTCACGGCGCCCACGTCTCCGTCGGTGTCATCTGGCTGTCCATGATCCTCTTGCTGGTCCAGCAAGGCAAAATCAAGAAGGGCAACTACCTTCCTGTCGAAGTCGGCGGCCTCTACTGGCACTTTGTCGATATCGTCTGGATCATCATCTTTACCTTCGTCTACCTGCTCGAGTTCGCCCGCGGCGTGCCGTCGGCTGCTGGAGGGTGAAGCCCCAAAAGGCGCCGGGTCAGGCCCGACTCGATCCTCCCGGACGCCCACGGTGCTCATACGTCTGAACTGAAGAAGTCTTTAAGTTAAACTTCGACCGCCACCGCAGCTCCAAAACGGGCCAGGGCGGTGATAGAAAGGTAAACCTCCATGAGCGAACACGCTGCAACCCACGACGCAGGACATGGGGACGGGCACGGCGAGGAGCATCACTCGCACGCCAAGACCTACGGCATCGTTGGTGCCATCCTGACCGTAGTCACCATCATCGAGCTGGTCATTCTGCCCGATATCCTCGGCGGCAGCCTCTCGCCGGCGGTGATCAACTGGTCGTTGGTCATCCTCTCGGTTCTGAAGCTCTTCTTTGTCCTCGGGGTCTTCATGCACCTTAAGGACGACCGGCAGATCTACAGCATCCTCTTTGTCTCGCCGATGATCATCGCCACCATCATGATCTTGGTGCTGATGGCCATGTCGATCGTCTCCTACGACTGGACGACCAAAGACCCGCACCCCGTGGTTAATGAACCCGGCGCGGTCCCAGCTTTTGTGGACTGGTCTGAGGACCAATACAAGCAGGAGTTTGCCAAGACCGACCACGCCGTTGGCAAGCAGGTCTTTGGCACCTACTGCGCTGGCTGCCACCGCATCGACGGCGGCGGCGGTGTTGGCCCGGCCATGACCGACAACTGCTACATCCACGGCGGTGACTTTAAAAACATGGAGAGCGTGCTCATCAACGGTGTCGTCACCAAGGGCATGCCGAAGTGGAAGAAGGTCATCACCGACGACGAAATCCGTCAGGTCGTCATGTACATCCGCTCCATGCGCGGACAAACCGTCCCCAACGCCAAAGCCTGCCAGGGCAACCCGGTCACCAACTGACCCCCGTCGCCCTCGCTCGCCTTCCCCCACGCAGGGCCGGTCTGCTGTTCGACTGACCCTCGCGCTTGTCGCGCCACGCCCCTCTTAAGAGACCCTCCGCGAGGCGCCACCCCCACGGCAACAGCCCACTCCTGGAGCTGCTGGCCGGATCCCCATCCCAGAGCAGCATGCGCTTGGAGGTGCCAATGCGCGACGCCAACCCCCATAAACACCACTCTGCGGTGCGTTTGCTGACCGCCTCGGCTGCTTTTGCCAGCGCTCTGGTCTGGTTTATGACCGAGGCCGCCGCGCACTCCGGCAACCTGCGCCGCCCTGTGGGCGAAACCACCGACGCCGAGGTGCCCTGGCTGCAATGGGATTTTCACCCCAGCATCTTCTTTGGCATCCTCACCATGGCCGTCATCTACACCCTGGGTGTGACGGTGTGGCGCAAGAAGTACAACTGGTCCACCGCGCTGCCCAAGGCCCACATGTTCCGCTTTTACTCGGCGTGTGTGGCCCAGTGGTGGCTGCTTGATGGCCCGCTCCACTATTTGAGCGATGAGCGCTCATTCTTTGCCCACATGGTCCAGCACCTCTCACTGCAGATGCTCTGGGCGCCGCTGCTGATCTCGGGCATCCCTGGGTGGCTCTTGCGTCCGCTGGTTCGAAAGCTCAAAGCCGAGCGTTTTGGGCGCTGGATCACTCGCCCCGTGCGCGCCGCGCTCTTCTTCAATGCCATGCTCCTTGGGTGGCACATCCCCGAACTCTACGATCTGGCCCTGCGCACTCACCCGGTGCACATCCTCCAGCACTTGCTCTTCATGTCTGCGTCGGTGGTGTTCTGGTGGCCGATTTTGAGCCCGCTGAGCGAAGTGCCGCGCGCGCCCTACGGCGTTCAGGCCTTCTATATCATGCTCAATCTGGCGCCGATGAAGGCGCTGGGGTTGATCATTGCGGTTCACAACGAACTCATCTACACCTTCTACGCCTCTCAGCCCCGCGTCTGGGGGCTGACCCCCGTGGGCGATCAGCGCGCCGGAGGCCTGACCATGTGGGTCATCGGTGGCCTGCCGCTTTGGGCGGCGTTGGCGTACGTCTTTGTGCAATGGAAACGTACGGGCACACCGGCCAAAGGCATGTCTGGTGTGGCCGACCTCGATGACACGCGCGTGCTTGGCGCTGCGCAACCTGGATGAACCCCAGGAGCAAGGACCTCATGAATTTCAAGACCACGTGTGCTGTGTTGATCTCATTGGCGATGTTGGCGCTCTGCGCTTGTGACGGTGGCCAGCCCGATAAGAAAGGCGCTGAGAAGCCCGCTGCGGGCGCTGCCAGCGCCCCTGGCGATGCGCCTTCTTCTGCGCCCGGCTCGGCGCCCGGTTCAGGCCCAGCCAGCGCCCCTGGCGCCGGGGCCACCAGCGCTCCTGGCGGCAAAGGTAAAATTCCGCCCGCCGTGGCCGCCGACAAGATCGACGGCAAAGGCACCGACGGAAAATATCACTTTAAGGTGACTTTCAAGCCCGCCGTGCCCGGCCTCAACGAGATGTTTAAGGCCGAAACGCTGGTCACCGACGCCGCCACCGGCAAGCCTGTCACCGGGCTGAAGTTCAAGCTCGACGCCACCATGCCTGAGCACCGCCATGGCATGATGACCAAAGCACAGCACAAAGAGCTTGGAGAAGGCATCTATCAAAGTGAGGGGATGAAACTCCACATGCCCGGCTCATGGGAGATCCGGGCGGATGCCAAAGGCGACGCCGGTGAGGATCACCTCAAGCTGCGCTACAACCAGCCCGCCAGGGCCAAGGATCAGTGAAGACAAGCCACCCCACACCGCGGACTCGGACCTTCTTGTGGATAGGCGTGCTCTGCGCCTCCTTGATGGCGGCGTGCGCCTGCAACCCGTCAACACCCGAATCTGGTGCGGAGGCCAAGGCCGATCACATCCAATGGAGCCCCGATGAGCGCGCGCTTATCGACAGCCTCTCGCCGTTGCCGCCGCTGCCGCCCAGTCCGACCAATCGCTTTGCCGACAACGAGCAGGCCAGAGATCTGGGCCATAAACTCTTCTTTGACACGCGCCTGAGCGCCAACGGGCGCGTCTCTTGTTCAACCTGTCACGTGCCCGAGATGTATTTCACCGACGGGTTGAGCGTGGGTAAGGGGATCGGCCTGACGCGCCGCCACACCCCAACGCTGATGGGACCACAGTGGGCGCCGTTTCTTTTGTGGGATGGGCGCGCAGACAGCGTCTGGTCGCAGGCGGTGGGGCCGTTGGAGAATCCCGATGAGCACGGCCTGACCCGCGTGGGACTGGCCAAGGCTGTCTTTGATCACCACCGCAAGGACTATGAGGCCGTCTTTGGCCCCATGCCGCCCTTGGACGACACCGAGCGCTTCATCCCCACAGCGCGTCCTGTGCCCAGCCGCAAGTCTCATCCCCAGAACATGTCCTGGGGACTGATGCTCGAAGACGATCGCAAGGCCGTCAACACCGTGGTGGCCAACGTGGGCAAGGCGCTTGAGGCCTACCAACGGGTTCTGGTTCCCGGTCCCGCACCCTTTGACCGCTATGTGGAGGCGTTGGGCAAAGGCGATCCCAGCGGCGGCGGGCATCTTTCGAAGGCTGCGCAGCGCGGGTTGCGCGCTTTTGTGGGCAAGGGCCAGTGCATCAACTGCCACAACACACCGCTGATGACCGACATGGGCTTCCACAACCTGGGGCTGACGCCCACAGGGGTGGTGGCTGAATTGGATCTGGGACGCTCGCGCGGTGCGGCCGATGTGCTCAGCGCCGAGTTCAACTGTCAGGGCGCCTTCAGCGACACCAAAGAGTGCCAGGAGCTGCGCTTCCTCAACCCCGTCTTTGAAGACTTCCTGGGGGCCTTCAAGACCCCCACGCTGCGCAACGTCGCCAAGACCGCGCCCTACATGCACACCGGCCAGTTCAAATCACTGGCCGAGGTCGTCACCTTCTACCGGACGCTCCCAGGCAAGGCGGTCATCGGACACCGCGAGCTTGTCTTGAGCCTCCTGGACCGCTCGATTGAGACCGGCGACCTGGTCGCCTTCCTGGAGACGCTGACCGGCGATCTCCCAGACAAGCGGTGGCTCGCGCCGCCGCCTGAAGCTGGCGCGCGCCTCAAGCCCAAAGGCGACGCTGCTGGCCAACCATAAGAGAGATTGCAGTCATGAAGACCACGGTTCAGGTTCGCCTCCTGGCGTTGGCGGCGATGCTGCTGATGGTGCTGACGGGTTGTCAGACCCCCCCGCCAGAGTTGCAAGATATTGGACAGGTGCCCGAGTTTTCGTTCACTGATCAGAGCGGTCAAGCGCTCGGGACCAAAGAGCTGGCAGGCAAACCCTGGGTGGCCAACTTCCTCTTTACGTCCTGCCCCACGGCTTGCCCGCCGCTGGCCAAGGCCACCGCACAGATCCAGAACTCTGTGAAATCCTGGGCCGATGGACCGCAGTACCCCGTCAAGCTGGTGTCGATCAGCATCGACCCTGTCACCGACACCCCCGAGCGTCTGGCCGAGTTTGGCAAGGAGCATGGCGCTGACCCCAAGATGTGGCATCTGGTCCGCGGTGAGTACGATGCCATGGAGAAGCTGGTCACCGATGGCTTCATGATGCCCTTGATGCGCAAGGATATGGTGGAGGCGATCGGCGACAAGACGGCCATTGAGGACGTTAAAAACCGTCCCACGCCCGTCGACACCGCCCACAGCATCAGCTTTGTCCTCGTGGACGGCAAAGGCCGGATCCGCGGCATCTTCCGCAAGGACGACGAGGATCTGAAGCTGCTCGACGCGGCGCTGCGCCACCTGGTCAACAACCCCGACGCCTGATGGACGCTCGCCGCGCAAGCCGCCGCGCCCAAACGCCAATATAAGGAACGCCCGATGTCCAATCTCCCCGATGATTTCAAGGGAACCGCCGAGCCCGATCTCCAGATCGGCCCACGCAAGTTTCGTCCCGATTGGCGCTTGACGTTGATTGCGCTTGTGATGCTCTCGCTCTTTATTGGCCTGGGCACGTGGCAGGCGGGGCGCTACATGGAGTCTTCCGAGACGCTGGCGATTTACCACGAGCGCCACGACAAGATGGAGCCGCTCAAAACCCTCGCTGGGATCAAGGGCGACGATCGTCTGGACGTGCTCTGGTACCGCCGCGTCGAGTTGACCGGCAAGCTCGACGTCGACAAAGTCCATTTGGCGGGCCGTTACCGTTTCTCCAAGCCCGGTTACAAAGTCCTGGTGCCGCTGCAAACCCCCGGCGCAGTCCACAAAAAGATCCTTGTGGACATGGGTTGGGTGCCCAAAGAGCGCCTGGGCGAATACAAGGAGACCCTCAAAGGCCTGGCTGACAAGGACGTGCCCATCAAAGGCCGCCTTCAGCGCTCGCCGCCGGAAGATATCCTGGCCTCTCAAAACATCCAGCGCACCCCTCGGCGCGAAGAGGAAGGCATGTCGGTGTGGCGCACCATCATCCCGCAGGACATCGCCAAGGACGTTCAGGGGCTCGACCCCGACATTTTTGTAATGGCTGGTGAGCAGGCCATGGGCAAGGTGCTCAACCTTGAAGAGATCCCGCTTGACGGCTACCCCGGCCCGGTGCGTTTGGCACCCTCCAAGCACGTGGAGTACGCCCTGACCTGGTATGGCGTAGGTGTGGCACTCATCGGCGTCTGGTTTGCGCTCAGCTACCAGCCCACGCGCCTGCGTGAAGAAGACGAACCTCAAGCTCAGGCATAATGCCCGGAGGCTTCAAGGGGCGCTGAGTTCAAAGGCGATTTTGAGGCGATCCTGGAGCTTGATGGCGCCGCCGAGCGCCTTGTATGGCGCGATGCCCCAGTGAGAGGGGGTCAACTGTGTCTGGCCCACGTACTGGCCGCCGCGCTTCTCCACCCTCAGGCGCACCGACGCGGAGCGCCCCAGCATTTTCAACGTCCCATCGACCCACCACGCGTTGTCCCCGTCGGCCTTGAGCTTGGCGTCCAGCTCCACTTCGGGGTGGCGCCGGGTGTGCAGGATCTCGGTGGTGATGTTGCCGTGGATCTTGCGCTTGTCGTTGGCGCTCAAGCCGCCCGCGTCCAACCTGCCTTTGCGCATCGCGCCATCGACCTTGAGCGACTCTGGCCAGAAGCGCCCTTTGACGCTGTCCTGCTCAAGCTCGATCTCGTAGCGCTCCAACGTCAGGCGCAGATCGTGTGCGAGGCGAGCCAGGAGCCCGTCTTTGAACGTGAAAACGTGGAAGGTGCCTTGGTGGATGGTGCTCATATGACCTCTTGCGGTGGTGGCCGGTCCAGACCGAGCGTCGTTGGGGGATCGACGACGGTCATGGACGTCCAATCCACTTGAACGCCGTCGAGCGCCCGTTCTATCAGAAGCGCCCTGCGATGTCATCGGCGCTGCTGTGGCGGTCAGGAAGGCGGCGTTGCTCGGCATTCGCCTGGGGATTATGCCAGCTTGGTGGCGATCACACCGTTTGGACCGGTGATGGGGTCGATCTCTGAGGCTCGGGCTGGTCCAATGGCCACGGTCGTGCGCGTGGGCTGACCATGGAACTCCGTCTTGCCTGCGTCTGTGATCAATGACGTGGGCAACCCTCGGCGCTTGGCTTCCTCGTAAGCCCCCACCAGCGCCGCCTCGTCTTCGACCGACAAGACAATCTTCACAAAGCGCCCGTGCACCCACGCGGCCACATCGGGGGTCATGTCCAAGGTCAGATGAAGGGGATCCTGTGGATCCGGGGTGCCCATGCGCAAAATCACGCGCAATGAAGCGTGGGCGACCTGGGCGGCGATCTTGCCTTTGCGCATCTTCAAATCGCGCCGGTAGAGGATGATCTGCTTGATGGGGTCGTGGTTCTGCTGGGTCATCGATGCAATCCAAGGCCGCTCAAGGCCCATTTGGGGTGGGTTCAGAGCCTTTCTTCACAAAAAGATCAACGCTTGTAACCTTTTGAGCGCCCCGAACGTGGTGTCTGCAAATGCGCAGTTTGTCTCCTGCGCCAGGACTCGCCTCAGGCCCAATCTCACCCCCGCTGGTGGATGTCGGCCCGGCTTCAACTCCAAGGAGTACACCATGCACACCAAGAAGACACCTCTTGACCACGCCGCACCCGGCTCGCCCTCCAAAGCAACGCAGACACACAGAGGCCATCAAGAGAGTTCAAGGGGCAAGCCTGAGCAGGTGGATGTGGTTGTGGTGGGGGCAGGGCTGGCGGGACTGTGTGCTGCAGTCACGGCGGCCCAAAAGGGGCTGTCGGTGGTGGTGTTGGAGCGCTCCAAAACCCCGGGGGGTTACGCGCGCTCGACGCTCCAGGGCGGCGCCGTGGTCAACTGGGGGCCGCGCGCCCTCTACAAGGACGGTTGGGGCCATCGGACACTGCAATCGTTGGGTGTCGAGGTCGCTGGCGCTCGCCCTGGCGGCGATGGCTTGCACGCCATGTTGGAGGGCAAGCTGGTGCCATTGCCCTCATCGCTGGGGACGCTGCTGCGGGCCGACTTTTTGACCTGGCGTCAACGGGCTCGCCTTTCGGGGTTGATGCTGACCATGATGCGGCAGCCCGATGAGGCGCTGGCCCACCAGACCTGGGGACAGTGGCTCGACGGACAAGACCTGGGGCCTGCTTTGCGGGGGTTGATCGAGATGTTTGGGCGCTTGACGACCTACAGCAACATCCCGCAGTTGGTCAGCGCCCACGCCGTCTTGTCCCAGATCCAACACGCCTTTCGCCACGGGGTGCTTTACCTCGATGGCGGTTGGCAAAGCATCGTGGAGGCACTTTGCGAGCGCCTTGCCGTGGCTTCGGGGCGGCTGGAGACCTCGGCGCGCGTGGTGCGCTGTGAGCGCGTGGCTGATGGCCGCTGGAGTGTTGAGACCGCCGACGGGCTCAGCTTTGACGCAGGGCAGGTTGTGTTGGCGGTGACGCCCAAGGCGGCCGCGCAGATTGTGCCGCAGTTGCCCGTGGTCCAGGAGTGGGCCGACGGAGCGGTGGCCGTGCGTGCGCAGTGCCTCGATGTGGTCCTGGAGTCGTTGCCCAGGCCCGATGTGCTCTCGGTACAGGGGTTGGATGAGCCGATTTACTTCTCGGTGCACTCCGAGACGGCCAGATTGGCCCCCAAAGGCCAAGCCGTCATTCATGTGGCGCGTTATTTGGGGGATGAGACTGGCGTAGGCAAGGGGCCACTGAGCCTGGAAGCGATGATGGACCGTTTGCAGCCCGGTTGGCGCCGTGTTCTGGTGTGGAAGCGGTCTTTGCCATCCATGGCGGTCTCTCCCTGTGCAGTGTTGGCGTCCAAAGGCGGGGTCTTTGGCAGACCGGGCCCGGCTGTGCCCGGACAGCAGGGCCTCTTTGTGGCCGGAGACTGGGTGGGGCAGCGCGGGCAGCTTGCGTGTGCGGCGTTGGCCAGCGGCGCGCAGGCCGGTCAGATGGTTGCCGAAAGCATGGTTTCGTCAGACGCGCCCCGCGCTTGGGGTTGATGCTTTGTGATGATGGGGGGTTGTGGGATGGAGCAGGATTGGGCAGAGGGCATTTATGCCGCGCACCACGGTGCGCTGTGGGGGCTGTGTTACCGGATGGTGGGCAGCTCCAGCGATGCTGACGATCTGGTGCAGGCCACCTTTGAGCGGGTGTTGGCGCGCCCGCCTCAGGAGACCCAGCGCGACTTGCGGCCCTGGCTGGTGCGCGTGGCCATGAACCTGTCGCGCGATCATCTGCGGCGGCGCCGCAAGGCCACTTACACAGGGCCCTGGTTGCCACAACTTGTGGAGACGGCGCAGGCACAGTGGGGAGACGGCCAGGCGATGGCCCCAGAGGGACGCTACAGCGCGCTGGAGAGCGTGACGATGGCGTTTTTGGTGGCTCTGGAGGCGCTGACCCCGTCCCAGCGGGCGGTGTTGTTGCTCAGAGATGTGTTGGACTATTCCGGTGCTCAGACCGCGCAGGCGCTTGAGATGTCGGTGTCCAACGTCAAAACCACGCTGCACCGGGCGCGCCGGGCGATGGTGGATTATGACGCGTCTCGTCGCGCGCCCGATCAAGCGCTGTGTGCAGAAATGGAGGCGACGTTGATGCGTTTGGTGACAGCCTGGGTCAGCCAGGACGCCCAAGCGCTTGAAGCGTTGTTGGCCAATGACGTGCAGGTGGTGACGGACGCGGGTGGGCAGTACGCTGCTGCGACCCGGTTGGTGTCTGGCCGTGCGCGAGTGATGGCGTTTATGTTGGGCTTGGCCCGTAAAAATCTGGGTTACCGCGGTGCCAGGATGGTGAACCTGGGCGGGTTGCCGGTCCTGGTGACGTGGATGACGCCATCAAGCCCGCGTTTTGCGCCGATGTCGATGATGACCTTGGGGTTGGATGGGGACGGGCGCGTGTCGAACGTGTGGTCGATTCAAGCGCCCGACAAGTTGCCCGATGTTGAGCCGCTGTGAGGGTGAACCGCGCTGGGCGATTTACTCAAAGTAGCCGTTGGGCAGTTTGGGACGCTTGAATTGTGCTGGTGCGGGCTGCGTGGGGCGCTGCATGTTGTCGCGCAGCTGGGGATCAAAGAGTTCCGGGGATGTGCCGGGCGCGCGTTTGCTCGGTGGTTTTTTGCGGATGGTGGTTCTGGGGAACGCGCGCGCGTCGTCGCTCCAGACCAGCGGCGCCAGCGTGCGCGTTTCGGGGATGGCGCTAAAGAGCACTGGCGGGTTGGGGGTTTTCTGCGCGACGTTGGTGTCTGTGATGGTCTTGATGCACAGCGGCAAACCATCATCGGTCTGACCAATGCGGGTGAATGAAGGCGGGCAAGCGGCCTTATCGAGCGCGTCCATTCTGGCGATCACCCGCTCTTGTTGTTTGAGCAGGTTGTTGTGACGGGCGAGCAGTGTTTCGTGCTGTGCCTGGAGCTTCTGGTAGGCGTTGTGAAGCTCGCGATCGGGTTGATGGCGCGGTGCGCAGGCGTAGAGCGTCGCGATGGACGCGCACAGTAAGGTCAGGCTGATGATGCGCATTGTCCCTAAAACCTCAGGGCAAAGGTCTCGCGGTGTGTGTCCTTGGTCACGCCGCTTGTTTTGAAGCGCGTGCGGGTTGATGGACGAGTGGGGAGGCGAGACGCCGTTCGTCAAACGCTGATTTTGGGGAAAGTCCCTGTGTCTGTTTCTCAATTTGATTGAAAATCATCAAGGCGTCAAGGGCTTTTGTTGCGTCTGGGGGAGCGTTTTCCTGGAGATGCATGGTTGGGGCGTACGATGAAGACGGGGCGGCCTTTGTTTTCTTCGTAGAGTTGGGCCACGTAGAGGCTCAAGACCCCCATGCTCATCAGCATCAACGCGCCCAGGATGAGTTGGAGCAGGATGACGGTGGTGAAGCCCGACACGGAGAGGCCCATCAGGTAGCGCGCCAGCGTTTGGATGGCCAGCGCCACGGCGCCGACCAGGGTCAGCAGTCCCAGCGCCGCCACCAGACGCAGCGGCAGCGCGGTGAAGGCGATGAGCGCTTTGAGTGAATAACGCACCAGCCCTGCCGTGGACCACTGGGTCTGTCCGGCGGCGCGCTTGGCGACGGTGAAGGGGACGTCGATGGTGTGAAAGCCCACCCAGGCAACCATGCCTCTGAAGAAGCGGTTTCGCTCGGGGCAGGCCAGCAGGGCGTCGACCACCGCGCGATCCAGGAGCTTGAAGTCTGAGGCGCCCTGAAAGTCGGTGCCGATGGCGCGGCTCATCATGCGGTTGAAGGTGTGGGCCAACGCCCGGTAGAGCAGCGACTCCTTGCTGCGGGCCTCTTTGACGGCGTTGATCACGTCGTAGCCCTCATCCCAGCGCTCCAACATGCGCTCGATCAGTTCGGGCGGGTGTTGGAGGTCGGCGTCCATGATCAACACAGCCTGACCACGGGCAGCGGTCATGCCCGCGGTCATGGCGGCCTCTTTGCCGAAATTGCGCGACAAGCTCACCAACACCACCCGGGGGTCTTGCTCGGCGATGGCATCGACCTTGTGTCGGGTGTTGTCCGCCGAGCCGTCGTCCACACAGACGATTTCATAACGCCGCCCGGTGCCGTCGAGGTGCTGGCGCAGCGTGTCGAGCATCAACTGCACCATTTCCTGCTCATTATACATGGGCAGAACGACCGACAATTGCGGCGGTTGGTCGTGTGAGTGGGGTTGTGGCGCGGCGTCGGTCGTCACATCGGGCTCCGTAAGCTCGCTTGTGCCAGAGGTCATGGTCTACCCAGGCCCCGGATTTGCCGCGGCCCTGGGGGTGATGCACGAGCGCGGCCCTATTTTGCACGAATGCACCCATTAGGCCACGGCGCGCCGGGGTGTCTGACGATAAATTCTGTCGTGTTGGGTCAGAACAATTGAAGATCCTGAGACTGGCTGCGTCCATGGGGTGACTCTTAAAGTAAACCGACCGCCCAGCGAGGCTCAATGGCCCCACGCTGACGGTCTTCACACCCCCGGCTCTTCATCATGACGCAGACTCCACCACACAGCCAGCGTTTGTCCCCCGACACCATCATCGACGGCAAGTACCGCATTGTGCGACCCATTGGACAGGGCGGCATGGCGGTGGTCTTTGAAGCCGTTCAACTCGCCACCGGACGCAGCGTCGCGCTCAAGACGCTCCTGCCTCAGAGCGTCTCCTCGCCAGCCGTCACACAACGTTTTGAGCGAGAGTTGAAAGTGGTCAGTCAGTTGGCCCACCCCAACACCATCACGGTGCTTGATGCGGGCTCAATGGAAGACGGCACGCTCTACTTTGCGATGGAGCTGCTGCGAGGCCAGTCACTGCGTCAACGCCTGGAGCGCAGCGGCCCCATGACCCCCGAGGCGGTCCGTCTGTGGATGGTGCAGGCCCTCAAGGGTCTGGCCGAGGCACACGCTTGTGGTGTCATCCATCGGGACATCAAGCCCGCCAACCTCTTCTTGTGCCAACATCACGGCGAGGACGATGTCGTCAAAATCCTGGATTTTGGCATCGCCTGGGCCCTGAATGAAGACAAAGACACGCGCCTGACCCAGAACGGAAAGGTCGCGGGCACGCCCGCGTACATGGCCCCCGAGCAGTTTGATGAGCTGCCCTTGGGGCCCTACACCGACCTCTATGCGCTGGCCCACACCGCCCACGAGATGCTCTGCGGCCAGGTGGTCTACAACCAGCCCGAGTTGTCCAGGCTCCTGGCCGCCAAACTCAGCGATGAGCCGCTGCCGATGCACCCCGATGTTGAGGCCTGCATGCTGGGGCCGGTCCTGCGCAAAGCCAGCGCGCCCAACCCCGACAATCGCTACCAAGACTGCGCCCAAATGCTCGCCGATTTGGAAGCCCTGGGCCAGCAACGCACCCTCAGCGGACCCCCGACCGCAATGTCTACGCTCCCATCCAGAGATGACGCCGAGCCCATCTCACCGGTGCCCGCCATACGACGCCGTAGGCATTGGGGGCGAGCAGGGCGCGTGTTTTCTGTGGCGATGACCGCAGCGTTTCTTGCCGTTATGGGGCTGGGGGGCGGCGCGCTGGCCTGGTACCTTTGGGGCGGCGGTGCAAAGGCCCAAAACACCATGGTGAAGATCACCGTGGTCAGCCAACCCCTTGGCGCCACGGTGGTCGACCGCAAAGGCAACAAACTCGGGGTGACGCCGCTGGTCTTTGAACGCGCCCGCAACTCGCGCAAGCTGAAGCTGACGCTGCGCAAAGACGGTTTTCGCAAAAAGCGGCTGCGCGTGGACACCCACGGCGATCACCACCTGGAGGTGGTGCTGAAGCCAAGCAAGGACAAAGCGCCCGTGATTGGGCGCGCGCAGCGCAAAGAAGACAAGCCTGCCACCATGCGCCGCGTGGAGGAGCCGCTGCCTGGAGGCCTGCCCCGAGACCCGCGCGTCGCCGCTGCCCAGGCCGAGCGCCGAGCCCGCGCCGCGCTCGAAGATGCCCAGCCCATCCTTGATGATCTTGAGGGCGCCGCGACGCCGTCGTCCGGCGGCGGCGGCCAACCCCGCGGCGGGAACAACCCCGGCAGCCGCCCCCGTGGCAACGCCGGAGGGCCGTTTGATCGCGAAATCGAAGAGCTGCGCCGTCGCCAGGACGATGTGCGGCGCCAAGCCGATGATTTGCGCAGGCAGGCTGAAGACATGCAGGCAGGGCTTGGTTTTTAAGGTTTCAAGGCGCATCCCTCCCCATCGGTGCTTTGCACCAAGAACACTTTGGTTTAGGTTCTGTGTGATTTGTCCGTTTCTGTCATCTGAGCCAAAGAGGAAGCAAGCACCATCATGCAAGCTGGAGATTTGAAGAAGAACACGCGCATTGAGTTGGACGGCGAGCCTTACGCGGTGGTCGATTTGTCCCGGCGGACCCCGTCTGCACGCGGTGCCTCGACCTTGATTACGGCCAAGGTCCGGAACCTGCGCACCAAGCAGTTGTTGACCAAGACCTTCAAGGCCAGCGAGCGCCTCAAGCAGCCCGACTTTGAGTTCCGCAACTGTCTCTTCCTGTACAGCGAAGGGGCCGACACCCACCACTTCATGGATGAAGAGAGCTATGAGCAGTTCACGCTGCCCAGAGCAACGATCGACTACGAGTTGGGCTTTATCCTGCCCGACACCTCGGTGCGCGGGATGTTCTTTGAAGGCGCTTGCATCGGGATTGACATTGAGCACACCGTGGAGCTTCAGGTGGTGCGCTGTGATCCCGGAATCAAGGGCGACACGGTGAACAACGTCACCAAACCCGCCGAGTTGGAGACTGGCCTGGAGATTCAGGTGCCGCTCTTTATTGATGAAGGACAGCGCGTGGTGGTCGACACCCGCGATGCGCGCTACATCCGTCGGGCCTGAGCCATGGGTGATCTGCCCCGCACGCCGCCGTTGCGGCGCTTGACCCCTGCCCAACAGCGACGCCTGCACTTTCGCCTGCACGTGTCGCGGATCATCCGAGGCTTGCAGCGCCATCTGCGGCGCCACCCTGCGGTGGTGGCCCACGGCGCCGAGGCGTTCCGCGCGCTGAGCGCCACAGAGCTGACTCGAACCGAGCAAGACCGGCTTTTGGAGCCCTGGGGCGTGCCGGGGCGCGAAGAGATCGAGGCCAAGCTGCGCAGCATTGACGCGCGTTTGGACAATCTCATGGCGACGCTCTCGGATTCGCAGCGCCAGGCACTGCCCCTGGAAGGGGTCAGGCAACGCTTTGCACTCGATGAGGACGACTTTCACCTCTTGTTGGTGGCGGCGCTGCCGTGCCTCTCGGAGCGCTTGACGCGGATGTTGGGGCTCCTGGCGCTTGGGCCTCGGCCTTCCGTGCATCTTTGCGCCAATGTGGTCGCGCGCGACTCCGATCATCTGGAGCACTTGTTGGCGCGTTTGACTCCCCAGGGCCGCCTGGGCTCGCAAGGGGTGTTGGCGTTTTGGGATGATCCGCGTTGGGGCGCGCAGACGCCGATCCACCACCGCATCCTCTGCGTGGACGACGCGCTGCTTGGTGCTCTCAGGCCCGATCCAGTTTGAAAGTTTAAAAGTTTAAAAGTTTGAACGCCGCTCTGTGGGCCTTTTGAAGGGCGTGCGGTCTACATTTCCAGGATGGGGACGGTGATGTCGCCGCCCAGCGTGCTGTCTTGCTGACGTTGGGCTTTGAGGTGCCGCTCCAGCGCGCCTGGTTTGCGTCCTGTGGCGCGCAGTCCTCCCAAAACACCCTCAGCAAAGAGGTCGCGCACTGCTTTGTAGAAGCGCCGCCGCTGCTCGTAGACTTCTTCGCCGTGGAAGACGACCATTTCCTGCGCGCGCTCCATGAAGCGCTGGTAACGAAGCTCGGTCCAGCGGCGCCACAGCGCGGTCATGTCCTCTACGTGCACATCCACAAACTCGGCCTGGAGGAGTTCGCCTCGGTAAGATGAGCTGTCGACCAGGTTTGGGGCGACCAGGACCGAGTCGAGCAGGGCTTGTTGTTCTGGGGTGGGGGTCGTGGCCAGGGTGAGGTCTTCGATCAGGAAGGTGCCGCCGCTGCGCAGCGCGCGCCAGATGGTTTTCCAGGCAGGCGCGCGATCGTCGAGGTAGAGCATGACCAGCATGGAGATGGCGTGGTCGAAGTGTGCCTCGGGCAGTTGGACTTCGGAGAGGTCGCCGGTGATGTAGCGGATGCGGTCACCCAGCGCGCAGCGTTGGGTCAGTTCGCGGGCCATCATGACGAGTTGGCTTTGTTTTTCGACCCCCACGACCTCCACACCGTAGTGATGGGCCAGATACCGGGCAGGGCCGCCGATGCCGCTGCCTGCGTCGAGGACCTTGTGTCGGGTTTTGAAGCCCAGCAGACGCGCCGCTTCGTCACACGACGCCGCCCCGTAGTAGTGGTATTGGTCCAGGTGGCCAAGCGCCGTCAGGTCTTTGACCCGCAGCGGTCCGGTGAGTCGGTCTCCGGCGGCCAGCGCGTTGCGCATCCCGCGCACCCTCCAGCTGTACATCAACTCCGAGAGCGTCTCCTGCATTTTGCAGAGGCGTCCGTCGATGAGGTCTTCGGGGTCGGGGGCTTCTTCAAGGACACCCACGCCGACCAGCGCGTCGCCAGCAGCGCGCAGCTCTTCGTCGCCAGCGGTGGGGGCACAGACCCAGCGCGTCTGTGAGAGCCAGGAGCGCACGTCCTGCGCTTCGAGCTCGGGGTGGCGCTCGGCGATGGCCTCGATGGCGGCGACGGGGTCGGCGCTCAGGCGCGCGCAGATCTTGCCGACGCGCTCGATGATGGCGGCGATGTCGTCGGCGTGTTTGTCGACGGCGTCGGGGCGCGCTGCGATTACAAAGGCAGGCCAGGGGCCGCTGGATTCGTCCACGCGGCGCCACCGTCCGGCATCGACCATGGGTTTGGTGGTGAATTTTTCCCACATGAAGCCGTCGATCTGGCCTTCTTCAAAGGCTTTGATGGCGCCGTCCATGCCGCCGACCTTGACCAGCTTGGGGCGGTCCTGGGTGGGCCAGTTGCGCTGTGCGGCGTCGACAAAGGCCATCAGGTGTGAGCCGGAGCCCATGCGGCTGATGCCGTAGCGTTGTCCGCGCAGTGCCTCGGCGTCGTAGATCTTGCTGCGGGCGTCGACGTGGATGCCCCAGATCAGCGGTGTGGCCACGTAGGTGCCGATGATGCGGGCCTGTCCGCCTTTGGCGATGTGTGCGGTGATGCCTTCGGTCAGGACGAGGGCGATGTCGAGGCGGCCAGAGGCCAGCCCCGCGCTCATTTCGCCGGTGCCGCCCGGGCACATGTCCCAGCGCACGTCGACGCCGAGGTCATCAAAGAGGCCCTGGTCCAGGGCCATGTGCCAGGGGACGTTGACTTGCTCCTGGACGCCGCCAAC
>CAKZKQ010000053.1 GCA_937123825.1 uncultured Pseudomonadota bacterium
GGTGGGGTGCGGGTTTGCGCTGGGGACGGCGCTGCTGACCTACCTGTGGCGTTTGGCGGCGATGGTGATGATCGTGCGTCAGTGGGGATGGGTCAGCACCAGGGTGCGTCTGGGGGCGCTGGAGATGGGCTCGGGCTCGGAGCATACGCTGTCCTGGGCAGCGGTGGTGGCGGCGGTGCTCTCGTTGGCGCTGGCGTGGCGCGCGATCCAGATCGGCCTGGAGCTTTATTTGCTGCGCCGAGGCCCCGAGCCTTCGTCCCAAGAACTGGTGCCATGGCGGACGTCGTTGCTTTCGCGCGCGCTCGCCGAGGACCTTTGGTGGAACCTGCCGCTGCTCTTCTTCCTGATGTTGATCTGGGATGCGCCGCTGGGCCCGGTCTTTGTGGGCTGCGCGGCGCTGGCGATGGGCGGGCTGGTGCGCGTGGCCAGAGGGCTCTTCTTTGCGCTGTGCAAGCTGCCGATTCGACTGCTCGATGGGTTCTTTGGGACGTTGCACAAAGACCATGTGGAGTCGGATCACGGCCAGAACCAGCGCTTTGTGCGCGATGAGTTGACCCAACTCAACCCCGTCCTTCACACGCTCAACGATCCGCCCTGGTATTTGTGGGCGGACTGGCTCCTCAGGGCCCGGTTTGCGCCCTTGCTGGTGGTGTGGTGGGGGGCTTCGTTGCTGGGTGTGGGCGGTTGAGCACGCTGGGGTGTTGGAGGGATTGAGGGGATGTCCGAGGGCCAAAGGCAGCAGGGCGGTGTCTTGTCTGTCGGTCAACTCATCGACGGTCAATACGAGGTCACCGGGGCACTGGGGCGCGGCGGCTTTGGTGTGGTCTACGAGGGCATTCAGCGCCCCATCGGCCGGGCGGTCGCGATCAAGGTCCTGGCGCGGGCGACGTCGTTGGATCGGGAGCGTTTTTTGCGCGAGGCCCGCGTGGCGGCGCTCATTGACCACCCCGGCGTGGTGACGGTCCACGGCTACGGCGCCCTCGACGACGGCCGCCCCTATCTGGTCATGGAGCGCCTCCAGGGCCACAACCTCGCCCAGGAACTGGCAGGCTCGGGTGCGATGGCGCCCCAGCGGGCGTTGCCGCTCTTCTCTCAGTGTCTCGAAGCCCTGGCTGAAGCCCACAAAAAGGGGATCGTCCACAAGGACTTAAAGCCCTCCAACCTCTTTCTGGCCTACCCCAACCAACCCCGTGAGCGGCTCGTGCTCCTTGATTTTGGCATCGCGCGCCAGATTCAGGCCGAACCCGGCAGTCCTGAGCCTGCGCTGCGCCTGACGGCCACAGGGGACTTCATCGGCACGCCGCAGTACATGCCCATGGAGTACTACGAGTCACAAACGGTGACGCCAGCGTTGGACGTCTACCAGATGGGCCTCATCCTGGTGGAGGCGCTGACCGGCCAGGCGGTGATTCAGGGGCATTCGCCCTACCAGTGCATGTATCTGGTGGGGCGCGAGCGCTTGCCGTTGCCCGAAGCCATCGCGGACCACCCTCACCTTGGCCCGATCATCGGGCGAGCGCTGGCGCGCCATCACGCCGACCGTTTTGCCGACGCGGGGGCATTTTTGGCGGCCTTGAGCGGCGTCTCTGGGCGTCTGTCGTCGCTCGACACCGCGGCGTTGGGCGCGGTGGCCATGCCTTTGTTGCAAGGATCGCCTCCGCCGCGCCCTTCGCAGCGCCGCTGGCATTATGATGGGCCTGCCGAAGTGGCCCAGGTCAGCCGTGAGCAGCTTTTGGAGTGTGTGTTGATGGCCCCCGAGGCCGAGCACATGGTCTGGGCCGAGGGTTTTGAGGACTGGCGCCACTGGACCCAGGTCCCCTACCTGAAGCGGTTCATCGGACAGCACCTTGAGGGCCGCGCTGTGGCCGCCGAGGCCTCCTGGGGCAGCGAAGGGCAGGGGGATCTGGAGGCGCAGGCCAAATGGTTTTCGCGGCGCGCTGAGGAGGGCGACGTTGAGGCCATGTTTCAGTTGGCCAACGTGACCTTTGAAGGGCAAGGCGTGGCCAGAGATGACGCGGCTGCGGCGGCGCTTTATCGCAAGGCGGCGCTTGCGGGGCACAGCGCGGCGCAATATGCGCTCGGTTGGATGCACCAGCAGGGCCGGGGCGTGGTGCGCGATGTGCACAGCGCCGTGGTGTGGTTTCGGCGCGCGGCGAGCGCGGGCCATGTGTGGGCGCAGCACAACCTTGGGGCGGCTTTTCTGGGCGGTGAGGGGGTGGTGCAGGACGATGGACAGGCGCGGGTCTGGTATCAGGCCGCCGCCGAGCAGGGTTTGGCCGCCGCGCAGTACAGTTTGGGCTGGTTGTACCAGCAGGGCAGGGGTGTGGAGGCGGACGACGCGCAGGCGATGGCCTGGTTTGTCCGAGCGGCGCAGGCCGGGCACGCCGACGCGCTCTACAGCATGGGGTGGCACGCCTTTGTGGGTCGTGGAACGGCGCGCGACCTGGTGGTGGCGCAGCATTGGTTTGAGCGCGGCGCTGAGGCGGGCCACAAGTGGTCGCGCAACGATCTGGCCTGGATCCTGGCCACCAGCCCCGATGACGCCCAGCGCGATGGGGCCAGGGCGGCGGCGTTGGCCACCGCGCTCGATGAGGAGCACCCCGACGATCCCGTGTTGATGGACACCTTGGCGGCGGCGTTGGCCGAGCTGGGGGATTTTGAGGCGGCGGTGGCAACCCAGGAGCGCGCCATTGCGCTGTGGACGCCGGTCTCGGAGGGGGTGGACGGTGAACTGGAGGCCTACCGCGAGCGGTTGGAGGCTTACAGGGCAGGGGCGGCTTGGAGGGCGCGGCCCGAGGCGTCGTCCAAGGCAGCCGATGCTTTGCCGGCGAGCATCCCGCAGGCCGAGTCTTCGGACTGACCGACCGAGTAACGCCTGACGATGGGCATCCCCAGGATCTGGAGGGCGTCCATGAAGGCGTTGCGCTCGGCGTCGGTGGCGCGCCGGTAGCCATCGGGGCGGCTGTCGTTGATGTCGATGAGGTTCAGCCGAAGCGGGATGCCTGCGAAGGTGGTTTTGAGCGCCTCGACCTCGTCCTGTCCGTGGTTGACCCCGCCCATCAGGACCCAGGCGAGCGTGGCGCGCCGCCCTGTGGCTTGCGTGCGCGCTTTGAGGGCCTGGGCAAGCTGGGCCACCTTCCATCGCCCCGCCACGGGCATCATCCGGGCGCGTTTTTCATCGATGGCGCTGGTCAGAGAGACGATCAGCCGGTACTTGTGCCCCTCTTTGGTGAACTGCTCAATCCTGGGGATGAGCCCCACCGTGGAGATGGTGATGGATTTTTGAGCCACGCGCCCTCCACAAGGGTGGGAGAGGACGGCGGCGGCCTGCAAGACCGCGTCGTAGTTGTGAAAGGGTTCGCCCTGGCCCATGAAGACTGCCCCGCTGACCCTGCCGGGGGCCTCGTCGCGCACGGCGCAGAAGGCCCCGACGATTTCGGCGGCGGTGAGGTTGCGCAGCAGCCCCAGGCGCCCGGTGGCGCAAAAGTCGCACTTCATGGCGCAGCCTGCCTGGGAAGAGAGGCAGACCGAAAAGTGGTTTTCTTTGTGGAGCGGGATGCGCACCGTCTCAAAGATCTTGCCGTCGTGTGCTTCAAAGAGGTACCGCACGCTGTGATCGATGGGGTCGGTGACGCGCTCCAGCACGCGGGGTCTGTGTGCGGTGGTCAGTGTCCCCAGGGCGTCGCGCACGCGGCGCGGGACGGGCTTGGGCATCTGGTCAAAGTCCAGCCTTCCCTGGGAGATGGCCCAGCCCATCAGGCGCCGGGTTTCGGCGTCGGTGACGGTGACACCGTTTTGGCGCAGGTGCGCGGCCAGGTCTGGGGGGGTCAGTCCGTGGAGGTCTACGGTGGTGTTCATGGGCGCTGCGCTCCTGGTTGGCCGCCGTTTGGGGGCCAGTGATTGGACGGTTCTACCGTCGACGCGCGGTGCGGGCAATGCCCACGCAGGTGGCCAAATCTCTGTGGTGTCTGGCCAGTGGTGGTACACTGTGGTTGTGGCGCCGATGGAGAGCGTTGTGAGGGTGGTGCGATGAGGTGGTTGCGCGGCGATGTTTGGGTGGCGTTTGGGGTGGTGCTGGCGGCGTGGGGGTGTGGGCAGGACTCCAACACCAAGCCCGCCAGCGTACGCCCGATCGAGCCCGTGGTGACGGTGGCGCGGCCCAAGCCCATTGTGGCGCTGCCGCCGACCGAAGAGATTTTGGAGCAGGTCCCCGCGGGGCCCGAGGTGACGGCGGCGGTGGCGGCGGCCACGCACGGGCTTGACCTCTCGCGGCGGCGCGCGATGCCCGAGCGTTGGTCTTGCTCGGACGCCGAACGCAAGGCGCTGGCCAAGGACGCCAACCACAAGCGCCTTAAGCGCAACAGCGATCGTCTGGCCGAGGAGCGCTGGGAGGGCTCGGCGCTCTTGCGGGCGCGGGTGGGCCAGGACACCAAATACTGGCAGCGGATCCGCTGGGCCTACATGCTGCGCGGCATCTGTGATCCAGAGGCGTTTGTGACGGACGCCATCGTCGAGACGACCTTTTTGGACCAGAACCTGCGGGTCAGCGTGCAGGTGGCCCCCATGCTGCGCGGGATCGAGCGTCGGTTGGCGGCCTCACAAGGGGGCTTGCCAGAGTTTGAGTGGCTGGGGGCGTTTGCGGCGCGCACGGTGCGCGGCCCGTTCAAGGCCTCCAAGCGCCTTTCCAACCACGCCTTTGGTCTGGCGATCGACTTTGAGCCCGTCAGCAACCCCTACCTCTCCAAGCGCGAGTTGGCGGTGATTGAGGAAATCAGCGGGGTGAAGATCAAGCGCCAGAGTTCCATCAGCGCCGCCGACCGCTGGGACAACTTCAAAGAGGCCGAGACCGCCTTTTTGAAGAAGGTGGGGCCTTGGTTGACCAAAATCGACCGTCAGATCGCCGCAGCGGGCCGCTCCAGAGGCCGCGTCAAACGCCTCAAGAAGCAGAAAAAGCGCGTCACGGGCAGCCGAAACCTCAAGCGGGCCATGGAGCGTGGCGGGTTTTTGGGTGTGCCGCGCCACTTTGCCATCCTCATGGAGGATGCGGGCCTGACGTGGTGCACGGACTTTGGCCCCGGCGCAGATTTGATGCACTTTGAGCTGCGCCGAGGGCCTGCGCGGCGTCGTTGATGACGCACCTGGGCCGCGTGTGCGACTCTTCTTGAGCCCGTTTGTGATCCTTGGGGCCTTTTTCTATGGAAGCCCGTGTTGGTCGATGCGCACTGTCCGTGTCTTGCCCCTGGAAGGGCATTCAGGTAGGCTGTGGGTGCGAATTCTCTGGCCACAAGCCGATTCTGTGATCCACTAGGGCGTGTTTGCAAAATGGGAGAATTTGCAAACACGCCCTGAGAGGCATCAGAGTCCACCCAACTTTGGGGAGGCCGCAGAACCCATCAGGAATCTGCAACCCTGCTCAGGCATCTTTGAGACTGTTGTTCCATGCCAGGGTCGATGTTGCCGTGCTACGTCATAGACAGGATGTCCCCATGATCGCCAATCGTCGGATACATGCAGCCGCCGTTGTCTTGAGTTTGATGCTGTGGTCAAGCATCGCTGGAGCCCAGACCATTGTGGAGCTGGGGCTCTCGGTGGAGCGGACTCTGCTGAACATTCCCTCTCCGGGGCCAACGGGGATGGACATCGACCCTGACACGGGGGACGTCTATTTTCTGGCGGTCAACGGCGCGCGGCTCTCGGCGCTGCGGACCAATGACGCGATTGAGACCGTGGCGCAGAATATCGGGCCGTTTGGCGGCACCGAGGCCGATCTGCGCATCGGTCCTGACGGCTTCATTCACTTGATGGGCCTGGGCGAGCTTGGTTTGACGCCGCTGGAGCGGTTTTCGCTTGATGGTGAGCGCCAGGAGATCGTCTACCGGGTCATCGCCGAGCCGTACTCTGGGTTTGGGCTGGCGTTTGATTGCCAGGGGCAGCTCTTTTTGAGCGACAACAGCTCAGAGCTGTATCGGATTGGCAACGACGGCTTCCTGGGGATCTTTTCGGAAGGGTGGAACGACATCGACGAGATCGAGCGCGGCCCCGACAACACCCTCTTTGTCCATCACAACGAGCGCGACCGCGTGTACCTGGTGCAGCCCGACGGCAGCCGCTCGGTCTATGTCCAGGGGCTGAGCAACATCACCACCGGCACCTACGACTGGGCCCAGGGCAACTATCTGGTGGCCGATACCCAGGCCGGGATCATCTACCGTCTGCGCGACGCCAACCAGGACAACGTCATCGCCAACCCCGGCGAGATCACCGTGGTGGCCCGGGATCTGGGTCAGATTGGGGACATTGTCTGGGGCCGGTCGTCCAACGGCCCTCAGGTCTTCTCGCTCTACGTGGGCAACCCTTCGCTGGGCCGCATCATCGAAATCACTGGCTTTGCCGCGCCGCCCGGTGGGCGCATCAACTGCGGCAACCTCTTTGATGACGACGGCGACCGCTGGTGCGAGTTTGGCTTTGACGAAAACGGCGACGGCGACTGCGAAGACCCGTTTGAAGAGCAGCCGCGCGGCGACTGCAACGACGCCGACCCCGCCGTCAACCCCGACGCCACCGAGTTGTGTGACGAGATCGACAACGACTGCAACTTTGACACCGCCGACGGCCTGGGCGACCCCCTCTTTGGACGCCCCTGCGACGGCGACGACGCCGACCTTTGCCTTGAGGGCCAGTTCTTCTGCGCCCGAGGCCTGGGGATGCGCTGCGATGACACCACCGGCGACATCGCCGACCTGTGCGACGGCTTTGACAACGACTGCAACCCCGACACGCCCGACGGCGCCGACTCCCCCGGCTTTGGTCAGGCCTGCGACGGCAACGACGCCGACCTGTGCGAAGAAGGGGTCCTGGGCTGCCAGGAAGGTGCCATCCGGTGCACCGACGACACCGACGACACCCTGGACGTCTGCGACGGCCAAGACAACGACTGCAACCCGCAGACCCTCGACGGCTCTGGCGATCCTCGCCTTGACGTCCCCTGCGACGGCGACGACCAGGATCTGTGCGCCGAGGGGGTCTTTTCCTGCCAGAACGGCGTCCCTTCGTGCAGCGACGATGACCAGAGCATCCCGGACCTGTGCGATGGTCAGGACAACGACTGCAACCCCGACACGCCCGACGGCGCCGACGAACTCGAGTTTGGTCAGCCCTGCGACGGACCCGACCAGGATCGGTGTCTGGAGGGGCAACTCATCTGCGCGGGCGCCGAGATGGTCTGTGATGACGCCACCGACAGCAGCGTGGACGTCTGCAACGGCATTGACGACGACTGCGACCCGCTGACGCCCGATGGTTTTGGTGAGGCAGGCTTTGGTCTGCCCTGCGACGGCAACGACAACGACGCCTGCGAGGACGGGGTCCTGTCTTGCAACGGCAACTCGCTGGTCTGCAGCGACGATGAACTCTCCGTGGTCGAGATCTGCAACGACACGTTGGACAACGACTGCGACGGCAACGCAGATGACCTGGACTTTGACTGCCGAGGCTCGCTCGACCTCGATGAGGACGGCTTCTGCCCCGACGGCGAAGACCTCAACGACGACGGCGACTGCACCGATCCTGGGGAGGATGAAGGGCGGCGTGATTGCAACGACGTCTCTTCAAACATCAACCCCGACGCCGTGGAGATCTGCGACGACAACCAGGACAACGACTGCGATGATGCGCAAGACCTCGATGACGTCGATTGCGAGCGCGTGTTGGACTTGGACAACGACGGTTTCTGCGGCGAAGGCACCGACAACAACGACGACGGCGATTGCCTTGATGAAGGCGAGCAGGAAGAGGGCAGCGACTGCGATGAGGAGAGCCCGCGGGTCAACTCTGCGGCTGTGGAGTTGTGCGATGACGAGATCGACAACGACTGCGACGGCGCTGTTGACGCCCAAGATCCCGACTGCCCGCAGTTTGCCGACCGCGATGGTGACGGTTTCTGCCCGGCCGGGCGCGACAACAACGCCGATGGCGATTGCCTGGATGAAGGGGAAGACACCGAGGACAGCGACTGCGACGACACCGTGCCCGAGACCAACTCCGCGGCCATGGAGGTCTGCGGCGATGAGGTCGACAATGACTGCGACGGCGGCGCCGACGTGGACGATGAAGACTGCGCGCTGCTGGTCGATGATGATCAGGACGGTTTCTGTGAAGATGGTCAGGACGGCAACAGCGACGGCGACTGCTTTGATGAAGGTGAACGCCTTGCCCCCGGTCAGCCTGGTGACTGCAACGACGAAGACCCGGCCATTGCCCCCGACGCCGACGAAATCTGCGCCGATGAAGAGGACAACGACTGCGACGAGACCATCGATGCCGAGGACGAAGACTGCCGCCAGGGCGTCGATGGCGATGGCGACGGGATCTGTCCGCTGGGTCAGGACAGCAACGGCGACGGCGACTGTCTGGACGCTGGCGAAGACACCGATGTGCGCGACTGCGACGACACCGCGCCCGAAATCTTTGAGGGCAACCCTGAGGTCTGCGGTGACGAGTTGGACAACGACTGTGATGAGGCCGTCGATGCCGAAGACGAAGACTGTTTTGACTTTGCCGACCGCGACACCGACGACTTCTGTCCTCAAGGCCGCGACCTGAACCGCGACGGCGACTGCCTGGACGAGGGAGAGGACAACGGCGATGTGGATTGCAACGACGACGAGATCTTCATCCACCCCGAAGCCAACGAGCGCTGTGATGACGAGATCGACAACGACTGCGACGGGTTGACTGACCTGGAAGACACCGAAGACTGCCAGGCGCCCGCCGAGGACACCGATGAAGACGGCGTGCCCGACGATGAGGACAACTGCCCGGCGGTGGCCAACCCCGACCAGAGCGACAGCGACAACAACAGCATCGGCGACGCTTGCGACAGCCCCGCCGATGACTCTTGCGGCTGCACCTCGGTGGATCACCGCCGCGAGCTGCCCGGCGGCCCCTGGCCGATCTTGCTCCTGTCGCTGGGGGCGATGCTGGTGGTGCGGCGTCGGCGTTAAGCGACACTCCGCCCAATACCCAATCCAAGAAATGCGGTCGTCACAAAGTCAGTCGGGCGTTGGTCGTTTGGGATAAGACCTCAAATCTCCAACACGTCGCCCGGCTCCCAGCGCTCTTCGATGAACTCTGAGAGCGTATGCCGAAGCTCATCGGTCAGCGCCGCCCGGTCGCGCTGCAGATCCCTGTCCAAATCCACAAAACGCGCGCAGATGGCGCCGCTGTCCTGCCTGTTTCGGCCCGGAATGACGTAATCCTCGGACCGGCTGCCCTGGACTTTGGGGTAGAGCAGGACGTTGTGCGGGCAGCCGTAGCGCTGCGCGTAAGCAAAGAGCTGGTAGAGGTCCTCGCGCGCGACCCCGCGGCGCTTGCCGCTCTGGTCCAGGCGCTTCCACTTGGTGTCGAGCGTCATGACACGCTCGTCTGGGCTGTGGGTGCGGCTGATGAGCATGTCGGGTTCAAGGCGCAGCACGCCTCGGGCGTCGTCGCGGGCGTGGAGGAGGTATCGCCAGTGATGGCGAGCGTGGAGGTGGACGGTGTGCCAGGGGAAGGTGGGCATGACGTGGCGCCGGATGAAGGCCGAGATGTAGCGCTCAAAGACCACGTTCATGTCAAAGAGCAGGGCAAAGCTCTGGTCCTGGCCTGCGGTGGCGGTGGGGGCGCGCTGTCCCAGCACCAGCCGGCAAAAGTTCAGCAGGGGCTCAAAGCGAGCGCTGCGGCGCGTGACGGTGATCCGATCGAGGGTCTGGGCGGTGGGGATGGTGTCGGTGACGCCCTGGAGGCAAAGCAGGCACCGCCGCAGCGCCTCCTGGGTGTCGGGAAGGCGCGCGGCGCCAAGCAGGAGCCGACAAGCGGCCTTGAGGGCCTGATTGAGCGGGGTGTCGCTGGACAACTCGGCGTGTTCGACAAAGAAGCGCTCGCGGTGGACGGCGTTGACGCGCAGATGGGGTCCAAAGAGGAGCTTGCCTTTGAGCGCCCGCTCGTTGCGCTGGCGGACCTGGTAGCGCTGGTCCCGGCCCAGAGACAGTTCCCCCAGCAGGCGTCGGGCGAAGATGGCCATCAAGGTCTCGGACAGCGGACCCTTGCGGGCGTCCTGGCTGGCCATGCCGCGCTCTCGGGTGGGGACATCGCCGGCCAGTTGCAGCATGTGCAGGAGGTTGCGCCGGGCAAAGTGCTGGCCGCCGTCGATGGCGGGGGTGATCTTGGGCAGGATCTCGACCACGAGCCCCGCCACCTGCATGACGCCGACGTATTGCCGGGCGCGCGCTCGGTCACCAAACCACTCAAAGGCCCGCGTGTTGCCCTGCCCCAGCCGCTCATCCAGACGACGGAGTCGCTCAAAGCGCACCGGCGGCACGACCGCCCGGTCGGTGTCGTTTGGCGCGGGGTTGCCCGTGCCGCGCCAAAGCCAGCCGTGTTCGGGAATGGCGATCAGCGTCACAGCGCCTCGACCTCCAGCGGTGCGGGCAAGATGGCCTCAAAACAGGCCATCAACGCCTCTTTTTCAAGCCCCGAGTGCAGCAGGCGTTCATTGAGCCTATATTGGAGGCGGTCCTCGCGCTCGCCGTGCGGGATGCCCAGGATGTCGGCCTCGGTCATGCGCTCGACCTCAACCAATGCCATGGTGTACTGGGGGCCTCGGCGGCTTTGTTTGAGGCAGTGGGGCTGGTTGCGCAGCGGCACCCCGGCGTCGTCGTAGGGACAGCCCAGCACCAGGCAGACCGAAGACCAGGCGTCAAAAAAGTACTCCTGCAAGAGGGGGAAGACGCGCTCGACCATGACCTGCCGCAGGCGCTCGGGGTCGGTGGCCCCCAGGAAGTAGGCGTGGCCAAGCTGGTGCTCGCGGTCGTAGAGGTAACGGATGCGGGCGTTGAGGGTTTCAAAGAGCGTCTTGACCAGCAGACGCCAGCGCTTGTCGCAGCCCTTGGCCTCCAGGACCGTGTCGATGACCTCGGCGCGGGGCATGTGCTCGGTAAAGGTGAACCGTCGGCGCAGCGCCACGTCCATCATGGCGATGGAGCGGTCGGCGGTGTTCATGGTGCCGATGACGTGGAGGTTGGGCGGCAGCCCAAAGCGCTGGCTGGACACTGGCAAGCGCACCACGGTGCTCTCCGCCGCCCCCAAACGCCGCTCGGGTTCGAGCAATGTGATCAGCTCGCCCATGATCCTGGGGATGTTGCCCCGGTTGATCTCGTCGATGATCAGGACGTGGGGCTGGCTTTGGGCGTCAAACCGCCAGGGCGTGGCGCGGTCTTCCTGGAGGGCCTCCTGGGCGCGGCGCGAGCGTTCCTGACCGACCATGACGGTGGCTTCAAGCCGCGCAGCGTGGTCTTTAAGACCTTGAAGCACGGGCGCGATGAGCGGCGCAGGGATTTTGGCCGGGGCCTGGGGCAGGCCGCCCAGAGCGCTTTGGATGCTTTGAATGGTCGGTTTGGCACCCATGGCCTGACGCCACCGCCACGCCATCGCCATCAGGCCCTTGGACAGGGTCTGCTTGCGCTCAGCCAGCCACGTCTCGCCGGCCTCAACCGAGAGCATCCGCCGGGCTTCGAGGTTGCCGCGCGAGGTGATGCCCAGGGCGTGGATGGTGCCGTCGAGGCTCTCAATGAGGTAGTCCCCTTCGGCGTCGCGGACCTCATCGAGCATGCGTTGCCAGAGGGCGTCAAAGCTGGCGGTGCGGTTTTGATTGAGGAGGCCTTCGGCGGCGGCCGAGAGGGCAAGGCGCTTGAACGCCCCGTCCTGGCAGCGGTATCCGAGGTCTCCGCTGGCCCCCAGTACAGGTCGGATGCCCTCGACAAATTCCTCGTAGCCGTACGAGGGATGAAAGGTGACCACTTCCACGCGCCCTTCGCGCTGGAGGCTGTCAAAGTGGGCGCTGGCGGCGTCATCGTCCAGCCCTTCAACCTCCACACCGCAGAGCCCCAGCGCCTGACGCAGCGCCTGGCGCGTTTTGCCCGTCCCGGGTGGGCCATAAAAGATGGTGCAGGTTGGGTCTGGGCAGAGGCCAGCGGCGGCTTTGAGCGGGGGTTGTTCGCCCCAGATCAACTCGCGCAGCTTCCAGGAGGTGACCTCGGTGATTTCTTGCGGGTCGGGGTGCTGGGCGGACTTTTCCCAGGCGCGGCGCTGGGCCAGTTGGCGCCAGGAGAGCGACTCTTCGGGTTGGCCCTCGACCCAGCCGTGGGCCTGAATCAGTCCCTCGCTCAGCAGCGCCACGCGGTCCCCTTGAGAGACGCCTTTGTGGATGAGTTGTGCTTTGAGCGCCAATGGGAGCGTTGAAGCCTCCACCTGGGTTTGCGCTGCCAGCGCCTGGGCAAGCTCGCCTTTGAGCCCAAAGGCCTCCAGCGGGATGAGCCAGTCACGGGTAGAGGGGGTGGCGGTGGACTTCTCCCAGGCACCCCAGAGGCCATCGGCGCGCTCAAAGACGTCGAGTCGCCGCAGCCGCTCTGACAGCGCGCGGTACATCTGCCCAAAGCCTGTGCGCGAGGCGACCGCTTTGGGATCGACGCTCTGGCGGTAGTGATCAAAGAGGCATTGGTGCTTGAAGATGGGGAAGACCAGGGGGTTGGTGCGCGGCTGGTAGAGGAAGGCCAGCTTCCACCTGATGACGGGGCTGAGTTTGAGGGTGTCGATGGCCTCCAGGCGGCCAGCTTGGACGGCGTCGACGACATCGACGATGAGTTGTCGTATGGAGGCGAAGGCTTCCTGGGGGGTGGCGCCGTGGCGCTCAAGCCACATGTAGCGGGCGTTGTAGGCGCGGCCAGCGGTGCGTGGTTTTCGGCCCTTTGAGCGGCGTCGGGAGATGCCAAATTTGAAGGCCGAGCCGCCGCGGATGCCGCCCAGATCCTGGGTGAGGATTTCGAGCCAGTAGATGAAGGCGTCCTGGCGTTTGTCGTCGGTGTACTGCTCCAGGGTCATTTGACCGAGGTCCTGGGCAGGCCAGCGCTTTAGGAAGGCGTCCCAGGAGGCGTGGCGCTGTGCTGTCTGGGGGTTGTTCATGGTGCGGTGCGTCGTTTGGGGTGGGCGTCACTGGCGTATGGGAGGGAGGATACCAGATCTGGGGTCGTCCGTGGCAAGAACGAGACAAGGCGCCGGGAGCTGCCGTTTGTGGGCAGTCGGGGCGCCTTGGTTGGGGCGGGCGTGTGTCCGCGGTTGCCGTGCGCGCGGTGCGGGCACGGCGGCTGTGCAGGCGACGGTGCGCCTGCGCGGGGATCACTTGCCTTTCTGGGGGGTCTTGGCCTGCTCCATGGCGATCTCGCGGATGGCCTCGAAGCTGGTGGCGTTGGAGGCGCCTTCGATGGCCTTGACGGCCAGGTCCTGAGCCTGCTTGAGGGCGGCGTCGAGCTGGGTCGAGAGGGACTCGATCAGCTTGGTCTGCTTGGCGATGGTCTCTTCCATGGTGGAGACGCGCAGCTCGTAGACGCGGCGACGGCCTTCGTGCTCTTTGGCCAGGAGGTCGGCGGCGATTTTGGCCTGACGGCGAGCAATGCCGGCGCCTTCTTCCTGGGCCTTCTTGACGGCGGTTTCGAGCTCTTTGTCGAGCTTGGCGGCCTTGGCGTTGGTGTCCTTGGCGGCTTTCTCGCGCTCGGCCAGCTCGGCTTCTGTGGCGCCGAGTTCTTTGTTGGCGGCTTCGCGGATGTCGGCCAGTTCGGCGTCCTGGGCTTTGAGTTGTTGGGCGTAGACGTCGGACTCGGCGTTGCGGCGCAGGCCGAGGTCGTACTTGTACTCGTCGCTTTCGCGTTTGCGGGCTTTGCGCAGTTCGCCGTCGCGCTCTTTGATCTTGGCGGCGTGCTCTTCGCGCTCCTGCTTCCAGGCGGCGCGTTTTTCGGAGAGCTCTTTGTCAAAGGTCTCGCGTTTTTCGTCCTGCTCTTCTTCGAAGGCTTCGATTTTGTTCTGAAGCTCTTCGATGAGGCCCCCGAGGGTGCCGTCCTGGACGTCGATGCCGTGGAGTTCGCGCAGCTCGTTGGTCAGAGCGGCGGATTCCGCGCGGAGGGCTTCGAGGCGAGTGGCTTCCTCGCTGAGGGTGCCAGAGAGGCCGCTGACGGCGTTGCCGAAGCCTTCGCCGAGGCCTTCGAGGCTGGCGACGACGCCAGCGACGGTGGCGGGGGCGCCGGTGCTACTCTTGGCGGCGGGGGCGGCGGCGCTGGTGGTGGACTGGGCGGACTTCAGCTCGCGCTGGAGGCGCTTGATCTCGTTGTCTTTCGCCTTCGCCTCAGCCAGTGCCTCCTTGTAGGCGGCCATGATCTGGGCCTTGGTGTTGCTGCTGGTGACTCGAGTCGCCATGGATCAATCTCCTTGATGTTTAAAATTCGTTTCAGATTTTTGAAGTCAATGTGTTGATTGGAGATCTGGACGCTGTGCCTGAGAGGCTCAGGCGCCAGCGACATCCTTGGACTTCTCGATGGCTTTGACGGCCAGGTTCTGGGAACGCTCGAGGGCGACAGCCAGTTGAGCCTGGAGGGTCTCAATCTGGGCGGTCTGGTCACCGATGACTTTCTCCAGCGACTCGATCTTCAGTTCGAAGACCTGGGTGGAGGCGGCCATCTCTTTTTCGAGCAGCTCGGCCTGGACTTTGGCGTCGGCGTTGGCTTTGCTGATGCCGCTCTTGCGGGCTTTTTCGGTGTCGGCGGCGAGTTTCTCGGCGAAAGCGTCGATTTTGGCCTGGTTTTCGGCCAGTTCATCGGCGCCTTTGGCGAGGGCTTCTTCGCGCTCGGCCCAGTCTTTCTCTTTGGCGGCCTGGTTTTCGGCCAGTTCGCGCTCAAGTTTGAGCTTGCGCTGGGCGAAGGTGTCGGCGTCGACCTTGTGCTTGCGCTCCTGGTCGTATTTGTGGTCGGCTTCGTCCTGCTCGCGGTCCTTTTTGAGGCGAGCTTCGTACTCGGCCACGGCGGCGGTGTGCTCGTCCTGCTCTTTGGCCCAGGCTTCGCGCTGACGGGTGACGTCTTCGTCGAAGTCTTCGCGCTTTTCGCCGATCCACTGGTCGAGCTCAGCGCGCTTCTCTTCAATCTCGCGGGTGCGGATGAAGGCGGCGTTGGCAGCGATGTGGATGTTTTTGAGTTCCTGAAGGTTCTGGCTTTCGACCAGGATGGCGCGCTTGAGCTCGCCAACCTTGTCGGCTTCGACCTTGAGGCCATTGGCAATGGTCTCAATTTCGTTGCCGAAGGTCAGCTGCAGGTCGGCCAGACCCTTGACGATGCTTTCGACGGTGTAAGCGCTGGCTTTGGTGAGCACTTCACGGTCTTTTGCTTTGGCGGCTTCCTCGTCGCGCAGTGCAATGCGGCTGGCGTCGCGTTTGCGAGCTTTGACAAGGGCGTCAAAAGCGCTCAGGATCTGCTCCCTGCTCTCAGTACCGGTCGTCATGGAACGTCACTCCTACTGTTTTGTTGGGTGTGAAGGGTAAAAGTCTGGCCGCGAGGCGAAGATGCCTCCGTAGTCATGCAGCGCCCACAGCATGGCTGGCCTTATAAAACATCGCCCAGTGCCGCGAAACTTAGACTTATGTTCAGTCTCTGTCAAGGGGTTTTTTTTCTTGGGGGCGTCGATTCCCGCTTTGGCGAGGTGTGTCCGTGTTGGTCGGCGTTCTTATTGATATTTTTTGATTGTCTTTATCTGCCGATGGCGTGAAAAATGCGACTTTGTGGCTCGTTTTTCAGGATTTT
Organism: uncultured Pseudomonadota bacterium; assembly: GCA_937123825.1. Lineage (GTDB taxonomy): Bacteria > Myxococcota_A > Bradymonadia > Bradymonadales > CAKZKQ01. The sequence continues at coordinate 15,654 of CAKZKQ010000053.1, forward strand.
TGAGGTCGTTGTGAGGGTTTGAGGCGAGCGAAGGTGATCGGAGGGTGATCGGTTGGTGGTTTAGACGCGTTTGAAGAGCGATTCGCGTGCTTTTGGGGTCAGGTGGGGGGAGTTTTTGAGTGCTTGGCGGCCGCTTTCTGCAATGGGATTGCCGGCCAGGTGCAGCGCGGTGAGTCTGGACAGCTCAGGGCAGCGCGCCAGGGCGCTTGCGCCGTGTTCAGACAGGCGGTTTTTTTGCAGATTGAGGCTGGTGAGGTGCTTCATCATCGGTGAGCGCAGCAATTCCAGTGCGCTGTCGTCGTCGATCTCATTGACGGACAGGTCAAGCCAGCGCAATCGGCCAAGGTGGGGTGAGCGGGCCAGGGCCATGGCGCCATCTGGGCCGATGTTGTTCAGCGGCAGGCTCAAGTGGGTGATGTGTCGCAGGCGTTTTGAGGCCGCCAGGGCCATGGCGCCCTGATCTTGAAGCCCTTCAAAGTAGAATTCGAGCGATCGCACCAGCGGCCAGAGCCTGTTGTAGCCTTCTGCGCTGGTGTTGAACCATGATCCGAGCGCTTTTCGGGCGTCATCGGGCCATCGATCGAGCAGTTGTTTGGAGTAGTCCATGGCGACGTCGAGATCATCGCCGCGTGGCCAATCGTGGATGGTGCGGCAGATCTCTAGCCAGACGCTCCGCTCGGGCGGCCGATAGAGGAGATCTCGGAGGTTGTTGATTCGCACGTTGGCGCTCATGGGCAGCCTCTTGCGATGCTCCGCAGCTTCACCAGCGCGCCCGTGCCAGCCGATGGGCGCTGTGTGCCGTGTTGCAAACCATGATAGGTCAGGGATGGGGATGTCTCAAGAAGTCTCCCTGCTGGGGTCAGCGGCGCTCGAACCTTGACCTCGCTGTTAATGATGTAGATAGTATTTGAGTGGTTGTGTCGGGCGAACGTTGATGTTTCTATCTCGCGCTGACCACGGCCACCTTCCGGCTCTGGAAGTCCACCGCCTCAACGGGCCATTGATGAGCACCACGCCACACACCAACCCCAGTCCGCAGATCCCGGCGGGGACCGTCCTTGATGGGCGCTATGAGATCGGCCAACTCCTGGCAGAAGGGGGGTTCGCAAAGGTCTACACCGGGCGCCAACTCAACATCGCTCGCCCCGTGGCCATCAAGGTCCTCAACCCCACCGACGAGAGCGCGCGTCAGTTGGTTGAGGAGAAGTTCTTTCTGGAAGCCCAGTCGGCGGGCCAAATCACCCACCCCAACGTGGTGACGGTCTTTGACTACGGTCTTATTGGGCACCAGCGCCAGCCCTACATCGTCATGGAGCTGCTCCAGGGCCACAACCTGGCCCAGGAGGTGCGCCACTACGGCCCCATGGAGCCTCGCCGTGCCCTGAAGCTCTTTGCCGGCTGCCTGGCGGCGCTCGAAGAGGCCCACCGCTTGCAGATCGTGCACCGCGATCTCAAGCCTGCCAACCTCTTCATCGTCAACCCCGGCACCGATCAGGAGATGCTCAAGATCCTGGACTTCGGGGTGGCCCGCGTGCGCGCCGCCAACGCCACCAGCCAGACCGGCAACGGCCAACTCCTTGGATCGCCCCGTTACCTGGCCCCCGAGTACCTCAAATTCCACATCGCCACCCCGACGCTGGACGTCTACCAGATGGGGCTCATCCTCATCGAAATGCTCACAGGCAGGCCAGTCGTCACCGAGGCCAACCCGTTTGAGTGCATCAGGGTCCACACCACCGCCGATCTCTCCGTCCCCGACGATCTGATCGGTGGTCCGCTGGGGCCAACGATCCTGGGAGCGTTGGAGCTTGATCACACCGCCCGTTTTGCCAACGCTGGCCAGCTGCGCCAGTCGCTGATGTCGGTCGACTTCTCCGCCGTCAAGCCTCCGGGAGCGGCGCTGCGGCGCCTGTCTGATCTCTCGGGTGGGGTGCGCAGCGTCGCCGCCAGAGCGCTCGAGCCCGGCGCCCCTCGCTCCACTGGCGAGCAGCGCTCGGTCCAGGCCCCCGGTGGCGGCTTTGAGCCCGGCGGCGCGACGGTCCCGGTGGACATGCGCCAGCATGTCCCCATGATGGCCCACCAACTCGGGATGGCCCCTGCCGGGCAGGCCGCAGAGCAGAGGCTTGGTCAAGACGATCTGGACGAAGAGCAGACCACGGAGTGGAGCGGCCGCAAGCTCAACGAGGCCGTGGCGGCCAGAGTCGGCGTCGCCCCTTCAATGGAAGTCTCCATCAACTTGCCGCCGGCGCCCACTGTCGACGGACCCATGACGGCTGGAGCCACCGTGGTCGGCGCGGTGCCGCGTCGGCCCCCGATGCCTTCGGCGCCAGCCGCCGCGCTGGCACCCGGCGCATCCTGGGACGTGCGCAGGCCGTGGGTGATCACCGCATTGATGATTGGCGGATTCATTATGTTCGCCGGATCGCTGACATGCCTCATCAGCGCCATTGTCTACAACCCCACCGCAGCCCCCGTGATTGAACCTGCGGCGATCGACAAAGGCGACGGTGAACAAGCCCCCCCACAGCCAAACACCGATCCGATCGAGGGGTCTGGCGCTGTGATACCCGATCCTGAAGAAGCTTCAGAGGTGGACTCTGAACCCCCGGCAGCGCAAAAAAAGGACACAGTGGTTCTCTTTTCGACCATTCCGGCGGGTGCAAGCGTCAAAGAGTTTGACGCGGAGGTGGGCAAGACACCCTATAAAGTCCGCTTCAAAGACGGCGAGCAAGACGCTCGTCAACTCCAGGTTGAGAAGGACGGCTTCCGCACGGTGCAGGTTGATATCTCGCCCCAGGATGCCCCCAGCATGACCGTCAAGCTCGATGCGCGTAAGGCTCCTGTTGTGGTGAAGCCAAACCCCACACCTCCCAAGCCTCGCCCCAAAGCCCCGGTCAAGCAACCCGTTAAAAAGGCGCCAAAGAAAGAGCGGGCCAAGCCCGTTCTTGATAAATGGTGACGCGTTAAACTTTCGCTGAACAATTACAGCTAAGGCTGAATTATGCCTTGATTTGATTTTGTCGATGTGTCAGAAGTAATAGCAGGCCTTGTGGGGTCCAATGCGTCGACTCGCGGTGATCAAGTGTCCATGACCAGGAACAAATCCAATCAAGGGAGCCTGCCTCTCTTTGAATCAGGTGTCATCCTTGAAGGGCGGTACGTGATCGATGGCCTCCTGGCCGAGGGGGGATTTGCCAAGGTGTACACTGGTCGGCAGCTCAACATTGACCGACCGGTCGCCATCAAGATCCTCAACCGCACCGAAGACGATGAAGTCCGCCGGATGGTCGAGGAGAAGTTCCTTCTGGAGGCCAAATCGGCCGCACAGATCACCCACCCCAACGTCGTCACCATTTTTGACTATGGGCTGACCCACCAAACCCATCAGCCGTTCATTGTAATGGAGCTGCTTGAGGGCCACACCCTCAAGCGCGAACTCTATCAGAACGGACCGATGAGCCCCCAGCGGGCCCAGCGGCTCTTTGTGTCGTGCCTTGAGGCGCTTGCCGAAGCCCACCGGCTTCAAATCATTCACCGCGACCTCAAGCCTGCCAACCTCTTCATCACCAACCCCGGCACCGAGCGCGAAGCGCTCAAGGTGGTGGACTTTGGTGTGGCCCGTGTTCGAGCGGTTCAGGCCACCAGCCAGACCGCCAAAGGGCAGATCTTTGGCACGCCGCGCTACTTGCCGCCCGAATACCTCGACAAGCGCATCGCCACCCCGACGCTGGACGTCTACCAGATGGGCCTGGTGCTCGTGGAAGCGCTCACGGGCCGCCCGGTGCTGGGCGATCGCAACCCGTTTGAGTGCATCATGGTCCACACCAGGGGCCACCTGGTGCTGCCCGTTGATCTGCTCCAAGGCCCCATGGCGCCGCTGATCATCAAAGCGTTGTCTTTTGATCACACCAAGCGCCTGCCCGATGCACGGCGCTTCTGCGACATGCTCGGTCGAATCGACGTCTCCGGCATGGAGACCCCCGGCCCTGAGTTGGTGCGCCTTGATCGCTTCCTGGAGCGGCGCAAGGTTGGGGCCGCAGCGGCCACGCCTGTGCTGGCTGAGGACTGGCTAAACCCCAACAGCAGCCCCGACTTTGCTGGCCCCAACACGCCTTTGCCCGTCAGGCACACCAGCAACGAAGATCAGGCGGTCCCGGCCTCCAGTCTCTCCGAGGGAGAACCCTCCCAGGAAAACACGGCCATGATCGTCTGGGGGCACGAGGATGAAGAAGGCCCTGTGGCCGCCATCCCACCTGCGCCTGCACTTGACGATGACAAAACCACCGAGTGGAGCGGCCGCAAGCTCGAAGAGATGGGGCTGCGTCTGAGCCCCAGCCAGGAGCACCGCGCGGCGCCAGCGCCGCCGCTCAACCTCCTGCGACCGCCCGGACCCCCGCGCGCTTCGCGTCATCAAGCCGCTGCCAGAGGCCACTCCACCGGGGTCAGGCCGACCGCCGCGCCGCCTGCACCCGTGCAGCCGACCATGATGCCGTCAAAGCGCGCTCGCGCAGGCGCCCCAGGCCCCGATCCTGGCGTCTTTGCCGACATGCCCACCACCGCCATGCCCGATCTGGCCCAGTACCAGGATCACACGGCGCTTTTGGACTACGCTCCTGCTGGGGGCGACAACCGCCCACCGGCCATCCTCCAGCCCATCAACTGGGCGCTGCTTCTGACCGGTGGCTTGGCTGTGCTCGCCTTTGGGGCAGCCATCGGCGTCTGGATTCAAGCCAGCGCGCTGACTTTTGGTGAAGAGCCCCAGGACGGCGCACCAACATCGCCGCCGACCGATCCCAAGGACAGCGTCGAAGACTCCAAACCCAACAAACACAACTCTTCCAACAAAGATCCCCAACCCAGCGTCGACAAAGAGCCGGCTGCGGCAGCGGCTGCCGTTGAGGACGGCGACGTCGTCAAGGTCATCGTCGCCTCACTGCCCCCTGGCGCCGACGTTGAAATCAACGACAAGTCGGTCGGCACCACGCCCTTTGTGGTCGAGTTTAAAGACGATCAGGCCAGCACCCGCTCCATGTGGCTGCGCATGGGAGGGCATGTCCCTGTCCTGGTCGATGTCTCCCCGGCCGACACTCCCAGACTGACCTTCACCCTCAAGAAGGAAAAAGAGCTGCGAGAGTCGGCCAACGAAGGCAATTCGCGTCGCGGGGCCGCGTCCAACAAAAACAAGCGCAAGCAGGTGATCGACAAATGGTGATCCTGGCGCGGCCAGGCGCTATTGTTCTTGCGCTCTTGCTGCTTGGCCTGTCCTCGGGTTGCCAAAGCGATGACAAAGGCCGCCGCGACGATGCCCCCTCACCTGCGGCCGCCGTCCCCGAGCCTGCACCCCAGGCACAGCCCAAGTCACCCCCAGCGCCCAACAAACCTTCACCGGTAGACGAACTCAAAGCCACTGCGTCGATCCCGCAAGGGCTCAAGTGCCTCAAAGCTGCCTACCCCGAACACATCTGCTCTGTGTCGGCCAACGCCATTCACTGGTGCGACGGCACCAAAATGGCCTACGACGACGGCAAAGCCCACAAGACCCACGCGCAGTTTCTGGAAGGGGCCGATCTGGAAGACCAGATGAAGCAGCGCTACTTGATTGGCACCCAATACCCCGAACCTCCCCAGGATTTTGACCCAGGGCGAGCTCGCCATGAACCCTTCTTTAAGAAGATGTATGGCCAGGACGCCAAGGCCGTCAGCCGCACCCTTGTGCCCGTCTTCTGGATGCCAAAGACCGTCAACCGGCGCATCCTGGTCACCGGTGTCAACGGCATCGATAAAAAACTCAAGGCCGTCTCTGACGAAATTGAAGCCCTCCCAGAACCCATCCGCAAGATGGCCCAGAAGACCTCCGGGACCTTTGTCTGGCGCACCATCAAGGGCACCGATCGGCTCAGCTCACACAGCTTTGCCATTGCCGTGGATGTGGGGGTGGAGTTTTCGGACTACTGGAAGTGGGCTCGAAAGCCCGCCGGGGCGCCGCTGCCCTACAAAAACCGCTTTCCCCTGGAGGTCGTGGAGATCTTTGAGCGCCACGGCTTTGTCTGGGGCGGAAAGTGGTACCACTACGACACCATGCACTTTGAGTACCGCCCCGAGCTGCTGGCCGACGGCTGCGTCCTCACATCCCCTCCGTGAATGCCCTTGTGCACAGCGTTGAACTGCCACTTGCGTCTTGCTGAAATCCGCGGTTGCAACTTCTACAGCATCGCCACCACCTTCATCACCGACGGATACCAAAGCCTGGAATAAAGCCTTTTGGCTTGGCTTTGGTGTGACCTTTTGCACCGTTCTGGCACCACGGCGCCCATTACCCTGTGGCCCACAGGTCGGGGCAGTCTTTGGGTTGCTCTGACCTGCCTTTTTTGAGACCAGAAGCCGGTTGTGGGGTCACAAAAGGCCATCGAGGCCCTCTACAGCGTTGAGAGCGTTGCAGGCGAGCTTATTTTGATATGGGATTTGTCCTCAAAACCCCATCTGGCTACGATGCTGCGCATGAGAGAGATGTGCCATCCCAACGCCCTTTTATGGAGAGTCCATGAAACTTTCGATCCATGTTCTGGTATGTGCGCTTCTTTCTATCGCGGCGTTGACCACCAGCGCCTGCATCGCCACCGACACCATCTATAAAGACGAAGGCGACCTTTGTATCGGCAATGAAGGCTCTGCGTTGAGTGGGCGCACCAGCACGGTCAGCGCCAACGAACCCTTAAGGGTCGTGGTGGCCTTTGGTTGTGGATCCAGTTCATGTGACAAGCTCGAAAAGGCCAATTGCACCGTCACTGTCGATGGCGACAGGATCATCATTGACAGCTTTGCCCGCGTCGCCCCTGTGGACCTCATCACCACCGGCTGCACCTCCGACTGCAACATCTTCTCGGCCCAATGCACCATCCCGCCACTGGACGAAGGCGAATACACCATCGTCCACGGCGATGAGACCCGTACGCTGACAGTCCCAGGGGACACCTTTGAGTGCAACGGAGATGCAGAGCTTGCATTCTGACGCTTTGCGAGACGATGGCCCAAGCCTGGAAGAACAACCCTTGCGCCACGAGGCTTTCTGGACAGCGGGCGCAGAGTGACTAACTTGGTTCCCAAGGTGCTCTGCGCAAAGATACGACCGTGGTCCAAACCCACGCGCTTGTGACCCAGGAGGAGACTCGCCAGATGCTCAGTAAAGAACTGAGAGGCTTTGATGTCCGGGAGTACATCCGGCTTTTGACCGCCATCGCTGCTGTCGATGGCATTGACCCGGTGGAAGAGGACTTTATTCGCAAACAGGCCGCCGAGTTCGGGGTCGATGCCGACGCTCTGCTCAAAGACCCACCCAACGACCTCAACGTCATTGTGGGTGACTCTTCACACGTCACTCGCCGCGCCATTTATCGGGACTGCTTCATGTTGGCCCAGGCCGACAACACCTTCAGCTTCGCCGAGCGCAAAGCCATGAGCGCCTTGCGCAAGACCCTGGGATTGAGCCTCGAATGCGCCCTGGCCATCGAGTCCTGGGCCGTGCGCTACGATGCCATCCTGCGCGAAGGTCAGCGCCTGATGGGCGAAGACTGGAAACCTGCCGACGAGAACATCAAGCTGGATTGAGCCCTGTGCTTTGTCAGTAAACCAGCGCCTCAGGGCGCGGCTTCCTGTCTCAATGGTCAAAAACACAGGAACGCGTAGCCCTCTTGTGAGACCAGCGGGCACTGAGGCGTCCAATCACCACACAAGACATGGGGTTGACCTTCATCGCCCAGGCGTTGGCTTAGCTCCTGGGCCGCGTTGGGCAAGAGCAGTGGGTTGTCGATGACGATCAACCGACCGCCGATCGCCTCCAAAGTCTCCAATCCCTCGATCTGCGCCAAAAGCGGGTTGCCCAGGTCCTCTATCGTATTGCAAAAGCTGTCGAGCGCCACCGGAGGATCTCCAACCCGCACGTCGCCGCCAATGGACACCAGCGCATCCATCCCAACCAACGCCTGTGCCGCCTGGTTGCGCTGCACCACCAGATCCTCGCCGATGGACTCAAGCGCCTCCAGGCCCCCCACCTGGGCGCTCTCCAGCCCCTCCAGCCGCAATGAGCCGCCGACCTGCTCCAAACCATGGAGCGCTTCCTCCCAGGGACCCTCTCCTGAGAGCCACAGGTCCTGTCCCACTGAGTTCAATGCGTTGAGGTCAATGGTGTCCACCGGGCCGTTGTCAAAGTCGCGGTATTCAATGCTCTCAAAAGCCGTCGCAAATCGGACATAGCTTCGGCGTCCGCCAAAGGTGAAGTCCCTCGCAACAGTCTCCAAAGACGGCAGTCGCACGCTTTCCAGCAAAGGGTTGGCCTCAATAAAGAGGCTCCCGACCGTGCGCAGCTGCTCAAAACCATCCACGTCGGTCATTTGGCCCAACCCCGCCGGGTGCGGGATGTTCCAGCACCGCTCTCCAAAGCCTCTGCATTCTTCAAACGACACAAACCCTCCAAGCTTCAGCGATCCCGCCACGCGCTCCAAAGACGGCAGTCGCACCCTTTCCAGATCAGGGTGCTCCACCAACGACAAATCTCCGCTGACCGACGTCAGGCGTTCAAACCCAGCAATGCGCTGCAGGTTTGGGTTGCCGTAACGGACGCTGATTACGCATGGTGGAAAGACAAAGGTCTGACACTGTGGAGAGTTGTAGCCGTGATAGCCGGGGCAATAGTGCTCATCTGGACGACCCATGATCCTTCCTGCAAAGGTCAGATGTCTCCCAACGATCTCCAGCCTGTTGAAGCCCTCAATGGTCTCCAACCGCTCGTTTCCATACACCATCAGGCTGCGTCCCACGTGTTCGAGGCTGGCGAACGCCTCTGAACCCAAGTGACGCAGTTGTGTATTGCCCAGGAGCAGGTCTCGTTCTACGCGGCGCAGCGCCCCAAAACCATCGAGCGCTTGCAGCGCGTTGTTGTCCTGGAGCTTCAAGCTTCCATCGATGGTTTGCAGGTTGTTCAGGCCGCGCACACTGGTCAGGGCGTTGTTGCCACTCTGTAGTGGGGGACATTCATCTTCAATGTTGTTGAAGTCGGGTTCGGTGTGATCATCAAACCGGTCTTGCAAAAAGCCGCCGATTTCCAGGTCGCCCCCAACCTCCCTCAGGGCGCTGAGCGCATCGACGTTTTCCAGACGGCGATTGCCGATCAGTCGCACATCCCCCGTCACCTCTTCCAGGCATTCAAGCCCCTGGAGTGATGTCAGTTCGGTGTCCACAATCAACAAATCGCCGTTGAGGACCGTGATGCCCCCAAGCGCGGCGGTCGTCACGTCGCCTTCAAGGACAATGTTCCGGGTCAATGAATTTGCCTGGCACGGTGCGGTGCATGCATCACCCCGCCCATCATTGTTGGTGTCCTCCTGCCCTGGGTTGTGGAGCCACGGGCAGTTGTCATCCACATCTGCGATGCCGTCGTTGTCGGTGTCCTGTGGAACTTCCTCGGAAGCATCTGGTTCCACTGCGTCAGGCTCCGCCGCATCGGGTTCCTCGACGTCGAGTTCCACAGTGTCGGGTTCTTCCATGTCCTCTACGGCGTCATCGGGGTCGGAAGCATCAGGTTCCGCAGCGTCTGGCTCTTCCATAACATCATCGGGCTCAGCGTCGTCATCGCTCGTGTCCATGATGTCTTCCGGGTCGAGCAGATCGGGTTCATGGTCTCCTGTGTCTGGTGGGTCGGGTGTTGTCGTGTCGGCTTCTTCGGCGTCGGGGCGAGCATCTTCAATCCCTTCGACGTCTTGAATGACCATCGCGTCGGGTTCTGTGTTGTTGATGTCTTTGGGCAGCGGTTCCTCGATTGTGTCCGCACACCCTGCAAGTACACAGGCCACCACAAGGATTGTTTGGATGGCAAACCACACCTTTTTCATGCGTCATTCCTCCGTTTTGAAGGGAGGGGGACTAGCACACCGCATGCCATCAACCGGATCCAAAGCTCCCAGTGCCATTGTGTGGGGTGGATGGGGTGGTGTGTGGGGTTGCCGCTGTGGTCTTTGGTTCACATGGGTGACAGAGCACGCTGGATGACAGTGGCCAGTGGAGTGGCCGTCTGTCCCAACGCAAAGTGCTGCGCATGCAGCCCGACTTGTCTGGCGGCCTCAACGTTCTTCTGGCCATCGTCCACAAAGAGCGCTTTGTGCGGCGCCAGCTCCAAACGCTCAAGCACAGCCACAAAGAATCCCGCCTCGGGTTTGGCGTGGCCCAAATCACACGAGAAGAAAGTGTGGTCAAAGGCCGTGTCATACCCCAGCATGTCGAGCATGTGTGAAGCTCTGTAAGCCTGTTGGTTGGTGGTCAGCGCCACCGTCAGCCCGCTGGCGCGCAGACGCGCCACCGTTTGCATCGCCTCCGGGTCGGGCTTGATCTCAGTCCAAAGCGCCAACGCATCGTTCAGGCTCGCCCGGCTCTTCCATTGCTTCAAAACCCCATCCAGCGCCGTCTCAAAGTGTCCTTGCCCCTTCATGCAGGGCCGCTCGGCGGCAAAAAGAGCCGAAAGGAAGTCCCGAGCGCGTGCAGGTTCTGGGCAAAGCGCGCCCACACGCTCCAGCCACCCGTCTGGGGTGCTCTGGATGACGCCGTCGGCGTCGAGCAAAACGGTGTTGATCTGTCGGTCGGTTGTGGATTTCATCGCTGGTCTCCTGTGATGCTCCCGGCGCGAGGGCCCACAGGAGCTTAAGGAGCCGCCGGCGAGGCTTCAAGGCACGTGGTGCGGTTGTTCTGGGGGCGTGGTTGTGGTTGTGTGGAGGGTGCATCATGGTGGTTCATGACAAACTTTGGGTGAGCGTCGCGGCGTCGGTGGGCGTCGGGCGGCCGATATGGGCATGGAGCGGGGGAGGGCGATGATCCGACAGGTCTTTACGTGGGTCTTTAGTGTGGTGCTGCGCATCTTTTTCCGCCGCATTGAGTTGGCCGGGATCGAGCGCGTCCCCAAAGACGGGCCGGTCATCTTTGTGCTCAACCACCCCAACGCCCTGATTGACCCAGCCTTCATGCTTTGCCTCTCACCAAGGCCTGTGTCCTTCCTTGGCAAATCCACGCTCTGGTCCATCCCGGTGGTGGGCACCATCACCCGCGCCTTTGACAGCATCCCCGTCTACCGCAAGCAGGACGGCGGCGGAGACAACAGCAAGACCTTTCGATTGTGCCGTGAGCTGCTCTCAAGGGGAGGGTCGCTGGCGCTCTTCCCCGAAGGCATCTCCCACAACGCCCCCCACCTTCAGCCCATGAAGACCGGTGCGGCGCGCATTGGTCTGGGGGCACAGCTTGACCGCCTCCTGATTGTGCCCGCCGGGCTCTATTACAACGCCAAGGGGATCTTCCGCAGCGACGCGTTGGTCTATTTTGGAGAGCCGATCGAGGCCGCGCGCGTCGAGATGGCGTCAGACGGCGAGCCGCCGCGTGACGCGGTGCGCGCCTTGACCGACCAAATCGGCCAGTCGCTGGCTGAGGTGACCTTGCAAGCCGAGCGGGCTGAGGCGCTGGGGATGGTGGAGCGCGTAGAGAAAATTTTGGCGGCCACCGACGGTGACGATGAAGATCCGACCCTCTTTGAGAGCTTCGAGGTCCAGCAGCGCCTCATTGAAGGTTACTACGCGCTCAAAGCACGCGATCCGGCCCCCGTGGAGGCCTTGGAGCGCCGCGTGACCCGCTACGAGCGGGACCTGGAGCGGTTGGGGTTGGACAGCGACCACCTCTCGCCGGATCAATTCACCTGGTGGGGCAGCATCCGCTACGCGCTGAGCAGTTTCCTGGCGCTGGCGCTGATGTTGCCGGTGGCGGCGGTCGGCGCGGTGGTGCACGGTCCTGCTTATCAAGTCACGCGCGTCATGGCACTGCGCCTCTACAAAGGCGACAACGACATGTTGGGGACTTTGAAGATCCTGCTGGCGTTGGTGCTCTACCCCATTACCTGGGTTTTGGCCGGTGTGGGGTGCTGGTGGGCGACGGGGCTGTGGTGGGCTGGCGTGGTGGGCGCGCTTGTGGCGCCGCTGTCGGCCTGGGTGGCGCTGCGGTTTTTGGAGTATTTTGGTGAGGTTATGGGTGCAGCGCGGGGCCTGGCGCTCTTTTTGACGCGCCGTCGCCTCTTTGGGCGTTTGCACGACGAACGCGTGGCCATTCGGGCGCAGATTGTGGCTTTGAGCCAGAAGTTTGAAGCCCAGGACGCGGCGCCTTGAAGCGGCGTTGGGTGCGGTTGTGGTGGACATGTATGATGGAGCAATGACAAGGCTGACAAGGGGGAGAGCATGTTCAAAGGATACAAGTCACCGTGGATGACCGAAGAGCTGCAAATTTTTGAAGAGCACGTTGGGAAGTTCTTCAAACAGGCGTTTGTGCCGCACGCCGAGCGCTGGAACAAGCAGGGGATGGCCGACCGCGACGCCTGGAACATCGCCGGGGAGAACGGCCTGCTTTGCGCCAGCATCCCCGAGCAGTACGGCGGCGCAGGCGGCAGCTACCTGCACGAAACCGTCATCGCCGACCAGGAGATCAAGACCGGCGCGGCCAGCTTTGGCATCGGCGTGCACTGTCTGGTGGCGCACTACATCCTGTCGTACGGCTCAGAAGAGCAGAAGATGCGTTGGTTGCCCAAGATGGCCACCGGTGAGCTGGTGACGGCCATCTGCATGACAGAACCTGGCACGGGCTCTGACCTGCAAGCCGTGCGCACCACCGCCGTGCGCGACGGTGATCACTACGTCCTTAACGGCTCCAAAACCTTCATCACCAACGGCCAACACGCCAACCTCTTGTGTGTGGTCACCAAGACCGACCCCGACGAGCGGGCCAGAGGCATCTCTCTTTTGATGGTTGAGACCGAAGACGAGGGCTCCAAGGGCGTCACGCGCGGTCGAAACCTGGAAAAGCTTGGCCTGCACAGCCACGACACCTCCGAACTCTTCTTTGAAGACGTGCGCGTGCCGGTGGAGAACCTGCTGGGCGACAACGAGGGCATGGGTTTCTTCCAGTTGATGGATCAGTTGCCCTGGGAGCGCCTCTACATTGCGCTGGCGGCGGTTTCTGCGATGGAATACGCGTTGGACATCACGCTGAAGTACGTCAAAGAGCGCAAGGCCTTTGGCAAGACCTTGATGGGCTTTCAGAACACCCGCTTTAAGATGGCCGAGGCCAAGACAGAGACCACCATCGCGCGCGTCTTTGTGGACCAACTCTTGTTGGAGTTGATGCGCGGCGAGTTGACGGTGGAGCGGGCGGCGATGGCCAAGTGGTGGACGACCCAGAAGCAGTGCGAGATCGCCGACGAATGCCTCCAACTCCACGGCGGTTACGGTTATATGATGGAGTATCCCATCGCGCGGATTTTTGCCGACAGCCGCGTGCAGAAGATCTACGGCGGCAGCAACGAGATCATGAAGGAGCTCGTCGCGCGCTTCCTCTAAGTCGCATGTGTCTGAGGCTCTTCTATGAGTGACGACGCAGGCTGGATGTGTTCTGGCGTGCGTCTCGAGGATTCTGGGCATGGATTGGGGTCCATGTCATGTTGTCTGGAGTGTGCCCAACACCACACCCATGGATTTGCGCCGTGATGAGCGTTGTCTCGGACGGACCGACGGTGATTTTTACGTGGGTTGTGGGGGAAATCAGCCCGTTTGTCCGCTGGGCAGAGGGTTCGTGAGGACCGACGCGTTGTTCAACGCGCCGACGGCCGCAGAGGTTGTTGAGCGCAGGATTCAGGGAGATGAATTCATGAGGAGATTGGTGGGAGCGCTGGCGCTCCTGGGGTTGGCGTGTGGGTGTTCGACGCCCGAACCCGCCATCAAACCCGACCAGGGGGCGCGCGCCTTGTCGGCCGCCCCCGACTGGGGTAAGCCTGCGACGCCGCCGACCTTGGCGCCCAGGCCCGGCGCCGATGGCGAGCACAAGGACGCCGAGCGACACGCGCTGATGGTCGCCCTGGAGCAGGAGCTTGAACGCCACAAGAAGATCCTGGCCGAAAAGACCCAACTGCCGCCCTACTTCATCGGTTTCACCCTGACCGAGGTCCACAGCGACGCCATCGAAGCCAGCTCCGGCGCGCTGGTCTCGCGCACCGACGGCGTCAACCGCTACATTGAAGTCGAGATCCGCGTGGGCGACTACGACTTTGACAACACCAACCGCAACCGAGGCGGCGGGGGCGGTTTTGCCTCCCGCACCGGGCCGCTCGACGACGATCCCCAGGCGCTGCGCAAGATGCTCTGGCGGATCACTGAAGAGACGTACCGCGACGCCGCCGAGGCCTACCTGCGGGTCAAGGCCAACGAGCAGGTCAGCGTCGAAGAAGCCGACGACTCGGGCGACTTCACCAAAGAAGAGCCCGTGGTCTACCGCGAGCCTTGGTTGACCCACGAGCTTGATGACAAAGCCTGGGAAGACCGGATCCGCACGTGGTCCGAGCCGTTTCGTCAGGCCACCGACGTGCTCTCTTCTGGCGTGTCGCTGCGGGCCTCGACCATCAACACCTTGATGATCAATTCCGAAGGGACCGAGCTTCAGTACGGCGAGCGCCGCTACAGCATCAGCCTGCGCGCCGAGGCGCTGGCCGATGACGGCATGGACCTGGCGCGCTTTGAGAGCGCCTTTGCCCGCTCTCCCCAGGGGCTGCCCGATGATCAGTGGGCCAAAGACCAGATCTCGACCATGATCAAGGACCTGACGGCGCTCAAAGCGGCGCCCGTCGTGGAGCCCTGGGTCGGTCCGGTCATCCTCTCGGGCCGCGCTGCCGGGGTCTTCTTCCATGAGATCTTTGGACATCGCATCGAGGGCCACCGCCAACGCGACGAGCACTCCGGCCAGACCTTCACCAGCGACCTGGGCAAGGTCGTGCTGCCGACCTTCCTGTCGGTGACCGACGATCCAACGGCCTACACCTACAACGGCACAGAGCTTTCGGGACACTACCGCTTTGATGACGAAGGCGTGCGCGCCCAGCGCGTGGGCCTGATCGAAGATGGCGAACTGCAAAGCTTCTTGACGTCTCGCCTGCCCCTGGCGGCGGTGCGCCAATCCAACGGCCATGGCCGCCGCCAGGTGGGCCGCCGCGCTGTGGCGCGTCAGGGCAATTTGATGGTCACCCCCTCACACTCGGTCTCCTACGAGCGCCTGCGGGCCTTGCTTGTTGAAGAGCTTGAGCGTCAAGGCAAGCCCTTTGGCTATGTCTTTGAGGACATCTCAGGCGGGTTCACCAACACGGCCCGTTTCAGCCCCCAGGCATTCAAGGTCACCCCCTTGATGGTCTATCGGGTCTTTGCAGACGGCCGCCCCGATGAGCTGGTTCGCGGCGTGGACATCGCGGGTACGCCCAAGACGGTCTTCCAGAAGATCATCGCCTCGGCCGACGACTACCAGGTCTTCAATGGCTTCTGCGGCGCCGAGTCGGGTTGGGTCCCGGTCAGCGCCACCAGCCCCAGCTTGCTGGTCTCCGAGGTGGAGATCGAGAAGAAAGCCAAACTCAACCAAAAAGGGCCGCTGCTGCCGGCGCCGCCGATGGAGGTGACCCAATGAAATCCACCCACGGCATCGCCGTGTTGGCGGCCACCTGCCTCTGGCTGACCGCGTCCACCGCCGCCGCCCAGGACAAGCAGGATGATCTGATTTTTAAAGCCATGGAGGCCGAAATGGCCCGCTCCATGGCCGAACTCAACCTCGAAGACGCCGGCGGGCCCTACCGCGTGGCGTACACCGTCATCGACATTGACGTGTCGGTGGTGACGGCGACCGGCGGCGCGCTGACGGTGACCGAGCAGGAGTTTTGGCGGCGGCTGAAGGCCGACGTCCGCGTGGGCAGCTACGAGAAGGACAACACCAACACCTTCTTCTTTGGTGGTTTTGGCCGCCGAGGCGCCGCGCCCCCACTGGATGACGACGTGGGTGTCCTGCGCCGCTCGTTGTGGCTCATGAGCGATCAGGCCTACAAAGACTCCATCCAGGCGATGGTGCAAAAAGAGGCCTACCTGCGCGAGCACCCCAGCGCCGAAGAGCCGCGGCCCGACTACACCAAGGTCGGACCCCACGTGATCGTGGAGCCCACCATGGACCCCACCTTTGACATCAAAGCCGCCGAAGACACTGTCCGGCAACTCTCAGAGGCCTTCAACGCCCACGACTTCATCGAGCACGACGGCACCGCGATGCTGGTGGCCAAAGTGCGCCGCCGCTACCTGGACACCGAGGGCAACCGCGCCGACACCTCGTTGGTGCTCTCCCGAGTGGCCATGGCCGCCAGCGCCTTCAACAAAGACGGCGTCGAGGTCTTTGCCACCGAGTCCTTCATCGCGCGCGACGGCGACAGCCTCCCGTCACCCAAAGCGCTGCTGGCCTCGGCCGAGGGCGCCATTGAGCGCCTGAAAGCCCTGCGCGAAGCGCCCGTGGTGGAAGACTACGACGGCCCCGTGCTCTTTGAAGGCGAAGCGGCCGGTCAGTTGATGCGCTTCTTCCTGGCGCGGAACCTCTCTGGCACCCCAGAGCCGCTTTCGCCCGGCAGCATGGCGCCTCCCGGACGCGACTTCCTGCGCAAAATGGACCGCCCGGTGCTGCCCAAGGGTTGGACGGTCTACGATGATCCTGCGCAAAAGGACTTCAAGGGGACAACGCTCCTGGGACACTACAGCGTGGATCACGAGGGCGTGCCTGCGCAGAAGGTGGAGTTGATCAAGGATGGTCGTTTGAAGGCCACGTTCATGACCCGCGTGCCGTCGAGCAAGCAAAAAGAGTCCAACGGCCACGCCCGAGGCCCGCTGATGGGTCGCCTGATGGGCCACCCCGGCAACCTCTTTATCCAAGCACCCAAAGGCCAAAGCCCGGCGGCGATGAAGAAGAAGCTGCTGAGCATGGCCAACGACGAGGGCTACGACTACGCCATCATCGTGCGCCGCTTTGTGGATGAGGCCATCAACATGACTGGCAGCCGAGGGAGCTTTTCGCAGATGATGCCCAGCCGCAGCGGCATGCCCGCTCCGTTGCTGGTCTATCGGGTCAACAAAGACGGCTCCGAAGAACTCTTGCGGGGCGTGACCTTCAACCACGTGATCGTGCGCAACCTGCGCGAAATCACTGTCACCAGCCGCCAGCCGGTCGTCTACAACTACCTCAGCCCCGGTGTGACCAATGCTGGGGGCTTTGCCATGGGCCTTGACCCGACCGGTTGGGTGCCGACGACCATCGTCACCCCGTCCTTCATCTTGCCTCACGTGGAGGTGGTGCCCAACAAAGGCGAGCGCCGCCGCGCCCCGATGGTGCCGCCGCCGTCAGCGGCCAAAGCGCAGTGACGGCGTTCAGGCCAGGACCGTGATGCGGTCATGGACGACCTGGGTGTCGTAGATGACCTCATCCTCTTCCTCCTGCGCCTGCTCCCCATAAGGCTGCGCGGGCAGCCCCATCACATCCTCAAATTCCTGGACGCGCACGCGCCGCAGCCGCTCAGACAGCTCTCCCAACGCAAAATAGTCTGCGTGGGCACCCGAGTTGATGAGGTTTTGATCCGGTGAGAGGTCCAGATCGGCGCAAATGGCGTTGGCCTCGCGCTCCAGGTCTTTGGCGCTCGGCGCCCAGCACGGCTCAAAGGTGTCCACGACCTGCTGGCGCGCGGTTTTGAAGTCCATGGCCGCCTTGTCTCGCCGCAGGTGTTGGTTCAAAGCGCGGTAGATGGCCCGGCGGCAGTCTCTGAGGATGCCCTGGGCGGCGTAGGCGCGCGCGGTGTAGCGGGCCAGGGCGCTGAGCGTCATGGTGCCAGCGGCCATGGCCACAAGCGGCAGGCTGATGACGGCCTGAATGGCCCACTCCAACATGCCGCCTCCCCCCAGAATGAGTTCTGCGGCGCCGAGCCCAAACCCAGCCATCATGATGGTCCCCGCGACCAGCCGATCGGTGGCCACCAGGTGGCTGCGCGTCAGCCCCACGACGTTGACCGGGACCTTGCGTTCTTCTTGCTGGGAGCGCCGCCTGGGGCGCGAACCTTCAAAATCCAGGTACTCGGCGTTGAGATCCGCCGCCAACCAGCCTTCGACCTGCTCAAGGGCGTCCTGGGGAAAGGCAAAGACCAACTCTCCCTCGTCGCTGATGAGAAGTTCGCCGTCGGTCAGGCCCACAAGGCGAGCGCCGACTTCGGTGGCTTCGTCCATAGAGAGCCCTTCGCTCAGGGCGATCTCCAGGGCAGAGACGGCGCGCCCGTTGTGCCGCGCCAGCAAGAGCACGCGGGTGCCCATGTTGGAGTCTTGTGGGCGGCGGTGGGTGTAGACGTGCCAGAGGGCCCGGAAGGTGCGCAGGACGAGGTCGTTGGTGGGGATGTAGCGCTCGTACCAGTCGATGGCGTCGGCTTGCCGGATCCACTCGGTGGGGGAGAGGTCGCCGGTCTCGTCGCGGCGCGTCACCGAGCGCCACAAGCCGCGGATCCAGACGCCGATGATGGCCAGACAGGCGGCGATGATGATCAGCAGGATGATGACGATGATGAAGCTGCCGGCGCCGTCATTGGAGTCCGAAGACGAGCTTGATGAGGAAGACGACGACGAGCTGGAAGAAGACGAGCCGAAGATGTTCCAGAAGGCAAAGCTGCTGGTGCTGTCGTTGGTTTGCGTGCGTTTGTTGGATTGCTTGTGGGGTGGCTCCAGCGGTTCATCCTTCTGCACGTCGCCGAGCCTGGGCCCTGAGACCAGCACGGGGGTGAGCAAGAGGTGTGTGAGCCATCCAGCGGCGAGGTTGATGACCAGAAAGACCACCAGGACGATCAAGCCTGCCACGCCGACCCCAAAGGCGTCTTCTTCTGTGGCCAGAACCATCATCTGGAGCACACCAGCGGCCCCAAAGCCCATGACCAGGATGGGCCAGGCGGCGCCGATGTTGGCAAAGGCTGCCAGGACAAAGAGGCTGGCGCGAAGGGGCCAGGACATGACTCTGCGGCGGCGCAACGTGGCCACGTCGCTGGCCTCAAAGTCGTGGAGCATCAGACCGCGCCGGGTGATGCGCAGGCGGCAGGGGATCTCTTCGCGGAGCCTGGCCAGCGCCTCCTCCACGATGGTGACGTCCATGTTGATCTGCGCGGCCAGCGCGGCGGCGTGAACGCCCTGGGCGCCGTTTTGGGCAAAGCGGGCCAGCAAAAGGCGCTCGGCGCGGTGGATCTTGCGGTCCCAGCGCCGCTCTGTGCGATCTCGGATGGGTCTTGAGGCCGGCATGACCGGCATGACTTCCCGAATGTGACCAGGGCTGACCTTCAAGGTCCTGGCCAACAACCAGCCAAGCAGATGCGCCGTCGGCCACGCCGCTGCCAGCAGCAGCAGGCTCAGCAAAAGGATCATGATGGTGTGGTTGGGCTTTCCTGATCAAAGCCCAGCCCCCGGCTGATGGCTTTGATCGTGGCCACTTCGTGAGGCGTCAGGCGGCCATCGACGAGCGCAGCGTGCGCCAGGTCATCCAGGAACGCGCGGCGCTGGGGTTCGGGCAGCTTGCGCAGCGATGCCTCGGCGCCGTTGGTGTTCTCAAAGTGAGTGACCTCGTCGCGCTCCTTTTCGTCGAGCTCCAAACTGTCCATCGTGTCCTGCAGGAGTTGGCGCTCCTCAGGGGTGATGATGCCGTCAGCGGCCAGGACTCGGGCCAGGAGGTGACAGCGAGCGACGCTCTCTTTCATGAACGGTGGCCTTGGGTTGATAGAGCTGGGACACAACGCTTTTGCCAGACCATCCAAGACAGGCTCCGCTGGCCGTCACTGGCCTGCTCGCCCTGGTTGGATGACCCTCAATGAGGGTATCTCAAGGTTGGGCGAGCATCAAGTTGTGAATTGGATTCGCTTTTGTGGGCTTTTGACCTCGACCGGGCGGTCGATGGGGCGGCGTCAGCCTTCGATCAACGAGCGCAGGGCGCCCTGAAGCGCTTGGAGACGCATCTCCAAGGCCTGGACCTGAACTTCAAGGGCTCGTTTTTCAACGATGGTGCTCTCCCACTGATCGCGGTCGATCCAGATCTTGTCGTTGGACGCGGATCCGGCAGTGGTGGGGGCTGCGGGCTTGGGCGCGGCGGCCAGGTTCAGCGTGGGGGCAGGGGCTGGCGCTGCCTTGGGGGTCGAGACGGCAATGGAAGCGGCGGTGGAGGTGCCCGCGGCGCAGCCTCCGCCGCTGTAAAGCTCCAGCTTGCCGCCGTCGTCGCCTTCTTCCTGTGCAGCCGCCTCGATCTCATCTTCGGACCCTTCGATGAGTTGTCCCAGGGTCAAGAATCCGCCGGCGGTGGCCGCAGGCGCGGCGGCCGGTTCAGGGGCGAGCGCAGCGGGGGCCTGTGGGGTCTCGTCTTGGGTCGTGTAGGGGATCTCGGCGTTGTTCAGGACCGAGAAACCGACGCCCTGAACCCCTTCGATCTCCTCAATGGCCTCTTCGATGTCGCCCTGGAGGCTCTCGCGTTCGCTGTCGGGGCGGTCATCGTAGACCATCAGCAGCTCAACCTGGCCTTTGTTGACGGTCAGCTCTTCGATCATGAGCGCGTCAAGGAGGTTGGCGCCACTTTTGGGGTCGATGATGTCTTCCAATTCGGCGATGACATCACCTTTGATGTCCATGTCCTGTCTGGCCATCGTGACCTCCGGTTTCAGGGCTTGATCGAGGGCGGATCAAAGGTGAAGCCGCCCTGGTTGGAGTCAAAACCGATGGTGGTGTTCTCATCGAAGTAGAGGTAGCTGCGCGGATCGCAGACGACCTTGATGCCATCGACGTCAAAGGTGCGGTCGTTGCTGTTGGTGCCCTCAACGATGTCCAGCGCGTAGCTGAAGTCCTCGGTGTTGATGGCCACGCGCACGACGTGGTCGGTCAGGCTGTGCTCTTTGAAGAGAGATTTGATGTGACCGACGGCGCTGCTGGTCAGCTCGATGCCCATGGGGCGATCCTCCTTGTTGGGGGTCGTGTTGTGCAGGCGCTGGTGTCGAGCGCCGTGACCTTATGGTGATCAGGGATGCATGGTCGGGCCACTGTGGTTTGCGGCCAGTGGCCCGATCCAAAGGCCGCGGGCTGTCTGGGACATCCCTTGGCGGCTTGATTCGCATTGTTGTGTGGGCAATTGGCTTGGAGAACTGTGCTGGTGTTCCAGCGCAGGTATTCTCCAGCGCTCACCATTTGCGCATCACGCCATGAGGTTTAAACACCCCTCAGCGGCAGTCCAGCCCAAAGCCATCAATGACCGCAGGGACGATGCTCTCGCAGGGCAAACCCTCGGCGGCAAAGACCTGGTCGCGGAAGCCGCGGTCCTGGCAGGCGTCAAAGCACAATTGCAGGGCGTCAAAGACGGTCTCATCGTCGCAGCGGTCAAAGAACTCTTCACAAGAGAAGATCTCTTCGCAAATCTGCTGGCATTCAAAGACTTCGTCGTCGCCAAAGCAGTCGTCTGGGCAGAAGTCGGGCTCGTCGCCTTCACAGATGCCGTCGCCGCAGAAAGTGTCTCCGCCGCCGCAGTCTCGGGGACAACTGCCAATCTCATCGTCGTCGCAAAACCCGTCGCCGCAGAAGCTCTCGCCTTCAAAACATTGCTGGCCGCCGTCCTCAAAGAGTTCTTCACAGGACAACTCCAGGAAGCACTCCAAGATGTCTTCGTTGTTCTGGAACTGCTGGCCGCACTCTTGGGCGCAGTCGTCTCCGACCGATTCGTTAAAGCAGTCTTCTGCGAAGTCACACAGGTCTTCGCAAGCCTCAAAGATGAAGTCGTCGTTGTTGTCGTTGTTAAAGTCGTTGTTGTCGTTGTTGAAATCGTTGTTGTCGTTATTGAAGTCGTTGTTGTCGTTGTTGAAGTCGTTGTTCAGATCATTGTTGGGGTCGTTGTTGTTGACGTTGCCGCCCCCGCAGATGTCTGCCGTGGTGCCCAATGGCTGACACGTCCCGCACACGCAGACAAAGTCGCTGCGGCAGTCGTTGTCGATCTGGCAAAGCTCGCCCTCAGCGCCGAGCTTGTCGATGCGGCTTCCGGTGCAGCTGGTGGTCAGCGCGGCGAGTGCCGACAGGGCGATCAAAATCAAGCTCAGGCGTGTCATGGTGGTGTGGCTCCCGGGTCAACATCCATCAACAAACGGATCTTCTTGTGCCACAGCGCTGTCTTTGGAGCAAGTTTGCCCGCTGGATGCCGTCACGGTCGGTGTTGGCTTCTTTTCTGGTGAGAGACTCTCAGCGCCCTCGGTGTCGCATCAGAGAAAGAAAAGGCGCACCGCAATGACGGCGCGCCTTGTGGGGCTTGGGGGAAATGGAGTGACCAGGTTCTGTCTGACAATTGTCCCGTCGCCCGACGGCCCGATGATGCCGATGTCGTCGTCGGCGGTGCTCAACGGGTCAAAGACCCGCCTGTGCTCACCTCCTCGACCTCGACACCATCGTGCTCGCCGGAACTCGGTTCCAATTGTCAGACAGAACCTAGCCCCTGCCAGAGGGGCCGCGGGTGCGTGGACTATCCACCGAGCAGCGACAAGGCCGCCTGTGGTGTCTGGTTGGCCTGCGAGAGGATGGAGACACCGGCCTGGACCAGGATTTGGTACTTGGTCAAGTTGGCGCTCTCTTTGGCGACGTCCACATCGCGGATGCGGCTGTTGGAGGCCGAGAGGTTCTCGATCCGCGAGCCGAGGTTGTCGATGGTGACGTTGAGCCGGTTTTGGCTTGCGCCCAGCGAGGCGCGGACCGTGGCCAGCTTGTTGAACGCCGCATCGATGGTGGTCAGCGCCGTCTGGGCCTTGGCCACCGTGGAGACCGACGCCCCCGAGATGAAGTTGCCACCCCCACCGAGCTTGTCCACGCCAATGTCAGTGATGGAGACGGTGATCTTGTCTGCGGCGGCGTTGTTGATGCCGACCTGGAAGGTAATGCCCGAGCTGGCGGAGCCGTTGAGCAGTTTCTTTCCGTTGAAGTCGGTGTTGTCCGAGATGCGGGACAGCTCGCTGGTCAGCGCCGTCAGCTCCGTGTTGAGGAAGCTGCGCTCATTGTCGGAGATGGTGCCGTTTGCAGATTGCACCGCCAATTCCCTCATGCGAATGAGGATGTCGGACATCTGGTTCATGGCGCCCTCAGCCGTCTGAAGCAGGCTGATGCCGTCGTTGGCGTTGCGCTGGGCCTGCTCCATGCCGCGGATCTTGCTTTCAAACTTGGTGCTGATGGCCAGGCCGGCGGCGTCGTCGGCGGCGGAGTTGATCCGCATACCGGTGGTCAGTCGTTCCAGGCTTTTGGTCACTCCCGCCTGGGATTTACCGAGTTTGCGTTGGGCGAAGAGGCTGTTGACGTTGGTGTTGACAATAACAGGCATGGATCCTTCCTCCCTGAAGGGTGCTCAATGTCGTTTGAATGATGGCCACGGCCATGCTCCGGACTTCCCTGTCCGCCAGCCTTTGGTGTGGCCTCCTGTCTATCCCATCGGAAGGGCCCCTCAGAGCTTAAGGGTTTTTTTGCGTGCCTCTTTTAGAGCGCCAAAGAGGCAACCAGCGGGGTGCGTTATGGGGGGAGCGCGGTGAGCCTGAGGCAGGTCGTCGTGGCGGGGGTCTATATGACGCATCGCGTCATGCAAATAATGGAAATGGTTGGAGAAATTGCGCTTGTTAAAGCCTTGGACCGTGTGCTATTGCGCCAAATGATCAAGGGGGACGCCAGCGATCCTGTTGTTTGGATCGGGGTGGCGTGAGGGGTGGGACAAAGGGCCCGTGGACCCCTCGGATTTTTGCTGTCAGGAGGAGTGACGTGGATCTGATGACCTACGCCGAGCAGCTCCGGTTCGGAGAGCTGCACATCGTTCATGACGAGAAGACTGGCCTGAAGGGGATTGTGGCTCTGCACAACCTCAAGCTGGGGCCTGCCATCGGAGGGTGCCGCTGCATCCCGTATCCCAGCAGCGACGCGGCGATGCGCGACGTGATGCGTCTGGCGCGCGGGATGACCTACAAGGCGGCCATCAGCAAGCTGCCTCACGGTGGTGGCAAGTCGGTGATCATGCGTCCTGCGCACCTGACGGCCGATGGGCCCGAGCGTCAGGCCTTCTTTGAGGCCTTTGGCGACTTCATCGACTCGCTCGGCGGCAAATACCTGGTGGCCGAGGACAGCGGGACATCGATCGGCGACATGGACATCATCCGCTCGCGGACCAGGCACGTGCTGGGTTCGGGCGCTGCGGACGCCAGCGGTGATCCGTCGCCCTTTACGGCCTACGGCGTGCGCCGGGGGATCGAGGCGGCGGTGCACTTCCGCTACAAGCGCGATGACATGGAAGGCCTCACGGTGGCGGTCCAGGGTCTGGGCAATGTGGGCTACCACCTTGCGCGCGAGCTGCACGAGCTGGGCGCGAAGTTGATCGTGACCGATGTGCGGACCGAAGCGATCGAGCGGGCCGTGGCCGAGTTTGGCGCGACTGCGGTGGGCATCGACGAGATTTATGGCGTCGAAGCCGACATCTTCGCTCCCTGCGCGCTGGGCGCGGTCATCAACGACGACACCATCAAGCAACTCAAGGTGGACATCGTCGCCGGGGCCTCCAACAACCAGCTCGCCGAAGACCGCCACGGCCTGGAACTCAAAGAGCGCGGCATCCTCTACGCGCCCGACTATGCGCTCAACGCCGGCGGCCTGATCAACGTCGCCAGCGAGTTTGAGGGCTACAACGTCGAAAAGAGCCGCAAGCTCACCACCGCCATCTACGACACCATGCTGGGCATCTTTGACCGCGCCATGGGCGAAGATGCGCCCACCAACGAGATCGCCGACCGCATTGTCGAAGAGATCATCTACTGAGGTTGTCCAAGCTTACGCCTGAACGCTGTCGGGCGTTTGGGTTGACCACCAACATTATATAGCGCGTGGATTCAGGCTGGCCTTTGGGCTGGCCTGTGTTGCTCTGGGATGATTGCCTGGGGGTTGTGGTGTTGTGGGTGTGGTTTGATGGGGTCGTCCCGGTGGTGGGCGATCTCTTGTGCTTGCGTGGGCGCATTGACATGATTCTGGGCCCGGCATAGGGTTCTGATCGAGGAGGTGCGCAAGGATGCACGCCTTCGCCGATGACATGATGTCACGAGGACCGTTCACATGAATATACACGCACTGCGGCGTTGGCTCGTTGTGGCGATGGTGCTGGTTCTGGGCTCGGCGGCCTGTGGAAACCAGTCCGAGGCGCCCGAGCCGAGCAAGGCCGCGCAGGACGAGCAAGCTTCTGAACAAGAGGACGAGCTTCTTGAAGACAAGCCTGTGGAAGGTGAGCCCAGTCACCGGGTGGTGACGGCCGATCCCTTTCAAGAGCCCAACTCTGTCTTTCAAGGCAAGATCCGCAAAGGTCAGACGCTCAACCCCAGGCTGCGCCGCCACGGTCTGTCTCCCCGAGAAGCGCTGGCGCTGGTCAACCACCTCAAACCGCTCATCGATCTCAACCGTCGGGCTCGCCCCGGCGACCGCTACCGCCTTGCGCTCAACGATGAGGGCGATGTGATCGCCTTTGATTACATCAGCACGCGCAGCGGTGAGTTCTTTGTGCGCCGTCAGGCCCACCAGCTCAAGGTCGCCAAAGAGGTGCCGCCCGATCTGATCCTGCCGCTCGACGAAGATCCCGAGCTTCAAGACCAGGACATCCCCCAGCCGCGCGATCCGGGCCCCGGCAGCGCCTTGGTCATGGCCGAGCAAGAGCTTCCCACCGATCCCAACACCCCTGAAGAGGGCGAGGAGTTGGCGGTGAATGTGGCGCCGGGTGAAACGGACGGGGATGACGGTGGCGAGGCTGTGGAGGCGAAGGGAGACGCTGTCGTGGCGGTCTCGGAGCCTTCTGCCGAGGAGAAGCCCGAGGTCGAGCCCACAAAACCTGAGGTCGAGGCTGGTATGGTGGCTCCCGAGGGCCAAGGGCCGGTGGCCCAGGCCGAAGGGGAGCAGGGTGAGGCGCCCAAAGAGGCAGATGCCAGCGAGAATGGTGAGGGGCAGCAGGCCGACAACGCTGAGGCTGAGGTTGCCAAGCCCGACGCTGCGGCGCCCGATAAAGAGGCGGCCCAGAAAGAGGTTGAGGCCAAAGAGGGCGATAAGGCGGTGGCGGCCAAGGCCGTCAAAGAGGCACCGCCCAAGCTTACAGCGCGCGAGAGGGCCCGTCAGGCCCATCAAAAGGCGTTGGAGCGCCGCCAAAAGCTGGCTGAGCAGAAGCGCAAGGCCAAAGAAGAGCGAGACAAGCGCGCCAAAGCCAAGGCCGAGCGCGAAAAGCGGGCTCAGGAGAAGGCCGATCTGGAGCGGCGGCGCAGAGAAGAGGCCAAGGAGGAGCGCGAAGCTTCGCGCAACACCAAGCTGCCCAAGAACAGCAAGAAGCTGGTCCAGATGTACTTTGACACCGACGACGCTGTGCAAAAGAGGCTGATCGCCAAGAAGCTGCAGCGCACCGTGGGTGTGGCGGGCACGCGCAAGGCGTTGGTCCGGGCGTTTCGGCCTGGGAAGAAGCCCAAAGGCCTGCACATCAAGACCACCAAGACCGAAGGGCGCCCCGACCGGTACGCCGTGTATG
>CAKZKQ010000054.1 GCA_937123825.1 uncultured Pseudomonadota bacterium
ATTAGGGCCGTCCCAAACAGCGAGTCACGTGGTTCCTGGGCCCTCAGGGCCGTCCCAAAGTGAGTCGGACGTCTGCATTTTGGTATCATCCATGGACGGTGGCTTGTGGGCGGAGAACGCAAAAGGGTTGGGGACTTTGGTGCATTTCGCAAAGATTGCACGCCCTTTGTGACAACACACCAAGAGCCGGTGGGATTAGAGAGCCCGATGGTTTCGAGATCAAAGAGGGATTTGACGCCACATCAGGCAAGTGGCCTGGGGCTTGCTCTCACGTCAGGGCGACAACATTGACCCCTCGCAAGGGCCCCAACGCTCCGGCCACACAACGCCAGATTTTTCCGGGCTCTTGACTCAGACATGCACAGGGAGGACCTCCATGACCCATTGGCTGAAGATCAACTACCGGCACCTCTCCCCCTCTGACGCCCTTGACGACCGCATCAAGGCTCTGGCCGATAAGCTGGCGCGCATGGCAGACCACCGCATTCAGAGCATGAACGTGATCATTGAGGCCCCCAACAAGCCCCACACCTCGGGCCACCCCTTTCGGGTTCACCTGGACTTTCAGATGCCGGGCAAGCACATGGCGGTCTCTCATGATCCGGGCAACAAGAACGCCCACGACGACGTCTATGTCGCGCTTAGAGATGCCTTCAGGGCCGCCGAACGTCAGGTCCAGACCCACGCAGACAAGCTGACCGCCCACCACTGATTGTGACGGCGTGTGATGGGATGAATTGAGTGGGATAAAAGAGGAAGGACAGCGCCCATCCAAGGGCGCTGAAAACAAGACAGGCTCAGTTGCGGTCGAGCAGGGGCTTGAGAAGCTCGGAGCCCACCTGGTAATTGGTACGGCAGTAGTCGCAGTCGATCGACAAAACCTCGCCTTTGCGCACGATGTCCACAATCTCGGCGCGCCCCATCGTCGCCAGCGCCCCCACGACCCGAGTCATGCTGCAGGGACAACCCTCATGCACGCTGCTCTTGTCCAGCACGGTGCGCTCAAAGGGTTTGAGCAGCATGTGCATCAACCCCTCGGGATCGCCCCCTTCGCTTTGCAGCATCTGCGCAACAGGCGGGAAGGACTCCGCCGTCACCGTCATGATGGCCAGCGCCGCCTCATCGGCTTCGGGCAACATCTGAATGATGTAGCCCCCGGCGACCTTGACCTTAGCGAGCCCGGTGACCGGGTCGTCCTCAATGACACAGCAAATATCCACGAGGGAGTGGACCTGCTCGGAGTTGAGCATGTAGGACTGCACCGCGCCAGCCAGGCCGTTGGCGCCTTCGGTGGTGATGATGCCCTGCTGCAGCTCACCGTTGTAGAGCACGCGCACCACCTGCAAGAGCGTGTCTTTGCCCAGCGTGATGTCGCTGCCGTCTTCGGGCAAGCTGGCCAGACCGCGGGTCATGCCTTTGGGGCGAGCATCGGCCACGAGGCTGAATTTGGGGGGGTGGCTGCCCAAAATGGCTTGCACGCGCATGCCGGGCGCCATCGTCTCGCGGATCATCACGCCAGCCACCAGCAACTGACCCAGCAACTGCGCGTTGTTGCCCGAGAGCTTGTGGATGTTGAGCACTCGCTGCACCATCTTGGTGGCGTTGATGGTGATGGCACGAAAGGCGCCGTCATTGGTGATGCCGCGCAAGACCTGCTCAGTCAATTCAGTCATGGCTTACAACTCCACGTCATGCCAAAGCCCACGGGGGTCTATATATAAAAGGAGGCCAACGGTGGGTTTGGGCGCGTCGCTGTGAGCACGTCCTGTGCAAACCACCGTTTGCGCCTTGGCATCAATGTCAATTCAGCAGCAGGTCTGCCTTCAGGCGGCCCTGCAAATCGAATGCGCTATAAAAAGCACCTTTGGGAAGACGTCAAGGGGTCAGCGCCATCACCATGGCCAGGATCGGGCTCGGCCACACCTCCTTCAGCCATTTGATTCATCGCTCCAGGGCTCCTGACGGACTTCAAAGTGCGCGGCGGCGGCCGCTGCGTCGATCAAATCGCGGCGCGGCGCCACGGGCTCAAGCCAGGCCACCATGGGCTCCGACTCCCAGGCATAAGGCTGGCCGTTAAGCCACACGCGCCGTTCATCCACAGCGCGCGTGGCCTTCAACAAGCTCATCGAACCCAGATCGCGCAGCATGGCCTCAAAACGCCCCTGACGGGCTTCGTCCAAAAATGCCAGACGATGCCGCGCGGCGTAGGCCACGTGATAATGTGCGGGACGAAACGCCACCGCCTCCAGCCCCAAACGGCGCGCCATCAAAGAGAGCAGCTCCAGCGACTCTTCGGCCATCCCCAACCCAGGGACCTCCTGACCGGGGAGTTGGGGGCGCCGGGCGCTGAATCGCTCCAGCGGGTTTCGCAGCGTCAGCCAGTTGATGTAGAGCACGGGGCGGTCGGCCAACTCACTGCGCGACAGCCCCGACTCCACCAGGACATGTTCCTCTTCGTTGGCCGTGCCGTAGAGCCGAAAGCGCTGCCCTTCGCTCATCTCACCGACTTCCACCCTGAGCTTTTGAAACCCAAGGCGGCGCAGGTGGGCCAGAAAACCATACCGCTCCAGACCGTATTCAAGGCCTTCGATGGTGTAATACCCCAAAAGGCGCCGGGGTCCTTGGCGCGAGGGCAGCCCCATGACCTCCAGCAGTTCGTCTTCGGTCAACCAACTGGATCCTTCGAGCGCTTCGGGCTGGATGGAGGCTGCCACGCGTGCAAAGCGCAGGCTCATGGGGTGGTGATCGGCAGGGATGGGCTGGCGAGAACCCCAGGCCACCGCCAGGCCGCTGCCTGCGACGACTTTCCAGGCGCGCGAGCTGTAGCCTCCGCCGGGCAACCAGACCGAGGCTCGGCCGCCGAGCGCCTCGGCCACCACCAGATCGCGCTGTCTGGCGCCGTCCATGCTCAGCGCCAAGGCCCCCATGTGATCGTCTTTGAGGACATCGCCACCGGCGATCACAAAGGTCAGCTCTGCCTGAGGCATCCTGGCCAGGAGCCCTTCGAGCGCCAGCGCGTAGGTTGCATCGCCGCTGTCGTGGGGCAAGACCGTCTCATCGACCCCTGGCAGTTGCCCCCAATCGACGGCAGAAATCGACCCGATCCACACATTGCGGTCGTGTTCCAGACATTCAGCCAGACCATCGGGCGGGTGGGCGTCCAAATCGAGGATCGCCACAGTGCTGCGCAGCCCCTCTCGGCGCAGACACGCCACCGCCACCGCGATGTCATTGAGCACACAGAGCCCCGCGCCGCGCTCGATCCCGGCGTGGTGAAACCCTCCCAGCAGATTGAACGTGGGCCGCGCAAAGCGCCAGGCGTAACGGGCGGCCTGGAGCGTGCCGCCACACGCCAGCCTCAAGGTCGTCATGACCTCATCACAGGGGAAGGCGCCTGGATCGAGCGTGAAAATTCCGGCGAGCACTTCGGGGCGGTCGAGCGACTCTAGGTACTCGGCGCTGTGGACCAGGGCCAGATCGCTGTAGCGGATGCGGCCAGGCGCGTGGACCGACTTTTGACGTACCACGCGCAGGGCCATCAGAGACCACAAGGCCAGATCGGCGCGCCGCGTCTCCAAGCCGGTCAGCGCCTCAAGCGCAGGCAGCGGCAGACGGTAAGCAGGATCGTACCAGACGCGCAGCGGCGGTCTCCATAACGATCTCACGCGGTTGGTAAAAGACCGCA
>CAKZKQ010000055.1 GCA_937123825.1 uncultured Pseudomonadota bacterium
CGTTGAGACCCACGAGGTGCAGCAGAGCATCGGGGGAGCAAAAACAGCCCCCGCAAGGGGGGCAGATGCTCTCCCAACTTCTTGTGGGTGCCACCTTGAGAGTGCTCAGCAGAGGGGGATCGACGAATGGCCTTTCACAAGTTCTTGTGGATGCCACATTGATACTTCTCAGCGGAAGGTGGGTTGAGGGCTATCTCACACTCTTGTGGATGCCACCTTGAGAGCACTCAGCGACGCGAGGGTGGGTTGAAAGGCTTCTTTGGGCTCTTTGGATGTCACCTTGTTTTGAACGCGTTCGGAATGGTTGTTTTGTGGTCTTAAACACTGTATTCATTTTATTTTGGGTTAATTATAGCGCTCTGTGAGGGATTTTAATGGGGTGGGCGTCTTTTGTTGATGGAGGGCTGTGATGCGCAGGTATCTCAAATGAGTGCTGGGTGAGATGGTTGATTTTGTGTTGGTTTGTGCAAGGGGCGTTTGGGGGGTTACCGGCCTTGGAGTGCTTCAAGGTGGGAGGGCTCTAAGGCAAAACCCTGGGCTTGGAGCAAGCGGTTGAGCAACGTGACGGCCTCATCCACCCGTTCCTGGCCTATGTTTCCGGCTTGTTGCGTTGCCCAACTGCAGGCGTCGTCTGATGGCAGTCCCAGGATTTCCATCAGATTGTCAAAAAGGTCGTCTTTGTGGCCCGTGTACTCGGTCAGCAAGCGGCGCTCTTCTTCTGAGGCGCCGTCCAGGGATTCGACCATGGCCTCCACGGCCTCTTCCAACGACGTGTCTTGTTTGAAAGGTCCTATGCGCACACAAACTCCGTGGGGTTGGCAGAGGGTTTTAGGGTTTCAGGTCTGTGGGTCTTTGGGAATCCAGCCGCCGCCTTCTTGCCGCTGTCGGTATTCGGCTTTGTACTCACTGCGGGCATCGGGTTTGAGCAGCTCGCAGGGGTCAAACCAGTGGTGGGTGTGGGCCTGGGCAAGGATGGGCGGCAGTTGGCCTTCAAAGTCAGGGCTTTGTGGGCAGCGGTGGTGCCAGAGGGCCTGCCGTGTGGGGGCTTCATCAAAGCACAATAGCTCTTTGACGCCCCCATTGCAGTTGGTGGCCACCACCAAAACCGTCCCAGGCAGCCTGGAGGCGTTCAACTCCAGCACCAGGTCATGGTGAAACTCGCCTTGCTGCCAGTGCGCCAGGATCTGGTAACCCCCACAGCAAGCGCGCAAGTCCTCCAACAAAGGTCCCAGGGCCAGATTGGTGGCCAGTTTGTCGATGAGCATCGGCACGTTCCCAACGTTTGCGGGATTCCAACAACACAGCACCAACGATTTAAGACCGTTTGCCTGCTCCGGAAAGGCCCTGATGTTCTTTGTCGACGGATGGCCTCTGGATTGAACTGTCTCAGTGATGACGGAGCATGGGATGGGGCCAAAATGGCCATAGATCCAGATGCTCATCGTCGATGTCATCCAAAAGAATGGTGCATTTGAGATGAGGGCTGTGCAGCAAGGCCTCTTGACCCTCTTTGCTGATGGTGTTGCCCCTGAGATCGAGCGTTTGCAGGCCATTGAGGCTCGAAGAGGATGCCAGAAGCTTGGCTCCTTTGTCAGTGATGCCTGCAAGTGGGAGGCTCAGATATGTCAATGAGCGCAGTTGCGTGGCCTTGCTCAGGATAGAGGCCCAATGATCGCCTAAATCGTCTTCGTCGAGGTCAAACTCGTAGAGGTTGCCCAGTTGAAGATGGGTCAGGCGGTCGATGTATGGAGAATTTGCCAGTCTGTGCAAGCTTTTGGCGCTTATAAGGTTGGTGTTCAGGCTCAAATGCGTCATCGCGGGGAGGTTGGGTGAGTCGGCCAACGCTGTGACGTCCGTGATGGCATTGTGGGTCAGGTCCAGGTGGGTCAGGGCGTGCAAACAATTGGCGTTGGCCACGATTTGAAGCCC
This sequence comes from uncultured Pseudomonadota bacterium, assembly GCA_937123825.1. Classification (GTDB taxonomy): domain Bacteria; phylum Myxococcota_A; class Bradymonadia; order Bradymonadales; genus CAKZKQ01. Next base: position 1,930 of record CAKZKQ010000055.1, read on the forward strand.
TTCATCAAAGATGGCGTCGCCGGCATCTCCTGCACCCTTGCCTTGTCCACCACCATGCTCGCTGTCATAGGTGCGCAGTTTGAGATGTGTGTACTTGTCTGGAAGATGAGATGAGAGCAGCGCGCGAATGGATGCAGGACCGCCATAGTTGCCACTCAGGTCAAGCGCGAGGCGACGTAAGTGGTGGGCTTGTCCTATGGGTTTCGCAGCGTTGTTTGTTGTGAGGATGTGGTTGTTGAGTTTGAGCCAACGCAGGTTGGTCAGATGAGGCGACTGACAGATGGCTGCGACCCCGTCTGTCTCCAGCATTTGATCGACAAACACCTCGTCTAGAATCTCTAAATCGATGCCCAAATTTAAAGATTCCAGTTTGCAGAGGTTGGAGCTTTGGGCCAGGGCTCTCGCAGCGGCGTCTCCACCAAAGCTGTTGCCCACATCAAGGTGTCTGAGCTGTGTGAGATGCTTGGATTTGACCAGCGCCTCAATGCCTTCCGGCCACAATCCGTTGTTGTTGAGGTTCAAATGGGTCAGTTGGCTAAGATGGGTCGAGTTGGCCAGTTGTTTGGCGCCTTGATTGCCAATGAGCGCGTCCTCATCTCCATACGGATCCAAATCTTCGTTCAATCCAGCAACAAAAAGATCCAGCGCCCGCAGTTTTCCAACAGATGGGCTTGTGACAAAGTGCTTGAACCCCTCCTTGCTGATGTCTTCAAAGGCGACGGAGCGCACCAAGCCATGCCATGGCGGAGGATTGTGGAGCCATTGTGATGGTGACCGCGCTTTCCAATGCTTTAGCAAGGCCGGCCAGGCGTTTGTGTGGGTGCTGATGTCCGCCAAAGCCGTCTTGAGTTCGGTTTTTGGGAACGTCTCCAGCAAATCACAGAGCGCTTGCCAATGAGCATGGGTGGGGTGTGCGACGTTGGCGATGGTTTTGAGGTTCCCAGCAATGGTGATGTCCATCCTGTGCCTTGGGAAAGTTTGATGTGATGGGTGGTTTGATGATTGTCATTATTGGTGATGAGTATCCAGGCTTTGTCAAGAATGCGATGGGGTTCTTTTCAACGTCGCTGGTGATGACGAGGCACATGATGGTTTGTGCTGGATGTTCAAGATTTGGAGAGGTTTTGGGTGAGGGTTTGGAGGGCGTCGTCGAAGGCTTGAGGGGTTTCGAACATGGACGATGAGAGGATGAGCGTTTGGTCTTTGTGGTGGAGGATGTGGGCATGGCGTTGGTTGAACACCACCCGAATGTCGATGTGGTGGATGGCTTTGTAAGGGATTTGGAGGGGGGTTGATGGCCCGGGGAGTGCCAGGTGGTCGCCAGACAGAGTAAGGGTGCCCGAGGTGGTGCGCGCTCGATAGAGTTTGTAGGCAGCCAGGGCGGCCACGAAGTAGATGGAGATGGTCAGCAGCCAGAAGAAGGCCTGGGTGAGGTTGGGGGCGGCGCCGATGATGTCTGTGCCGGGCTCGTAGATGAAGTCTGTGGTGAGGGTAAAGGCCAGAAAGGCGCTGCCGAGCGCCAGAGAGATGGCGATGGCGCGCAAGAGGGGCCAGGGGTTGGTGTTGTAGGGGTAGGTTTTCACGCCGTGCGGGCCTCCGCAGGAGATTTGGGGACTGTGTGGGGTGCAAAAGTGTGTCTTGGGGGCTCACGAGTACCAGTAGCGTATGTCTTCGTTCTTTCGGGGACCTTGAATGGTCCACCGAAGCTCAATGTGGTGCGCTGTGAGCGTCATGGTGGCCGAGTATAGATCATCGCGACAGACATGGGGCGCTGTTGAGGCCCAGGTGTGTGCGTTTTCCTGGTGCATTTCAAAAAGATGGACCGGATTGTCGACGCCAAAACGCAGGTGTTCGAGTGCAATGGCGCCAGATGCGCCCCACGACCAGCGAAAGACGTTGCGAAAGTCGAGCCACGGACCGCCCGTGGGTTGCCAGCGGCCGTTTTCGGCGAAGGTGAGGGTGCCGGAGGACGGCGACGCGACCACGACCGAGCCCTCACCAGACCCGTTCCATCCCGAACGGTGACCGGATTGGGCCACAAAGCGCAGTTGCGTGGTGCGTGAAAGGCGTTCCCAGGTGTCGAATGTGTGATTCATTGGGTCATCAGTGGATGATCCACGCGCCCTGGATGTGACCGGGGGACGGTTTGGTGGCTTGAAGTGGCGCCCGTGGGTCAAATATGGGCGGTGTGGGGCGTTTTTTCCACGGCTTGGAACCAAAACTCAGGGATTGAGTCGGGATCGGCCAACGCCACGATGGATCCAACGATGGCGGCGATGGTGTCATTGTCGCTGTCGGGGCTCGGCAGCGCTCCAAAGAGGGTCCAAAGAGCGCTTTCAAAGCCTTGATGGTGGTGGTGCAGCGCAAACCAGAGCGCAAAAGGGGTCGTGTCGCTCGACAGCACCCCAATACCGCTGCCCAACTCCGCCGCTGCAACCGCCGGCGCCGCCGTCCCCAACGCCTGTGCCCGCTTCAGACCCTCACGCGTCTCGCCCTCAGGCGTTCGTGCGATGATTTGCTTCCAGGCGTCGTCCAACTCAACCGCCAACGCCGCCCGTTTTGCCTGGGTGATCACAGCCGCAGTCAGCGCTGCGGCGATGGCACCAGCCTGCCCATCGGGGTGTGCGTGGGTGACCTGGGCGCTCAAGCGCGCTTGATGGGCGCAATGGTCCAGATCATCAAAGAAAAACGCCCCCACCGGTCCCGCCCGCATGGCCCCTCCGTTCCCCTTGGAGCCCTCGCCGCCATACACCGACGTCGTGGCCTGCTGCCAGGGCGTGCCCTGGGCCATCTGGTGGAGGATGAAGTGGGCCACCGCCCCATAACCGCGCTCAGGCTGGGCCATAAAGTCAGCGGCGAAGGCCACGGCGAGCTGGTCCTGGTGGATGTGGTGGTGCTCCTGAAGGTTGGTGACGATGGCGCTGGCCATGCGGGTGTCGTCGGTAAAGGTCCAGGGCGAAGCGGGAAGGCGGCGCTCAGCACGAAAAGCCAGGTCCAGGAAGAGACGCTTGCCCAACGCATCGCCAATGGACAGGCCCAGGAGCGAATGTCGGGCTTGGAGCAGCCGCTCTTGTGGTGTGGGGGACATGGGTTCCTCTGGAGATGTTGTGACCAGGAGGGCTCCTTCCCCTTGTCGCTGTTGGGGTGCCCTTTAACGACTGAGATAGTGCTTGAAAGGTATCATGAGGTTGGAGGGCGAGCAACGGGGTTGGGGTCAGTTTTGAGGGGCTTCTTGGTGGGTGTTGATGAGCCACTCGATGCGGCCGATGTCGTGGGTGCACGATGCGATGCATTGCGCTTCAGTGCCCTGGCCGTATCCGCTTTGGCAGCCGGAAGTGCACACCCCTTTGATGCGCTTCAGGGTGTGGTCCACTTTGTCGGTGTCGCTGGTGGTGTGGAAGGTTTTGTCGTTTGCCGTGATGGTGGTGTGGGCGATGACCGATGGCGGAGCGATGGGGTGGATGATGTCCTTGCGTGGGACGCGTCCGTAGATGCTTTGCAATTGAGGGACGTAGGTGTTGTAGGCTCGCTCTTTGGCGGTCAGGGGGCGCGTGGAGACGTGGGTGTGGATGCGGTGGGTGCCGCCTTTGGCCGTTTGGGCCCATCGTTGCCAGTTTCCGTAGTGTTCTACAGCGGTGATGGGCTCGCCGCCATGTTGGGGATTGAGGTTGTGGAGCAGGAGTTTGACACTGAAGGCTGCGTTTTGGCCTGGCAGCTTTAAAGACACGCCTTGTTGGAGGTCCTGGGGAGAGATGTGGTGAAGTTTTTGGCCGTTGACCTCCAGGAGAGCGCCAGCGATTGCGAAGTCGCTTAGCGAACTTTGCATTTTGAGGTGCACGGTGGTGTGGCCGCTCATTTCTGGCAGTTTCAAGGCGCGCAGATCTTTTCCGCAGCCGTCGATGTCGCTCCAAAACAGATCCTGGATCAATCTGCCGCCATCTCCCCACTCTGTTCCCCAATCAATGAAGCCGTCTTTGGTGCGCACGGGTTTGATATTATGGCCACCGTAGAGCCTGTCAGCCCACGCCATGCGTAGCGCGTCGAGTTGGTGGTGAACTTCAGGGTAGGCCCCGTAGGCGACCTCCATCATTTCGACGGCCTCCATGCAGGTTGTGCCGTCGCGCTCTTGTTGGTCAGGCCAGTTGTGTATTGAGCTTGTCAGCGGCCTGGACGGGGCATCGAGGCGCTCTGTTGCCTGGGTTTGTGTCTGGCTGAGGGCGATTGTCAGGCCGATGGCCAGCGTCATCAGGATATGGGGCAGGGCAGAGGCCGGGAAACGTTGGCTGTGGGGTCTATGCATGGTCTTTTCCTCGCTTGCGTTGTGGGTCAGACCTGCCTTGGGCAGTGTTTGTTGGGTCTGACGGTGGTGCAAGACGGACCATGTGGCGGAGCGTTAACCAGAATGTCTGAAATTTTTTGAATGGTGTGAGAAAGAGGCGCTGGTTTGTGGGTCGAGGTGGGTTTTGAGGACGTTGGCTGGTGGATAAAGAGCGTATTTGGGTGTGTGTCAGGTGTTGAAGAGCAAATTTTCAAGGGTTTGCGGGGTGATTTTAGGGTCTGGGAGGGTTGTAGTGTGTCGTTCGGGACCGTGTGGTCGGTCATTTGGGGTGCTGGAGCTGCGGTAAACGGTGAGTTGGGTGGTTTGGTCCGGTTGAATGATGCCTTCGAGGATGGTGGTGGTGTTGTCTGGAGCGATGGTGCGGATGCGGACTGCGGGGTTGCAGAAGTCCCATTGGGTCAGCGCCATGCCATGGTTGTTGGCGACCTGCCTGAAGGTGTCGGTCAGGGCTTCAAGTCGAGTCAGCATGTGTTGCACATCGGGTTGTTCTGAGAGCGCTTGAAGGGCTGTGTTGAGGTGTCTGGTTGGAGACGTGGTGTGCAGGGCCCGTGTGCGCCTGTATGCCACAGAGGCGTAGACACCAACGGCGCCGCGTTGCTCAAACATCACCCGATCCACGCCGAAGCTGTGGTTTGGAGCGAGTACACGGTCATGTGTGTGGGTCCAATGTGCCAGGAGAGGGTGTTGGCACAGTTGGTCAAAGGCATCTGGCGGTGGTTTGGGTAAGAATGGGTTTCCTGGCGCTGATGGTGGTCACTTGGAGCTTTGGTGTGGTGGGTGCAAGGCAGCGTGTGGTCTTGGCCGCAGTCCATCGAGCAGTCAAGAGCGCCAGACAGTGTGAGGTTCATTCCGAAGCGGCGGGTTTTTGGAAGATGTAGAAGCCAAAGCCCATCGTGGTGCGGCCCCAGCGAAGGTATCCGTCGCGCCAAGCTCGGCCGCGCTCCAGTTTTTTGCGCCATTGGGGGTCATTGGGGTGGGCGGCGGCCTGACGCTCCAGCTTGGAGATGTGTGACCACTCAAAGTGATCCCATTCGTCCTGGTTGCTGGTGGCGGCGTAGAGCGGAATCAACCCATGTTCCTGTCCCAACCACACGTTTTCCCCGTGTGTCCGTGAGATCCCCGAAGGTTCGCCCAGGAGCGCCAGATACTCCTGCGGTGGGGGTTGTTTCCAGTAACATTCTCCGATCAAGAGCAGGCCGCTGGGTTTGACCAGCCGCGACATGGCTTGGAGCGCGTTGGGGTAGGCTTGGTCGCCGATGCCAAAGGCGTGGGTGGAGCCGATGCACAGCGCCGCGTCAAATGTGCCGTCTTCCCAGGCTTCTTTCTGCATGTCAGCGGCCCGAAACTCGGGCGAGCCGCCAGGGGTTCTGGTTTTGGCGGCGAGCTGGGCCTTTTGGATGGCGTCCTGGTTGAGGTCGATGCCCAGACCCCAGGCGCCGGTGGCCTCGACCAGGCGCAGGAGAAATTCTCCCTGGCCACAGCCCACGTCCAAAACGCGTTGCTGGGGCGAGAGGCCAAGAGTTTGGATGAGTTGGTGGGCTTTTGATGGGCTCAGCGGGCTGTTGAAGAGCAAGAAATCACCTGCGTGGTGGGGCTCCCGGTGGTGGCTGCGTTTGTGGGTCTGTGATGACATCAAACGCGGAGATTGTCGGGAGGAAACAAAAGAGCTTGGTGGGGTGGTTTGGAGGCGAGTTTGGGTCATCGCCTGAGCGAGAGTGTGCTCTTTTGTGGGCACTGCTGATGCAAGTGCAAGGGGGGAGGCGGTCAGCGGGAGGAGTTGGAGGACGGCGTTTGAGTTTGGTGGTGATGGCCGTCCTTCAAAGGGATGGGGGGAGTGACTTATTCGATGGCCCCATCATTGGTGACGTTGGCGCAGATGACCCAGGCGTCTTCACAAGTGCGCCCGCTGCCCTGGCTGGCATCGACGCAAAGAACGCGCCAACCCCAGACACCGCTTTCGATCGCGGGGTGGGATTTGCGGACCGTCTTGTCGCTGCTGTTGTTGCTGTTGACGCCGCCGCCAATGACCATGTCACCCGAGTTGCAGGCGCAGAAGAACTGGTCAGAGTTCGGGTTGCAGTGCCTGACGTAGATGCCCATGTCCAGGTTGCCGGAGATGACCATGTTTCCTCCAACGGTGGCGTTGCCCCCGATGGCGGCCCCTTGGTTGGTGACGAGTGCTTCGGTGACCGTGAAGCCGCCCACGCTCAGGCTGCCACCAACCTCTGCGTTGTCTTGGATTTCGGTGTCTCCTGTCACGGTGAGGTCGTCGTTGATGATGACTTCACTGTTGGTGTCTTGGATGTTGCCGGTGATGTCCAGGTTGTCGTTGATGGTCACGTCCCCATTGGAGTCCGAGATGTTTCCGGTGAGGGTCAGGTTGCCGGTGACGGTGTGGTTGCCGTTGACATCCAGGTTGTCACCGATGGTCACGTTGCCACCCGAGTTGGACAGGCCCCCGTCGTCCATGGTCAGGATTTCAGAGAAGCTCACCGTATCGCCCGTGTCCTGGCCGTCGTCGTTGTCTGCACCGACGTAGAAGATCAGTTCGCCGTCGCCCATGCGAACGCGGCTGGAGCCACGGGTGTCATGGTAGGCGTAACCACCCGAGACTTTGGAGGCGCCGGCGACGATGTTGACCAGCCCGGTGCCTTCTTCGGAGTCCACCGTGAATTGCTGTGCGCGGAAGACGGGGCGGTTGCTGTCGTCACCATCGACGTGGAGCACCGCAGCGCCTGCCGCAGTGCCAACGCCCAGGTCGCCGTCCACTCGAAAGTCAGAGCCTTCGGCGGCCCAGTAAGCAAAGGGCACCGGGTGAATCCGTTGTTGACCGACAAGCGCGACATACTCGCCTTCGCTGTCGGCTTCGCGCACACCGACCTGGATGTAAACTTCCTCGGAATCAAAGACACAGTTGGGGACTTCGCCGGCGATCGAGCCAATGTTGACATTGAAGCGGCCACTGAAGGCCGAGACATTGTCATGCTCCTCGGCAAAAACACACGCGTCGTTGTCCGTCACTGTGAACTGAAGATCCACGCTGTCGTTGAGGGCGGTGCCGTTGAACTCAAGGTAACCGTTGTAGGGGAAAACGCGGGCGCTGGTGTCCAGCTCGGAGTTTTCGGCCATCGAGTTGACGCCAATGGCGATGATGACGCCAAAGAGGACGCCTGCGGGGATAAAGACCAAACGGTTTTGCATGTGATTCATCTGACCGACTCCTGAAGAGTTGTGCTGCGTGTGGTGTTGCTTTTGCGGGCGATTCCCGAATGCATTGGTTCTTAAGCAGAGAGCGTGCCAGAACGTTCAGTGTCGGTGTTTACGAGATCAACGGTGGGTAGTGTGCACAGGTCTGTGCTGCACGTGTGTGATTGGCTGTCGTAAACGGTGTCTTGAACGGCAGATCGGGTGGGCAAATCAGACAGCGTTCTGACAGCTCATGCCTTGGAAAGGGGGTGTGGGATAGGGCAGGGGAGGGGATTGGAGGCGGTGCTCACTGGGGACTTTGGGGCTCTACGAAGGTGAGCCGGTTGCCAAAGGGGTCGTTGAGAGACATTTCATTGCTGCCCCAAGGCATGGTTTGGACCGATGGGTTGCTGTACGCATAGTTCTTGTTGCCCAGCGCCCGGTGGTAAGCCTCCAAACCGTTGATGGCGATGCGAATGTGAGCGCCTGGGCAGCCGTCGCCGTGGTGCTCGGAGAGGTGCAGATGGCAGCCGTCTTTGAAGAGGCCCACGTAGAGCGGTGCGTCGTCTGAGCGGCGGTGTTCAAAGGCCACCTCAAAGCCCAGGTAGTCGATGTAGAAGGCTTTGGCGCGAGCTTCATCAAAGATGCGAAAGACTGGGGTGATATGGTTCAGCGTCATGAATGCTCTCTGAGGGGCTGATTGGGGTCTATGGGTCCAGCTTTAGATGGAGGTACCGACCTGGTTTGCGTATGGTGCCGTAGCGGCTTTGTTGCCGCAGCCATGGCGCCCAATCCAAGGTGGTGTCCTGGATGTGGATCAGGTGTGGTGGGGCGATGTCGAGGCCCAGAAAGAGGTGTCGATTGGCGATGATGACCTCATCGCCAAGTTGGACGCTCCAACGGGCGCAGATTTCGAGCGGGCGCGCATGCTCCAAATCGGCAAAGAGTGGGTTGGGGCAAACCCAGTGCAGGGCAGTGGCCACGTTGGGGCCTTGGGCCTGGGATGCGTCGATTTTCTCTTGGATGTGAGGGTGGGGCGTGGGCTTGGCAAAGCGCGGGGAGGTCCGCCCGCGGATGAGGCAAGCCTCGTAGAACCCCAACAGGGCAATGTCGAGGGTCTTTTGGGTGCCAATGACCACCACCGCGCTGATGCCGGTGCCGTCAAAAGACGGTCCATCCGTGTCTTTGTGTCGTTTAAAGACCTCCTGGGCGCTCGCCACGCCCATTTGCTCAAGTTCAGCGCAGGCGTTTTCCACATTTTCCCAGTGGCGCCACCCGCCATCAGCATGCAGCTTTGCCCAAATGTCCGCTTGAGCCTCTTGTCCCAATCCCCAGCTTGAGCGTCCATCCAAGCCCACAGCCACAAAGCGCTCGGCGTCTGTATGGCATTCAAAACACTCATGAGGGACCTGCACTTGCCAGCCTGTCATGGGTTGTGTCTCCCTTGTGGGGGTTATGGCTCTCAGCGTTGAAGTTACCGACTGTACTTAGGATGGGTTTTGCGCACTGCAAGGGACGGGGGCTCTTTGGTGTGGATGGGTCAGGTGCCCAGGAGGTTTTGGTGCAGATCTGGGTGGGCGGCTTTGAGGAAGTCGGCAAAGCCGGGGCGTTCGTCGGCGTAGAAGGTGGCGGTGCTGAGGTAGTCCTGGCAGCCCTGGGGGGTGTGCAGCTTGGTCATCAGGCCGACCACGCGCTGGTCCAGAAAGCGCGCCAGCAGCGCAAAGCGGGCCACGTCAAGCCCGTAGAGGTTGCAGTGGTTGCTGTGGCGCCGCGTGGCGGGGTTTCGTGAGCGTTTGTGGGTGATGGGAGGCTCAAAGAGGCGCTCGACCCGGAGCGTGCCTTTTTTGCCGTCCGGCATCTCTTCGTCAAAGAAGTCCATGTTGGAGAGCATCATGCCGTCAGACTTGATGCCTTTGGCCTTTTGCTGACGAACGACGTCCAGGCTGTAGAGGGTGGGGACCACTTCCAGCGCTGTGTTCTGCCCCGCCATGTTGGAGCCGCTGGACCAGAAGGCCATCACCAGCTTAAAGCGCTCGGTTTTGAAGGTCAGCTTGGGGCGGCTGCGGGCGTAGCGCACGTCGGTGGGGTAGAGGAGTCCAAAATAGCGCGCCAGCTCATCGCAGGTGGCCCCAAAGAGGGTTTTGGGGGCCAGATGGGGTGCGCTGGAGCGCTGGAGCGGGCTCTGGGCAGGAAACGCCCAGGTGTCCAGCAGTGCTTGGCCCTTGTCGGCGGGTTGTGTCATGCCGCCGCGCCGTTTTTGGCCGCTTCGGCGTCCTCTTTGTCGGCTGCTTCGGCCTCTTTGATGCCCTCTTCAATGGGAACAAAGAGCAGCACCAGACCGCCAATGGCAAAGAAGGCCGCCACCGACAAAATCGCGTAGCGGCGCCCCAACATGTCCGACATCGGCCCAAAGACCACCAGCCCCAGGATGATGGCCAACCTGGAGAACGTGCCCCAAAAGCCAAACATCTGCGCGGATCTGGAGGCGGGCGAAAGCAGGCCAACGACGGTGCGGCTGGAGCTTTGAATCGAGCCGATGCCGCCGCCTGCGATGAGGGAGATGGCGTAGAAGATGTGCACGGGCTTTTGGCCGGTGATCTCGGCGATGTTGGGCAGGAAGAAGATGGCCAGGCTGCCGATGATCCACCACGCGATGGTGGCCATGACCGTGGGTTTGGGGCCGATGCGGGCCTCCAGGAAGCCAAAAGCCAGGGCGCCCAGGGCGGCGCTGACCTGAATGACCAAAAAGACCACCGTCAACTCCTTCTGGGTCATGGCCAACTCCTGGTTGGCGTAGATGCCCACAAACTTGATGATGATCTCCAGCCCGGCCATGTAAATCATGAAGGCGATGAAGAACTTGAAGAGCGTCTTGTAGCGCCGGGCCAGCTTGTAGGAGTCGGCAAACTCTTTGAGGCCCGCCGCCATGAGCTTGCCAAAGCTGGCGTTTTCAAAGCCCGGGGCAGGGGTGCTGCGCTCGCGGACGAGGGCAAAGGTCGGCACCGCCGAGAGGGCAAAGAAGATGCCGATGGCGATCATGGCGATTTGGTTTTGCTGGATGAAGTCCGCCATGTTCTCTTCGGGTGTGGCGGTGATCAGGCCCATGACCAGCACCAAGCTCATCAGGCCGCCAAAATACCCCAGACCCCAGCCCAACCCCGAGATCATGGCCATGTTCTTCTTGTTGGCCAAATCGGTCAGGAAGCTGCCGCAAAACGACTCGCCTATCATAAAGGCCGCGTTGCTGATCATGATCAGCACGATGGCCAGGTAGAAGTCTCCCGGGCCGACAAAGAAGAGCGCCATGGTCGACAGGGCGCAGACCACCGTCGAGAGAGCCAGGTAGCGCTTCTTGCCGCCGCTGTAGTCGCACACGGCGCCGACAAAAGGCGACAGGATGAGGGCCAGGAGGGTGGAGGCGACGATGGCGATGGTCCAGTAGGTGTCGCGCAGCTCGGAGTCGGCCGGGATGATGTGCCCGGTGAAGAACGCCGAGTAGATCACCGAGATGACCACCGTGGTGTAGCTGGAGTTGGCAAAGTCGTACATGGCCCAGCCGAAGATTTCACGCTTCTTGACGGGGGGCTGGGCGCTGTCTGGGATCTGTGCTGCTTCGGCGTCGGTGGCCATGGGAGGGGCTCCGTGGTCAGTGGGGTCCGTTTCAGGGCTGGGCCTGGTTCATGTGTGCTTCAAAGGCCGTTTTGAGGCCTTCGATCTCTGTTTCGCCGCTGAGCACCTTCAGGCTGGAGCCTTTGAAGTCGTCGCCAAAGGGTTGGACGCGGCCGCCGAGGTGTTCTTTGAGGAAGGCCTCGGTGATGGCAAAGAAGGACAGGCGGTTGGGCGGACGGGCAAATCCATGGCCCTCGTCGGGGTAGAGCACGTAGGTGACGGGGATTTGTCGGGTGTTCATGGCCTCGACAATCTGGTCCGACTCGGCCTGGGTCACGCGGGGGTCATTGGCGCCCTGTCCGATGAGCAGGGGGCGCACGATTTTGTCGACGTGGGTCAGGGGAGAGCGCTCGGTGAGCAGGGCGCGGCCTTCTTCGGTGCGGGGGTCGCCGACGCGCTTGGCGAACATCTCCAGCAGCGGCGCCCAGTAGGGCGGGATGGACTCCAGCAAAGTGATCAGGTTGGAGGGGCCGACGATGTCCACGGCGCAGGCAAAGGTCTGCGGCGAGAAGGTCAAACCGGCCAGCGCGGCGTAGCCGCCGTAGCTGCCGCCCATGATGGCGACCTTGTCGGGCTGAGCGATCTTCTGGTCGACCATCCACTTGACCGCGTCGAGCAGGTCGTCGTGCATGGTCTTGCCCCATTGGAGGTTGGCGGCGTTGATGAAGTCTTTGCCAAAGCCGGTCGAGCCCCGGAAGTTGACGCTCAGCACGGCGTAGCCGCGGTTGGCCAGCCACTGGTGCATGCTGCTGTAGCCCCAACTGTCACGGCCCCAGGGGCCGCCGTGGACCAGCAGGACGGTGGGCAGGGCCTGGTCGGGGCGGCCGTCCTTGTCGTGCCAGGACGGCAGCGAGAGGTAGCTGACCAGCTCCATGCCGTCGCGGGCTTTGATGCTGACCGGGTGCATGCGGGTCAGGGGCAGGCCTTCAAGGGCGGGGCGGTTGCTGAAGAGGCGCTTGGCGACTTTGGTGTCGCGCTGGTAGGCGTAGTACTCGATGGGGCCGTTGTCTTGCTCAAAAGCGACCACCCAGCGGCTGTCGTCGAGGCTGCGGCTGACCACGTGGAGTTCGCCAGGGTTGACCTTGGCCAGGGCTTCAAAGTCGGCTTTGATGGCGTCGTCGAGCACGACCCACTGGCGACGCATGTACGTAAAGGCGTAGGCCTCCAGCTTGCGGGTCATGGGGTGGGTCATGACGCGGTTGATGTCGGCTTTGGGGCTCTCTCCGACCAGTTTGGGTTCTGCGCTGCCGTCGAGCTTGACCTCAAAGAGGGCGGCTTTGTCGCGCCCGCGACTGTCGAGCATGTAGAGGGTGTTGTTGTCCTGGCCAAAGCCCACCGCGCGGGTCGTCAGGGTGTCCTCCATGGGGATGGACAGGTGGTTGACCCACGTCTCTTCGGCGTCCCGCACCAGATACTCGCTGCCGCCGTCTGGCGTCATGCGGATGCCCATGGCCGCCTTGTGGTCGGGGTTGATCACAAAGCCTGCGTAGCCGGGGTTGGTCTCCAGCAGGGTGCGCTCGGCGGTGCGGACGTTGATGGTGTAGATGTCGTGAAGGCGAGCATCGCGGTCGTTGATGGCGACGACGATCTCGTCGGGTTTTTGGGGGCTGGTGTAGTTGATGCGGGCGGCGACTTTGTCGAGCGGGGTCAGGTCCACCGGGGCGCTGCCGTCGGGTTTGGCGGCGTAGATCCGCCAGTTTTCGTCCCCGTCCTTGTCCTGGCTGTAGAGCAGGTGTTCGTTGGTGTAGGCCCAGGAGTAGGAGCGGATGCCGCGGCCTTTGTCCTGGGTGACGGGCTTGGCCTGGTCGGGCTGGTCCACGGGGCCGACCCAGATGTTCAAGACGCCGTCAATCGGGGCCAGGAAGCTGATCCGTTGTCCATCGGGGCTGATGCGGACGCTGGTGCGCTCGGGGTTGCCAAAAAGGACGTCGCGCTCGATGAGCGGTGGCTCGGCGTCGGCGTTTTTGGTGTCTGGGGCGTCGTCGGGGCGAGCTTCGGGGCCGCTGGAGCAGGCCACGGTCGCGGTCAAGAGCCACAAGGCGCAGAGCGCGCCCAGGCGCCAGGCAAGTCGTTTGCTCAAGAGGGGTCTCCTTTAGGGTCTGGATCGGGTCTCGTGCTCAAGGTTGGGTGTGCAGGACAAAGTCGACCACCAGCGGCAGGTGGTCCGAGGCGATGCGCGTGTCGCCCGAGCGCAAGTTGTGCCGCTGCAGGTCGTCGTCAGCGAGCGTCTCGGTGTCCAGAATAAAGGAGTGCGAGGCGGTCATGACGCTGTCGGTGTAGATGATGTAGTCCAGCCGCCCGGGCCAGTAGCTCGACGTTGAAGAGCGCCAGGTGTGGCTCAGCGGGCGGTGGGTTTGTCGGGGGGCCAGGTCGCGCAGCGGTGTTCCGTCCCAGTCCAGCGGTCTGGGAGGGCCGTAGCGGCGCTCGTTGACGATGTCGCCGTAGAGGAGCGTGTCGAGCTGTTGGCGCTGGCCGACCAGGTTCAGGTCTCCCAGCAGGACCATGGGGGTCTTGCGCGGCGCGTCGACGCGTCCACCAGGGATGATCAACTCCAGCATGTAGGCCGCGAAGCTGTCCGCCTCGTCCTGGCGCCCGGTGTCGTTGTCTCCAAAGGACATGTGGGCGTTGAAGATGATCATGCGCTGGTCGTCGCTGACCTGGATGGGGACCACAGTGAAGCGCCGGTGGATGGGCTCATAGGACTCGGGCCATCCGCGCACAATGGGCAGCCGGCTCAGCGTCGTGCGGTCCCCATGGCTCTCGATGTCCCATTGGTGCTCGGGCAGCCAGCGCTGCACCAGCGCCAGGACTCCCTCGGGGTTGTAGAGTTCCTGAAAGTTGATGATGTCGGGGTTGATGGCCTGCAACACGCGCCCAAAGCGCTCCTGGCGGTCTTGCTGGTAGATGCCGTCGCGCAAGACGTTCCACGACACGATGCGGATGGCTTGCGGGTCTTTTCGGCCAAGGTCCAGCCCTGGCAGGGGGGCCTGGCCGCCTTCTCCCAGCGCGTAGACCAGGGCCTGGTCCACGTTGGGGGCACGGTCCCCGTCGACCTGGCGCTGGGCGTTCCAGGTGTTGTCTCGCAGCACGATGCTGACCTGTGAACCTTCGGGCAGCAGTGGGCGTTCGTTGAAGGTCAGGTCGCGTGGGATGGCGACTTCAAATCGCTCGGAACTGACGGTGGGCATGGCGTGCACGCCCGTTTCGCCGGGTCGCTTGGGGGTTTGACGCCCCTCGGCGGTGTAGAGCACCACCTCGCGCTGGCCAAAGGTCCACTCCAGCTCTGCGCCGATGCCCTCGACCTGGGCACCGGTTTGTGGGTCGTTGTCCGTGTCCAAAAAGAGCTTCAGGTACTGGCCGTTGTTGAGCAGCACCTCCACGCCGACCTCCATCATGATGTAGAGGTAGCGCTCGTCGTGGGTCAGCTTGATGGTCCCAAAGTCCACGCCGACGGCTTGTCCGCCGTCATCGCCGGTGTCGATGTGGGCTTCCTTGACCGACTCCCAGTCTTCAAAAAAGCCATCGATGACGATGTTGCCCGGCGGCAGCCCCTGGCGGCTGCTGGGGGGGCTGACAAAGGGCTGGCCCGGATCGCCCACGGGCGCAGAGTCGGGCGGTGAGCAAGCCATCAACACGGCCAGCATGGTGCAGATCGTCGACGCCAGAAGGGAGTGCTGCATGAAAACCTCCACGGTGGTCCATACTCTTTACCACGACTGCCCCTGGGCTGCGAGTGGGTGACAACGCGACCAAAGCGCAACAAGCCATTTTTACGGCTCTGCGCTGTCGGCTTGGATGGCCTTCAAGGGGGATTTTGTGGACCTCAAGCCGTTCAAAATCGCGTCCTGACCCGTCCAATACATATGGTCATCGGTTTTTGTGGGAACCTCACCGCCGTGCTGGGTGTCACAAGATGCACGATGCATGCTGGATTGTTGGGGAGGGGTTATGCAAAGGGCAAAAAGCGCTCGCAAGATAGAGACCATCACAGCGCGGCGGTCATGGAGCACCGCAGCGCATATGCTCCTTGCGTGCGTTTTGGGCGCGATGGTCCTGGTTGCAGGTGCGAAGACGGCGGCGGCCGATGAGTTCTCCAGCGCCATGGATCAGCCCCTTGAGGAGAGCAGCCACCAAGTCAGCGTTCGATTTGAGCAAGGCGCCGTCCATTACACTGTGCAGCGGACCTTTATCAACCACGGCGACACCGAAGATGGGCTGACTGTGGACATCGCGTTGCCCATCAATGCTGCGGTCACAGGCATGCGCGTTCATGACGGGCAGCGCTGGCTTGCGGCCGATTTGGTCGAGGCCAGCCGCGCCGGTGAGCTCTACGCCGCTGCGTCGCCCCAAAGCGCCGCCGACTTCCCGCAGCGTCCCCCGGCGCTGATGTCCTGGATGTTCACCAGCAGCGTTTCGCTCCAGCTCTACCCGCTGCAGCCCGGTGTCCCCAGGCGCGTGGAGTACACCCTCCAGGCACCCTTTGCTTACGGCGACGGGGTTTACCATGCCTCATATCCTCGCCATGACGCCCAAGAGCCCTTCTTTAGCCCCGTTTCCCTCCGCCTGGCCGCGCCCACGACAAACGCCCGCTTTCAAATCGAGGGCACCGAGGTGGCGATGGGTCAGACCATGGCGCCGGGGCCCTACATCGAGGCCAAAGATCCCGATGGGCTCTACTTTGAACGCGATGAGTTCCTTTGTCTGACCACCACGGCGCCCTCCATAGACACCATCACCGGTCGGCTTGGCCGGGCGGACCCCGGAGGCGGCGCCGAGCAATTGTCGCTGCTCCAGCTTGAGGTCGCTCAAAAGCTCTCCCAGATTCCAGTGGCGCCGCAGGTTGTCTTTGTGCTCGACCGCTCCTGGTCGCTCGACGAAGGGCTGCCCCCGGCGCAGTTGGCCACCGTGCGCGACTTCCTCAGCCACATGCCCGACGCCACCTTTGAGATCATCGCCGCGCGGCGCACCGCTGAGCCTGTCTTTGGCCGCTTTGTCCCCGCTGCCGAAGCCGACACCCTCATTGCCAAGGCCCAGCAAAGCGGTGCCTTGGATTTGAGCAACGGCAGCGCTGTCGATGAGGGGATGGCCATGGCGGCCGGTCTCTTGGCCAAACAAACCACCCCTGGCTACATCGTGGCGATGTCCGACCACCTTTGGCGCCCCAATTGGGACCATCGCGCGCTTGGACGGGCGTTGACGGGGATCCGTGACAATGTCGTCGCGCACACTGTCGAACATCTCCATCCTGAAGGGTTTGTCGAGCTTGAGAATGTCGAAGGTGACGCGCTGACAAAGATGGTGGCCAGCACCGGTGGGATGTTCTTCTCTTTTGCTGGTGCCCTCAATGAAGACAAAGCGATGCGCCGCCAGGTTTTGCTTGAGATGGTCCGGCCCACCTTCATCCGCAATGTCTCCGCCTCCGCCCATTGGAGCGACTTGCCCGAAACCCTCGACGAAGGCGCCGGCATCGATTTCTACCAAACCCTCAAAGAGGCCCCTCGTCGCATCACCATCACCGGATATTTGTGGAGCCGTCCGATTGCGCTGGAGTTGTGGACCTCGCCGCAGATGGACCGCCGCGCCGCCGCCAGGGTTTTTACCGAGGACGAGTATTACGAGCTTGATGAAACCCAGCAGATGACGCTGGCCCGCAAGGCCCACATGATCAGCCCCGTGACATCGTTCCTGGCGCTGAGTCCTGGCGATCGCCCCGAGCGCTTTGCTGGCATGGGCCTTGGGATGAGCGGGGTCGGGTGTTCGTTTTGTTGCCGCATGGGCGGCGGAGGCAAGGGCATGGTGCGCCCATCGCCCAAGATCGACTTTTCACAGGCCGTCGCGTCCTGCACCGAGCGTCACGGCAAGGGTTCTGTCAGCCTGAACGTGGACACGACCTACGATGAGGTCGTGGACATCACCGGGACCGATGCCGCGCCGGCGCTGCGCCAATGCCTCGAAGAAGCGATTTGGGCCATGCGTCTTGCGCCCAAACACCGCCAACTTTCACGCAATACGCATCACCTGAACGTGCGCTGATCGTTTGGCCACCAGGTCCAAATCTGGTGGCTGGATGTGGGTCGCAGCGCCATCCTCGCAAAAGAGCTGCGACCCAAAAACGAGCAAAGCAGCCCTCTGGACTTGTGCCAGAGGGCTGCTTTGCTCGTTTTTGGGTCGTGTTCGAGTGTTTTTAGAGTCCAAGGCGCGGTTCACAAAGACCAGCGCCGTGGGTTGGTCTCCAAAGACTCTGCAATGAACTCACTTGCCGAAGAGGCCGCCCAGGGCGCCGGCGACGTCGTCCAGGCCAAAGCCGTCGTCTTCTTTCTTTTCGCCGCCTTCTTCATCACCGCCGCCGCCGAGCATGCCGAGGAAAGGGGCGGCCTTGGTGATGGTGCTGAGGGTCTCGGGAGAGAGGCGCTCTTTGAGGAAGCCCAGGATCATGGGGGCGACCATGGTGGCCTTGGAGGCGTCGATGTTGAGCTTGCCCAGCAGCGCCACGATGGCGGCCGTCTCGGCGGCGTCTTTGCCGCCGACCGCGCCCGCAAGCCCCGTCAAGAGGTCGCCGTCGCCGTCGTCAAGCAGGCCTTGGCGGTCACGGGGGTACGGCCGCATCAACTTGT
>CAKZKQ010000056.1 GCA_937123825.1 uncultured Pseudomonadota bacterium
CGGCTTGCTCTACGGCAAGCCCAGCGATCGTGCCTGGGAGGCCATATGTCGGCTTTTGGAGCGCTGGCCCGCCGACGCAGACCGCAGCATCGCCTTGTCCTACGCTCAGGAACACCTGACGGGCTGGCCCTACCGCTTCAAGCGGCTGCCGAAGCGCTGGCTTGAGGCCGGACTCAAGGGCGAACTGCCAGAGATCGCCACCATCGCCACCGCGTTGGTCACCCGGGGCATCCATGGACCAGGGCGCGGTTTTGTGGACATCGCCGCAGCGCTCAACCCCGAGCTGCTCGACCTGACGGACGTCAACCTCTCACGCCAACACGAGGCGCTGGCCGCTTTGCCCCTCAACCACCTGCGCGCCGTCAAATTCTGCACCAACGGCCTGGGAAAAGATGGCACCGCGCTCATCTCCAAGGCCACCTGGCTCAGAGACCTTGAGCACGTGGCCGTCACCGACAACTACATCTACGACAAAGCCGCCGTGGGACTGCTCAAAGCGCTGGGAGAGCCCGCCACGCTGACCCTCAACCACAACTACCTGCGGCGCAAAACCCCCGAGGCGCTGGCCACCATGCCGCGCTTTGCCAGTCTCAAGCGCCTGGACCTGGGCGGAGGGCTCAAAGGCTCGGGCTCCAACAGCATCGGCCCCGACGGCGCCCAGGCCCTGGCCAAAGCCCCCCACCTCAAAAACCTCACCACGCTCAACCTCGCCCCCACCACGCTGGCCGCCGGCACCAAGACACTCACCAAGGCCGCCCATTTCTTCAGGCTCCGTCGCCTGATTCTGCGCAACAACCTCTCCCCCTCGGTGGCGTACCACATCGCCTCGGCCGACCACATCGCCGAACTCCAGGTCCTTGACCTTGGCCACAACAAGATCGGCAACGACGGGCTCAAAGCGCTGTCCCGGTGCAAACACCTCGAACACCTGCGCCGCCTGGGTCTGGCCGCCTGTGAGATCGAAGGCGGCGGCGCAGCAACTTTGCTGCGCTCGCCCTACCTCAAACACCTGACCTGGCTCGATCTGGCCCAAAACCCCATCGGCAGACCAAGCCTGATGGCGCTGACCGAGGCCACCTTCGCCGACACCCTTCAAACCCTCTGCATCAGCCACCTTGGGCTCGACAGCGCCGACGCGCGCTTGTTGATGGGCATCCCCGACGCCTTCCCCAACCTGCACACCCTGGCCATCTCGGGTCACCCCCGCAACATCGACCTTTGGCTGCCCAAAGAGGTCACCCAACACTTCCAACGGCAACATGTGCGTCTAAAAAAGGTGCGCGGCGGCCTGGGACCTGCGCTCTAAAAATCACCGGGTGATGCAATCTGAGCACCGCTCAGCGCCCAAAATGGTCAGTTCTGCGCGTCGCCCTGCAACGAGGCCGCGACCATCCTGGCCAACACCTTCAATCGCAATTCGTAGGCGACGGAATCCCCATCGGGGCGTTTCAACCCGGTCGGCGCCATCATCAAGACGTCCAACACCCCATCCAACCCTGCTCCAACAAGCTCAGGGTGGATCTCACCGGCGTCGATGCGGTGTTGCAGGAACGCCCCCAGGCGCTGGCGCAAAATCAAATGCCCCTGGGCAATGACCTCGCGGGCCTGGGCCTCGTAAATCTCCAGCACCGCCCCAATGTGGGGCATCGAGTAGGTCTGGCGGTGATGGCTGCCAAAATAGGCCACCAAAACCGCCTCAAGAACCGCTGACAGCTCCCCATCGGCCTTGAGCGCTTCACTCGCAGCGGCCACCGCGTCCCGGTTGACCATCTTCACCACCGCCGCAAAGAGCACCTCTTTGTTGGCGTAGCGCGCATAGACCGTAGGGCGGCTCACACCCGCCGCCTGGGCCACGGAGCGCATCGTGGTCCCCTTAAAACCCTGATGTCCGAAGCTGCGCAGCGCCGCAGCCAGGATCCTGCGCGCTGTGGGGTCATCTTTTTCAATATTTTCGGACACTGTGCGCACCTCAACACTTGACACAATTTACACAAATGTAAAAAGTGTAAAACACCGCTTGTCATCAGCAAGCGTTCAAGAGCCCGAATCACCTGCGGCGTTGTTGCCAAACGCCTCATGTTCACAAGACCCATCGCTGCAAAGAGCGTCAGAACACCCCACAAGGGCGGCCTGACACCATCAACCCAAAGGAGAATACATCATGACCTCCCCCAAAACAGTCTTTATTACCGGCGCTTCATCGGGATTGGGCAAAGCGGCCGCCAAACTCTTCCACGAACACGGCTGGAAAGTCGTGGCCACCATGCGCAAACCGGAGCGCGAAGAAGAGTTGACGGCCCAAAACGGCTACGTGCTGCTGAAGTTGGACGTTTCTGACCCTCAGGACATCGCCCGCGCGGCCAAAGAGGCCCTGGACGCCGTTGGACACATCGACGTGGTCCTCAACAACGCAGGCTACGGCCTGGCAGGCCCGCTGGAGGGCACCGAGGACGAGAACCTGGTGCGCCAGATCGACACCAACCTGCTGGGGCCGATGCGCATCGTGCGCGCCTTCTTGCCCCACATGCGCCAGCGCGCTACGGGCACCATCATCAACGTCACCTCCATTGGCGGTCTGGTCACCCTGCCCTTCACCAGCGTCTACCACGGCACCAAATGGGGCCTTGAAGGTTGGTCAGAGAGCATGTGGTACGAGCTTAAGGCCCAGGGCATCGGCATCAAAACCGTCTCTCCTGGCGGCATCGCCACCGACTTTGCAGGCCGCTCGCTCGATTACGTCCAGCACCCCGACTACGAGCGCCACATCCAAGAGGTTTGGAGGGTCGTCGGCGCTCGCCAGCAGCAATACTCCACCCCCCGGCAGATCGCAGCGGTCCTCTCCGAGGCCGCCCCAGACGGCCCAGCACAACTGCGCTACGTGGCGGGCCAGGACGCCAAGCAGTTTTACGCCCAGCGTCAGGAGCAAGGGGATCAGGGCTACATCGAAGCCAACTACGACCTCTATTTTGGGCAACTCCCCCAAGAATAAGCCCCACAAGCCTGCCGAGAGCCAAACCAAAGGCCCGCTTTGCCTTTGCCAGCTCCCACAACCCCCTCATCCCCCGTAAATCTGAGCGCGTCCGCTCACAACATCCACATCCGCAGAAGCAACCCACGCTTTCTCAGGCTCTTGTCTGACCATTGTCCCAAGTTCCGTGCGGCAGACAGAACCTGAGAGGGTCTGGTTTGCGTCTGGTTTGGGGGCGGTGTTGCTGTTAGTATGTTTGGATGAGGCAGGCGAGTGCTTCTCATCATCCCCTTGGTTATCTCTTAGAAGGTTCTGAAGACATCTCGATATGTCGTTTTTCAAGAAGCTCTTTTCGTCCCACTATCGCAGCGCTGTCGCCCTTGAGGGCGCAGGGCAGTACCAGGAAGCAGCCCGGCATTATATGTTGGCCGGCGAGCGCCACGAGGTGGCGCGGATGCACTGGCTGGCGGCCCGCGACCAGAAGGATCCTTATGGCCGCGTCGATGCCTTGCGCAAGGCGCTGGACTTCATGGACGAGCCCGAAGACCACGAGTCGCTGATGATGCTCCAGACGGTCCGGCGCAAGCTGGCCGACTCACTGGTGGAGTTGGTCGAGTACAGCGGCATGATGGACCGCCGCGACCGCGGGCTGCTCGAAGAGGCGTCCAACATCTACCTGGAGCAAGAGGCGCACAACGAGGCCGGGGAGTGCTTTGCGCGCCTTGGCTATCTCAACCGCGCGGCCGAGGCCTTTAAGACATCGGGCAACATCGGGCGCATGGAGGAGATGTTCAAGCGCGTGGAGGCCATCGACGTCTCGGAGGCCGCCTTTGACCGCGCCTGGGACGCCTATGAGTTTGCGCGCCTGGCCGGTGACCCCATCGGGGCCGTCGACGCGCTGGCCCGCGGTGTTGAGTTGCGTCCCCACGACGCCTCCATGATGGCCACGCTCCAGAACCTCAAAGAGCGCATCCCCCGCACTGGGCGGTGGACCCTCCAGGGCCCTGGAATGGGGACCTGGGTGCTGGTCGGCGGCGAGAGCCTGGGGGTGGGTCGCGAAGAGGACAATGAGCTGCTATTGATGGAGCCGGGCGTGTCGCGGCAGCACGCTCGGATTTTTCTGGGGGGCTCTGGCCCCGCCATTGAGGACCTCAACTCCAGCCACGGCACCTTTGTGGACGGGCGGCCAGTCGCGGGCGCCGTCACGCTGGCCGAGCACGGCAGCCTGCGCGTGGGCAAAGACGCCACGCTGAGCTACCGCTTCAGGCCCGGGCTCCAACCCCCGTGTGTCTTCACCGTCTCTTCTGGCCACCTCAAAGGCCAGCGCTTCACCTGGACCCCCAGGGTCAAGACCTGCGGCATTCCTCCCGATGAACCCGAGTGGGTCCCGCCTGGACTGGCGCTGGATTTTCGCCGGGGCCACTGGCACGTCATCCCCGAAGAGAGCGACGGCCCCGTCCAGATTGACGGCAAGACGCTCACCACGCCGACCCTCTTGCGCCTGCGCGATGAGCTGGTTTTTGCCGGCGTCACTCTGCGAGTAGATTGAGATGGGATTCTTTGATTACATCAAAAAAAGCCTGGGGCTGAGCAAAGCGCCGCCCGCCTCGGCCCCCACCCAGGCCTCCGAAGCGCCGGAACCAGAGCCGACCGCCGCCGCGACGCCCAAACTCGCCCCCAAACCTGTGCCCAAACCCGCCCGTCAGCGTCGCCCCGCCCAGGGAGAGTCGGGCATCGCAGGCTGGAAGGGCCCACAGGTTGAAGACAAAGAGGTCGCCCTTGAGGCCCACAAGCTCATGTCCTGGGTCATCCACGAGGACTTTGTGGCGGCCTCCTACGACGCCCCCGAGTTTCAGGGCGGCCTGGAGCGCCTCGAATCCCACGGCGCCACCGCAGAGTTGGTCGACATCCTCAAGCGCGCCGCCATCCGTCTGCGCAAGCACACCCCGCTGTGGCGGCGCCTGGCCCTGCTCTACACCGACCAATACGAACACGAATCGGCCCGAAACATCTGGCAGCGCCTCATCGATGAGGGCAAGCACGTGGCCGAAGCCAGCTTTTATCTGGGCGAAATCGCCGAGCGCGACGGCAAAGCCATGGAAGCCGCCGCCAACTACCAGCGCGCCATCGCCTTTGAACCCGAACACCACAACGCCTGGAAGCGCGCCGAAGCCCTCAAGGGCAACCTCCCCATGCCCCGAAAGGCCGCCGCAGCCACCATCGGCGGCGCACAGACCTCGGCGGGGTTGCAAAGCTTTGGCGCCCGCGCCCCCGACGGCTACGAACTCAAACACCCGCTCGGGCGCGGCGGCTACGGCACCGTCTATCTGGCCAACGACACCCACCTCCACCGCGACGTGGCCATCAAGTTCCTTCACCCACACCTGACCCGAGACGCTCGCCGTGTCGGCGCCTTCTTCGATGAAGCCCGGCTCGTTGCTCGCCTTGGCCTGCCCGGCATCGTGCGCATCTATGACCTTGACCAGGAAGCCCGCGTCATCGTCATGGAGTACCTCACGCGCGGCACGCTGCGCGACCGCCTCTCAAGCGGCCGAGCGCTGGCCCCCGGCGCGGCGCTGCGCGTGGCCATCTCGCTGCTCAAGACCCTCGACCGCCTGCACCAGACCGGCATCATCCATCGGGACATCAAGCCCGAAAACATCCTCTTTCGCAGCGACGGCTCAGCGGTCATGGGCGACTTTGGCGTGGCGGGTCTTGAGGACGCCCAAAAGGCTGCGCGCCACGCCGGCACCCTGGCCTACATGGCCCCCGAACAAAAACAACCCAGCGACGCCCCCCTCGACCGCCGCGCCGACCTCTACGCCATGGGTCTGGTCCTGGTCGAGATGCTCGCCGGGAGCCTGCCCGCCGGCACCGCCACCCAGGTCCACGAGCCAGAGATCTTCATCTCCATGCTCCCGCGCGCCAGCCGAGAGCTGATGAGCATCCCCCTGGAGCGCCTGCTGGCCACCAACCCCGAACAACGCCCGTCAAGCGCCCTTGAAGTCATCAACACCTTCAAAAGCCTGGCCCGACAATTCACCGCCCAGGAGCAGGTCCCTGCCCTGATCGATGAGTTGGACAAGCTCATGGCCACCACATCTCCCGACGACACCGCCGCACGCGCGCAGGTCGAAGCCATGCGCCGCGCACTCCAAGGCTGAACCCACAACCCCCGGAGGACACTTCCCCATGCACTCCACGCTTCGCCTTGCCCTCATCCCTCCTCTGCTCATTGCCGCGTTACTGTGCGCCTGCGGTGAGGACTCCACAGGTGGCCCCAGCGTCTCCGTCAACAACGAAGACAACAACGACGTCAACAACGACGTCAACGACGTCAACAACGATCAGAACAATGACGTCAACAACGATCAGAACAATGACGTCAACAACGATGAGAACAACGACATCAACAACGACCAGCCCGACGCCGACGACGGGCCTGACGTCGATGATGAACCCGACGCCGACGACACACCCGACGCCGACACGCCGCCAGACGCCGACGACGCGCCCGACGGCGATGACGAACCCGACGCCGACGAGTGCACCGAGAACGCTTGCGGCGGCTGTGAGGCCCTTGAGGGGGCACCGGGAGACCCGTGTGGCCCCTGTGAGTTGGACGCACTGATTTGTGAAGGCACCGACGCGCTGGTGTGCAACGGCGCCACGGAGTGTCCCCCAGAAACCCACGTGCGGATCGAGCAAGGCGAATTTGAGATGGGGTCGCCCGGGGAAGAGCGCGGCCGCTTTCCAGGAGAGGATCAGCATACGGTGGCCATCAGCCGCCCATTTTTGATGAAAATCACCGAGGTCACCCAAGCCGAGTGGACCGAGGTCATGGGCGCCAACCCCTCCCACTTTGAGGGCTGCGACGAGTGCCCGGTGGAGTTGGTCAGTTGGTGGGACGCCTTGGAGTACCTCAACCGCCTCTCGGAGCGCGACAACCTCCAACCCTGCTACACGCTCCAGGGATGCAGCGGAGACCCGAACGGCGGCTGCCTGCTCTCTCAGTGTGAGGGGGACTTTGTCTGTGAGAGCGTCTCGTTTGTCACCACGGGCTGCGAAGGCTGGCGCCTGCCCACAGAGGCCGAGTGGGAGTACGCGGCGCGCGCTGGCACCACCAGCCCCTTCTTCAACGGCGACAACCTGCGCGTGGGCTGCAACGTCGACCGCCGCCTGGATGACATTGGCTGGTTCTGCGGCAACTCAGACCTGGGCGACGGACAACAAACCCACCCCGTGGCCATGAAGGAGCCCAGCCCCAACGGACTCTACGACATCAACGGCAACGTCTACGAGTGGGTCTGGGACCTCTTCCAGGGCTCCTACTACCAGGACTCCCCCGGCACCGACCCGCTTGGCCCCACCACCGGCGATGGCCGCAGCGTGCGCGGCGGCGCCTACAACTCTCAGGTTCAGTCCTGCCGCGTCGCCGCCCGCAACTTCTTCCGCCCCATCACACGCAACCGCGTCATTGGGCTAAGACCCGTACGCACCATCACCCCCTGAGTTTGGGGCGGCCCTGACAACGCCAGAAACCACGTCACTCGCTGTTTGGGACGGCCCTAACGGCGCCAGGAACCACAGAACTCGCTTGCGGTAGCGCTGCTACAGCTGCGCTCGTCCGTCAGGCCCCTGACATCCGTTATTGCTCGCCCCAAACTTGTGGCTTCTTCTCTTTTTTCTTTTTGAATTGCTTGGGAAGTGCGTTGGGTCAGTGACGGCTTGTTGGCCTGTGGCTCAACGCTCAGTATTTCGGCCCCCTGCCATCCACCGTTGCTCGCCCCAAACATGTGGCTTTTTCTCTCTTTTCTTTTTAAATTGCTTGGGTTTTGTGTCAGGTCGTGGGCGGCTTGATGGCCTGAGGCTCGTCACCGAGAGCTTCGGCTGCTGTCATTCGGTCTTGCTCGCCATAAACCAGGGCCTTCTTCGGCGCTTTGGTATCAAGCGCCTGTCCAGGGCATGGTCAGGCGTCAGAGTGGCCAGGTTTT
Organism: uncultured Pseudomonadota bacterium; assembly: GCA_937123825.1. GTDB lineage: Bacteria > Myxococcota_A > Bradymonadia > Bradymonadales > CAKZKQ01. The sequence goes on from CAKZKQ010000056.1 coordinate 7,963, forward strand.
GCCGTGGATTTTCATGTGGTGCTTGGCCTGCTTCAAGAGCTTGGCGATGAGTTCGGGGTCGGTGACGCGCGGCAAAAGCTCTTGGAGCACGGGCAACGCCTCGACTGTGGGCGATGGCTTCAAGCAGACGGTCATCGCCACCGTGTAGAGCTTTCCAAGGCGACGCTGGGTGAAGCGCATGTGCACGTCGAGCACTGGCCGCTCATAACCCGGCGGTGGGTTTCGGTGAACGACGACGTTGAAGGGCTCTTTCCAGACGATGTCGTGGACAGCCCCGGCGGGCCAATGCTGCTCCAGGCCCTGGTCGCTGAAAAAGAGGCGGCTGTGTTCAGCCTGCAGCGGCGTCACCATCGTCTGTGCGTCGATGTGAGAGCGCCTCTTGTTCTTGCGATCGTCGATGTGCAAGGTCAGCAGTGAGGTGCTGACCGAGCCCAGGCTCATGCTGACCGAAGAAAAGGTCACCAGCCCCTCGACGTACTGGTCTTGACGCCAGCTCGATGACTTTGGCAACCCCTGGAGGACCCACTGGAGCGCCTCTTCATGGCGCGCGATGTAGGTCCCGGTGGTCATGTTGTAGATGACGTAATGGGGCTCGTCGATGAAGAGCCCCTTCTGGACGATTTTCCACGCACCAATGCGGTGCCCCAACGGGATGTCCGCGGTGATGCTCTGAATTTGAATGATGGTCATGGGTCCCTTCAGCGCTTGTCGGTTTTGGAGCGTTCATCCAGGATGCCCGCCAGAAACTCTTCGGCGTCGGCGTCCTGGGCCGTGTCGCGCTTGAAGTCTGTCTTGACCTTGCCCCCACCCCCGCCGCCGCGGCGAGATTTGTAGATGAGCGTGCCGATGAGCATCAGCGTGAAGAAGGTGGTGCTGATGGCGCCGTAGACCAGTTCCATGGTGTTGCCTCCTGAAGAAATCCCCACCGAAGAGCCCCAAACCCATCTTTCGGGCCTGAACGCATCGCCCAGTGGCATCCATCGACGCAAACCCCCACAACGGGCGTTTCCTTGTGCCCATCGTCGCAACCTGGCGGCGACTTGATGCCAAATCGCACACCCCGCACCCCTTTTTGCCCCCACCCTCACCCCAACAACGCGGCGCCAGAATTGCGCAGGCCCCCACACAGGGCGCAGAAAATGCTCGCCTCTCCCCCTGCGTTCCTCCAAAGAGAGCGCCTGCTTAAGAAAAACCTCAAACGCACTCCAAACCACATACGGCACGGCATTTTCCTCCTTCAGCACGGGCTCGAACAGGCCTCTCCCCTCTCCCTACAAGGGTCCGTTTGGCACACGCGGCAGCGCACAAACCCTCTTTTTTATCGGCTGGCATAAGGCTTGAAATACGACAAGGCCAACACGGCGGCGTTGATTTGGCCCCACAACAAGCAGGAGCGCACCATGGCCTCAGAACAACACCACGACGACACCAGCGAATGGCTCGTCCCCTTTGCCTTGCTCAGCGCTGTGATGGTCAGCATCGCAGCCACAGGCGGCGTCATGGTCTGGTTGACCATGGGCTGACACCAGACCGGAACACAAACCCCTCAAACCGTTGTCCGTCAGCATATCGGGAGGTGGCTCCACCCCCTGGAACATGCCATCAACCAAGATCACACGAGGGTCACCACCCCTACCCCCAACGGGTGACCCGTGGCAGCCTGATGGGCTGCGTGTTTCGCTCCGTTCAACCTGTGGTTGGCGGACAACGGCTTGCGGGGTTTGCAGCGTACGGGAGCAAAGGGCCGCCGCAGGGCGTTCGGGTGTGGCGAGTGAGCGCAGCGAGTGGGCCAAAGGCGGCCCGATTGGTGGATGTTATGGTCCGGTCAGTTTGCGGGCACACCAGCCCTGGAGTTGGTCAGAGACGGTGATGTCTGCCACCGAGATGCGCAGCACGCGTTTGCCATCAAAGTGGTCCTCGATGACAAAGGGGAAGAGGACTCCTGAGACCGTTCGCCAGTCGGCGTAGACGCGGCGTTGCTGGCCTTTGCGTTTTTCTTGGAGCAACCCCGTGGCCGCGGAAAAGAGGTAGGAGACCGGGCCCTCTGGCAGCTCTGCCTCCACCAGAACATCTTCACCCCTGGACGTGACCGTGGGGGCTTCGAGCCAGCGTTTGTGCTCAAAGAGCAGCTCTCGGTTGGCCTCACGGGCGGTTTGCTCCAATTCGCGCGCTGTGCGCGGATGGGCGTCGGTACAACTGTAAAAGCCTGGCTCGCAGGAGAAGGCGCCGTCGAGCCTGAGCATGTCGGCGACCTTCAACACGTCTGTCTCAATCGACACCAGCCCCTGGTCGGGATAGGCCACACAGGTGCGGTAGACGCCGTCCTCAAACCCGTCGCCGTAGTAGACGGTGACGGCGCCGATGCGCTCGACCGCCGACAAGCGCTCAAGCGCCTGGCGCCCGCCGCGCGCCTCCAGATACCGCTCCACGATCTCCTGGGCCGACAAAGACGGTGACGGCTGGAGGACTTGCGGCGCGCCTGGGGCGCAGCCTCCAAACCCACACACCAGCGCAGCGCCCAGCAAGAGGCCGCACACCCATGGGCGGACACGCTGCGCTTGTGCCCTCTTATAATCCTTGTCCCTGGCAACGGGGAGCCCGGCTGGTGTGAGGTGGAGATGTGTTGTCATGACGCTGGTCTCTGAAGTCGGGGCTTTGGACAAAGGGGGCTTGTTGACCATTTGCGATGCTCTGCCTTGCCTTTGAGAGGCTTGATTGTGTGGCAAAGGCAGATCCAGGACAAGGTATTTCCAACCTGTGAAACGCTATGGGACGTAGAGGAACATCAGAAGTGCGCGATGGGTCATCTCCTCCCTTTGCAGTGCGTTGATAAATGGATGCATTGAATGTTTGTCCAAGGCGCTGTGGACTTGACCTCTTTGGCCCCAAGAGCCCAAACATAACGTTGGAACACAGGCGAACGCTCACTTGCGGAAAGTTCGCCGCAGCCTGATACATCGAGGACAGATGTCACAGCACCCGACCGTCAAGCTCGACTTTGAGCGGCACACCCCACAAGAGATGCACGACCAGGCGGAGCATCTCTTTGACGCTCTGCGCAAACGGCGCACAGTGCGGACCTTCAGCAGCGCCCCCATCCCCATGGATGTGGTGCGGCGCGCCATTCACACTGCCGGCCAGTCTCCCTCTGGGGCCAACAAGCAGCCATGGACCTTTGCGTTGATCACGGACCCTGGGGTCAAAGCGCAGATCCGCGAGGCCGCCGAGGCAGAAGAGCGCAGTTTTTATGCGGGCAGGGCCAGCCAGGAGTGGCTCGACGATCTGGCGCATCTGGGGACGGACGCAAACAAGCCCTTTCTGACCGAGGCGCCGGCCTTGATTGTGGTCTTTGCCCAAAGCCGGGCTCCGGACGGCGGCAAGCACTACTACGTCAAAGAGTCGGTGGGGATCGCGTGCGGGGTGTTGCTGGCGGCGCTGCACATGTGCGGTCTGGCAACGCTGACCCACACGCCCAGCCCCATGGGATTTTTGCAGGAGCTCCTGGAGCGGCCCGACAACGAGCGCGCCTACATGATCATCCCGGTGGGCTATCCAGCCGAGGGCACCACGGTCCCCGACATCGACCGCAAGCCGCTCGAAGACATTCTGGTTGAGTTTGCCCCGTCCTGACTCTGCCTCCAGGGCTCGCCACCACCCCCTCCACCGGGCAAGCCCCTTGTTCCCTGTCTTGGCTACAAATTGCTGACGCAAAAGCGACGCTCTGAAAAATCAGGGGGTGTCCAAGAGTCGCGCGTCACGGCATACTGCCCCCAAAATTAAGGTTTGAACGACGCTGTGGCCTGTCGCCTTTTGCTGGGCACCTGCTTGCTTTGATCCATTCCATTCCTGACCCAGGACACCCATGACGAAACAGCCTCACCCCGCCGGCTACTTTCAACAACCCACCATCTGCGGCGACACGATTGTCTTTGTCTCCGAGGACACACTCTGGTCGGTCCAGCTCGACGGCGGCTTTGCCCGCAGCCTGACCCAGGGTCCCGGCAAGGCCTCCCATCCTCGCCTGAGCCCCGATGGCGAGCACATCGCCTACACAGCCACCGAGGCGGGCCACGCCGAGATTTATGCGATGGACGCCCTGGGGGGCCCCTCGACCCGGTTGACGCACCACGGCAAGGCAAGTCGGGCGCTGGGGTGGGATCCTCAGGGGCGCGTGGTGCATTGCACCAACGCCGCTCAGCCTTTCCGGCCGACCTGGGCGCACGCCGTTGATCCGGCCACGGGGCACGTTGAGGCGCTGGGGTTGGGGCCGGTCACGGCGCTGGACTACAAGCCTGTGGGTGAGGATGGTCAGCACGCCGTCATCTTGACGCGCTACCAGGATGACCCGGCGCGCTGGAAGCGGTATCGGGGCGGGCGCGCAGGCCAGATGTGGATCGACGCCGATGGCGACGGGCAATTTAAGCCCCTGCTGCACAACCTGGGCTCCAACATCGCCCGCGCCATGTGGTGCGGTGACCGCGTGGTCTTTTTGAGCGACCATGAGGGCATCGCCAACCTCTACGCCTGCCAACCTGACGGTCAGGGGATCGAGCGCCTGACCCCTCACGACAGTTTCTATGCGCGCATGGCGCAGACCGATGGGCAGCGCGTTGTCTACCAGCACGCCGGGGACCTGTGGGTCTGGGACCCCCAGGGCGGCGCTCGCCAGCTTGAGTTTGAGTGCCGCAGCCCCAGAGCCGGACGCCGCCGACGCTTTGTGGACACGGGGCGCTATCTGAGCGACTGGGATCTGCACGACAAGCACAAAGAGGTGGCCATCAGCTCCCGAGGCCGGGCCTTCACCATGGGGCTGTGGAGCGGCCCCGTCACCAGCCACCACGTCGACGACACGGCACGTTACCGCTTGCTGCGTTATGTCCCTGGCACCGACGACATGTTGGCGCTGTGTGACCGTGGTGGCGAAGAGGCCTTTGAGTTGTGGAGCCCAGGTCAAGCACCCAGGCGGTATGATGGGCTTGATATGGGGCGAGTGGTTCGCGCCAGGGTCAGCCCATCGGGTAAGAAGGTGGCGCTGTCCAACCATCGCTTTGAGTTGATGGTGTTGGACCTGGACGATGGGCAGCTGACCCACATCGACCAGGGTGTCTATGAGCGCATCAACGGCTTTGACTGGTCGCCCGACAGCGCCTGGTTGGTCTACAGCACCCCCATCCACAATTACTGCGCCGTGCTGCGTTTGGCTGAGATTGCCACCGGGGCCGTGCATGACGTCACCCATCCTGAGTTTCAGGACCTGCGCCCCACCTTCGATCCCAAGGGGCGCTACCTTTATTTTGTCTCTGTGCGCGAGTTTGATCCGGTCTACGACACCCCGCAATTTAGCCTGGGCTTTCCCAGGGCGATGCGCCTGTGCATGGTCCTGCTTCAAGCCGACGAGCCCGACCCCTTTGTCCCCCGTGACCGAGAGGAGTCGAGCGACGATGACAAGAAGAAGAAGGACAAGAAGGATAAGAAGGACAAGGGTCCAGAGCCGGTCAAGATTGACCTGGAAGGGATTGGGGAGCGCGTCCTGCAGTTGCCGGTGACCGAGGCGCGCCTTGGCCGCATCATCGCCACCGAAAAACACGTCTACTACACCGTCTTTGGCATTGAGGGAGGCCTGAACCGGCGGCGCTGGACCAATCCGGAGCCTGCGGCCAAGGCCACCTTGCGCGCCCTGGACCTCAAGACCCGCGAAACCCAGGACGTGGCTTACCGCATCACCGACTTTGGCCTCAGCCGAGACCACAAGCAGATCATCTATCGCGCCGGGCGCAAGCTGCGCGTCATGGGCGCCGATGGCAGCAACAACAAGAAGGGCAAAGACAGCGGCTTTGGCGAAAAGTCTGGCTGGATCAACCTCCGGCGCGTCAAAGTCTCCATTGACCCTGGCGCCGAGTGGACCCAGATGGCCTTTGAGCTGCGGCGGCTGATGCTCCAGCACTACTGGCGGCCCGACATGGACGGGGTGGACTGGAACGGGGCGTTTGAAAAGTATGTGCCGCTGCTTGAGCGCATCGGCACCCGCTCCGAGTTTAGCGATCTGGCCTGGGAGATTCAGGCCGAGATGGGCGCCAGCCACGCCTACGAGATGGGCGGCGACCACACGCCCGCCCCACCGGCATTGTATCGGGGTCAACTCGGCGCCGACCTGAGCCCGTGCGAGGGCGGGGAGCGGATTGACGCCATTGTACGGGGCGACAACTGGAACACCAAGCACGGTTCACCGTTGGGCCGCCCGGGGACCAACGCCCAGGTGGGCGATGTGATCGTGGCCGTGGATGGGATGTCGGTTGGCCAGGGGTCCTCGGTGGCCTCGCTGCTGGTCAACAAGGCCAACACCTGGGTTCGGCTCACCCTCCAGCGCCCAGGCCAGGACGAGACCCACGACATCAACGTGCGCACCCACGGCGACGACACCAAGGCCCGCTACCGCCAGTGGGTCAACCGCTGCCGCCAGCGTGTTCACGAAGCCAGCGACGGCCAACTGGGTTACATCCACATCCCCGACATGGGCGCAAACGGCTTTGCCGAGTTCCACCGGGGCTGGCTCCAGGAGTTGACCAAGCCGTCGCTCATCCTCGACGTGCGCTACAACGGCGGCGGGCACGTCTCGCAGCTCCTCATCGAGAAGGTCACACGGCGCCGACTGGGATACCTCAACACCCGCTGGCGCAAGCAGTCGCGCCCCTACCCCATCGGGGCCAAAGAAGGCCCCATCGTGGGCATCACCAACGAGCACGCGGGCTCGGACGGGGACATCTTCTCGCACATCTTCAAGTTGGCTGGCCTTGGTCCGCTGATCGGCAAGCGGACCTGGGGCGGCACCATTGGGATTTCGCCGCGCCACTATCTGGTCGACGGCACCGTCACCACCCAGCCCGAGTTTTCACATTGGTTCAACGAGGTTGGCTACGGCCTGGAAAACCACGGCACCGAGGTCGACATCGAGGTCGACATCGCCCCCCATGAACACAAGGCAGGGCAAGACCCGCAGCTTGAGCGCGCCATTGAGGTCGCCCTTGAGCGGCTTGAGGACAACCCCGTGACCGTGCCAGACGGCGTCGAATTCTGAAAGAGCCCGTTTAAGGCAATTCAGGCCACAAAACCGGGCCAGTTGCGCATGTAATCAATGAAAATGTCCGAGAGCGCCCGCTGGCTGAGCTGCTCGGCGCTGTAGGGGGGCTTGGCGGGCTCAAAGTCGGCGGCCACAGCCTCCTGGGGCCACGCGGGGTTGCCGATGGCGGCGCGCCCCATCCCCACCAGATCCGCGCCCTGCTCCATGACCTCCAACGCCTCCTGACGGCTCCAGACCCCACCGGTGACAATCAACGGGCAAGGCAGCGCGATGGCCTGACGGAAGCGGGCGGTCAGCGAAGCGGCGTCCTGGGGGTATTTGCGACTGGGGGCGCGGTAATCCCACAACGAGGCGTGGATGAAGTCGGCGCCGCGCTCGGCCAACCAGCCAGCGACCTGGAGGCTCTCATCGAGGTCGACGCCGATGCCCCGAATCTCGGGCGAGAGCCGGATGCCGACCAGAAAACCCTCGCGGGTCCTGGCTTTGGCGGCATCGAAGATCTCGGTCACAAAGCGCATGCGCGCCTTGATGTCGCCGCCCCACTCATCATCACGGGTGTTGGAGACCGATCCCAGGAACTGCGAGAGCAGGTAACCGTGGGCGCCGTGAAGCTCCACGCCATCAAAACCGGCCTTGTCGGCACGCTCGGCGGCGGCCGCAAAGGCCTCGATGGTCCGCTCGATGTCCTGCTGCGTAGCCGCGCGCGGCACCTCAAAGCCCTTTTTGCCCGCTTCGCCGTGTTCGCTGGCGCTCCAGGGCTGCTGACCGGTCAACTTTGAAGGCGCCCGAACGCCGCCATGAAAGAGCTGCACCAGCGAGAGCGCCCCATGGGCCCGCAGCGCCCCAGCCAACCGCTCCAAACCCGGCAGCATCGCATCGTCATGCACACCCAGCTCGCCCTCCCACCCCCGGCCATCGGGGGACACAAAGGCCGCACAGGTGGTCACGATGCCAAAGCCGCCCTTGGCGCGGGCCTCCAGAAAATCCAACTCGCGTTGGTGGAGGGTGCCGTCGGGCATGCTCTGCTTGTTGGTCATGGCGGCGACCACCATGCGGTTGCGCACCTGCTGGCCAGTGCGGGGAAAGACAAACGGTGTCAACGGCCGATAAGACGCTTCAGTCATGGTCAACCCAATCGTGGATGGTAAAACCAAACAAACCCCGCAGCACCACCCGCGCCGCAAGGCCCTCGGGGCAAGCTCGCCCCATCAACGACTTTCCAGATGCAACCAACCATCCCCGATGTCAAACCGTTTGCACATCGGCGCTTGTGTGCACACCCTCTCTAGTATCCTTGCCAAAAACGCTGGCCTGCCTCCTCAAAGGGGCATCCAACGCAACAGCCCCGTCACCATCCAACAAGCCCATGCCCCACGACCCGCTCGCCAAACTGCGCGCCCTGCTCCACAACGCACCATCCCGAACAACTTGGGACGACCTCTGTCAGTGCATCGAAAACATGGACGAAGAGCTCGTTGAGGTGGCCCTTGAGTACGCCGAAGGACACCTTCAGTCATGGCCTACAGACATCCGCAGGGTATCCTTGTATGAAGCCTCACCCCAACGCTGGTGGCCGCTGGCAAGGCTGATTTGGTTGCAAGGTGGATATCAATGGCAGTCGCACTTGAAGCAACTCTCCAGAGCCACGGAGATGCACATCACCCTGTGCCACTTTTACGATGAAGATGCCAAAATCTTGGCGGATTCACCCCACATCGCCAACCTCACCACACTGGTTTCTTGCGAATGTGAAATAGGAGATGAGGGGGTCGAAGCATTGGCTGAGTCGAAACATCTCACCAAACTCAACAAGCTCACCTTGTCCACCAACAAGCTTGGACCCCAGAGCGCTGAGGTACTGGCAAGATCAACAACACTTGCCAACCTCATCGCGCTCGACCTGAGCGACAACGAACTTGGAGATGCCGGTGTCAAAGCCCTGGCAAAATCCGAAACACTCAGCAACCTCACCACGCTTGAACTGCACTGGGTAGAGGCGGGAGACAAAGCCCTTTGTGCGTTGTCAGAGTCAAAAACACTCAGCAACCTCACCACGCTGGAGATGAACGGCAACGACATTGGAGACTCGGGCCTCAAAGCACTGGCTCAAACGACACACCTCACGCGCCTGACAACACTTGGCCTGAATAACAATGACATTGGTGATGACGGTCTGGTGGCTTTGGCAGCGTCACACGCACTGAAAAAACTTACTCATCTGGACCTGAACAGCAATAGACTTGGAGACCCCGGCACCAAAGCTCTGGCAAAGTCCGAAACCCTCACCAATCTCACCAAACTCGACCTGGGCGGAAACTACCTCACTGCAGAAGGCGTGGCCGCGCTGGCATCCTCACCAGCATTGGACCAACTCACCGAACTCAACCTGGAATGCAACGGCGCGGGCACCGAAGGCGCCAATGCGTTGGCCCTATCTCAACACTTGGCCAACCTCACCACACTCAACCTGGGTTACAACGACATTGGTGACGAAGGCCTCAAAGCACTGGCTCAGTCGCCCCACCTGGCCAACCTCGTCGAACTCGACCTAAGCAACAACGGCATCAGCGATAAAGGCATCAAAGCCCTAACCCAATCGCCTTATCTGACCCAACTTAAACAGCTCTCATTGAAGGTGAACAACATCAGTGACGAGGGCGTTAAAATCCTGGCATCATCCTCTATTCTCAACCATCTACGATCCCTTTATCTAGGCTACAATAAAATGGATCCGCAGAGTCCCGAGATAGCCATATTGCGCAAACGCATCACCAACTTGTTCCTCTAACACTTTCCAAACAAACTAAAACCACACCACGACCCTCTATACAATGAACCCATGACCCAAGACTCCCTCTCAGAACTGCGTGACCTGCTCCACAACTCACCTTCAGCAGAGGCCTGGCAGGCCATCTGCGCTTGCATCGAAAACATGGATGAGAATCTGGTTGAGGTGGCCCTTGAATATGCCCAGGGACACCTCCAATCCTGGCCTGACGAGTTGCGTAGAGGAGCACTGGAGGACGCGCCAGCACATCCATGGTGGCCACTGGTCAGGTCAACGTGGTTTTGCACAGAAGACCCATGGAGGTCGCTCTTACCGTGGATGTCCCAGGTCAGGGTCCTATACATCAACGACGAAGAGTTTGGGGACGATGACGTCAAAGACCTGGTCTCCTCACCCCACATCGCCAACCTCACCGAAGCGTCCTTCTGGGAAAACAACATCACAGATAAAGGCGCCGCAGCACTGGCATCGTCTCCATACCTCACCAACCTCACTGAGCTTTATCTGGAAGAAAACAACATTGGCAGCGCAGGCGCCAAAGCTCTGGCCTCATCCCCTTACCTGGCAAGGCTCACCACGCTCGACATTCGAGACAACGCCATCGGTGATGACGGCGCCAAAGCCCTGGCCGAGTCAAAACATCTCACCAGCCTCACCACACTCAATCTGGGCTGGACCCAAGCAGGCAAGGGGGCCGCTGCGGCGCTGGCAGCATCAAAAATGCTCGGTCACCTCACCACATTGGATCTGAGTGCCAATGAACTCGAGTCCGACAGTGCTGTGCTCCTGGCCAAACCCAAGCATCCCACCACGCTCACCACACTCGACTTAAGCTACAACGCCATCGGTGACGAAGGTGCGGCGGCGCTGGCCACCTCGGAAATACTCAGCACACTGACCACACTGAATTTGGACGAAAACGAGATGGGGGATGAAGGGATCAAAGCGCTCTCATCGTCAAAACACCTCAGCACACTGACCACGCTAACTCTGGACAACAACGAGATGAGAGATGAAGGCGTCAAAGCCCTGGCCTCATCTCCCCACCTCGCAGGCCTCACCACACTCAAGCTCTCTGAAAACTTATTCAAAACCGAAGGCACAAGAGCACTGGCCAAGTCCAAACACCTTACAAACCTTACCGAACTTCGTCTGGGCTGGAGCCGTATGGGCCCAGAAGGCGCCAAAGCACTGGCCAAGTCCAATGTCCTTGGCAAACTCCACACGCTCGACCTGACCTGCGGCGACATCGGAAATGAAGGCGCCGAGGCGTTGGCCCAATCCCCCCATCTGGTCAACCTCAAAACACTCTGGCTTCAATTTTGCCAAATTGGCGATGAAGGCGTCAGGGCGCTGGCCAAATCCCCCTACCTGACTCGCCTTGAAACCCTTGTGCTGAGCAACAACAACATCAGCGACGCGGGCGTCAGAGCATTGGCCGCCCCCTCCTGCATGCGCCACCTCAAAACACTCTTTTTGAGCAAAAACAACCTTGGAAACCAAAGCCTCTACGCAAAGAACGCCCTGCGCAAACGCATCAACCACGTAGACTTTTGAGCACAAAGGACAACCCCACCCCCTGCATCCCTCACAAGGCCCAAACCCATGACCCAAGATGCACTTTCAGAACTGCGCACCCTGCTCCACGACGCCCCATCCAAGCAGACCTGGCGCAGCGTGTGCCACTGCATCGAAAACCTGAACGAAGCCCTCATGGCAGTCGCCCTCGAATACGCCGACGGGCACCTGAACGCGTGGCCGGACAGCATGCGCGCCGCCTCCTCAAACCAAATGATGACCGCGCCCTGGTGGCCACTGGCGCGGTCCGTCCAGGTCGAGCGCGGCGCTGCGCTAAAACCCCTCTACCCCAAACTCTCCAACACCACCCAGCTCAACCTGAGCAACCACAACC
>CAKZKQ010000057.1 GCA_937123825.1 uncultured Pseudomonadota bacterium
GGCGTGCAGCGGCCCTCGGGGATCATCGGCTCGTTGTTGGGCGCGTTGTTGTCGTTGTTGGGATCGTTGTTGGGGACATCCTCGCCGCAGCGCGGCTCCACCACGGCGGCGGCAATGTCGGTGGCGGCCACGGCGCCAAAGGTCGAGCCCGTCAGGGTGGGGGCGCTGACCGGCGCGGTGACCGAGCCCTCGACGGTGCCGCAGAAGGCGGTGGTGCCCAGGACAATGCCGTTGAGGATGAGGTTGGCCTCGATGGCGCCACCCGAGATCGGGTTGGCGTCGCCATCCACGCTGATGTCGCCCAGATCGACCTGGAAGGTGCCGTCTTCACCAAAGGGCACGTCCTCGACGACGATCGAGTCGCCGACTGGCGTGCGGGCGTCGTTGCGGGGATCGCCGCCCATCAGGAAATCCGTTCTGATGGGCTGGAAGACAAAGTCGATGGTGGCCAGGTCGTCGGCGACGATCGCGTCGGCCTGCAGCAGGATGGGCTCCTGACCGCGGCCAAGGATGGTCTCGACGCCCACCAGGTAGACCCCGGAGAAGTCGACGCGCTGACCGCCGTCGGGCGTGTTGTTGACGTCGTTGTCGCGGCGCTCGGCGCTGCGATCGGCGAACTCATCAAAGCGCGCTTCGGTGTCGGGGTTGGAGCACCCCACCGCCAGGCTCATCAGAGCGGCGCTGGATGTGGCCAGGACGGCGCCTCGGAACAGGGAGGAATTTATCAGCATGATGCTCTCCGGGTTGCTTCAATCAAACAGTGCAACAATGTCGCAAAAGGGGCAGACGACAATATAGAATACCCTACATGGACCCCCAAGCCTTTTCCAACCCCTCCACCACGATTTCCACCAGATTGCACTTCCAACCGGGTGTCTGACGGATTCTCTTGACGTACCCGGTGCAATGGTCGCAGGATGAACGTCCGATTGTGTGCTCAAATGTTATCACGAGTCTTCGTCTCCCCATGACAGACCCAACCCCGAGGAGCTTCGCCATGGCTTTGCGATCGCCCCTGCAGATGATGATCCCCGCGCTGGCTGCGACCTTGGTCGTGGGCGCCGCCGCCCCGGCCTTCGCCGGTGGTTTCTCCGCCGCGCGCTTTGGTGGCGAACGTGGCAACCCCACCGAGGCCAACCCCTTCTCCATCTATTATAACCCCGGTGGGCTCGGCATGATCGAAGGCACCAAGCTGACCCTCGATGGCAGCTTTGTCTTCCGCAACGCCACCTACGAGCGTCCCCTGGGCGATGGCATCGACGCCGGCAGCGACGAAGCCCTGGCCAACAGCGGCGAAGGCTCCGTGAGCAACTTCCTCATCTCGCCGGCCTTCGCCGTCGCCACCGACTTTGGCGGCAACAGCCCCGTCAAACTCGGCTTTGGCTTCTTTGTCCCCTTTGGTGGCTCGGCCACGTGGGACAACACCGACCCCGTGGGGGACTTTGACGGCGCTGAGGACGGACCCCAGCGCTGGTACACCATCGACGGCACCATCCAGTCACTGACCATGGCCGCCGGGCTGGGCTACGAGATCGAGTCCATCGGCCTCTCCCTTGGCCTCTCCGGCAACCTCTACCTCAACACCGTCGACACCATCCGCGCCCGAAACTCCAACGGCTCCGATGACCCCACCACCGAAGGCCGCTCCTGGCTCCAGGACGCCACCGGCAACGGCTTTGGCCTGGGCATCGGCGCCCTGTGGGAAGCTGTCGAAGATGAACTGTGGATCGGTGCCAGCTACCAGTCCAAGCCCGGCTTTGGCCGCATGGAACTCGAAGGCACCCTGCGCTTCGTCGGTGACTTTGAGTCCGAAGACGATGTCATCATCACCCACCAGCTGCCCGACATCATCCGCCTGGGTGGCCGCTGGGCTGCCAGCGATGACCTTGAACTGCGCCTCTTTGCCGACTACACGCGCTGGAGCGTGATGGACAAGCAGTGCATGGTCAAAAAGTCCGACCGCGCCGACCTCGATGATGCCTGCAAGATCAACGCAGATGGCTCCGCTGCCACCGACAAAACCCCCGTCCAGGCCCTCATCCGCAACTGGAACGACACCTTCGGCCTGCGCCTGGGCGCCAGCTACTGGGTCGTGCCCGAGTTTGAGATCCTCCTGGGCGCGGGCTACGACTCCAACGCCATCGATGACGCCAACCTCGACCCCGCGCTGATGGACATGGATAAGGTCACCGCCTCCCTCGGCCTGCGCTACGACTTCACCGAGTTCATGGCCCTGACCCTCACCGGCATCAACGTCTTCTACTTCGAGCGCGACACCACCGGCGTCGCCGGCAACGAAACCCTGCTGGCCCCCAGCGCCTCACCCGCCAACGCCGGCGTCTACAACCAGAACATCTTCCTGGTCAACGCCAACCTTGACTTTGCCTTCTAGTTTGGGGCGGCCCTGATGGACTCAGGAGCCACGTGACTCACTCGCAATAGCGCTGCTATGGCTTCGTTCGACCCGAGGCCCC
>CAKZKQ010000058.1 GCA_937123825.1 uncultured Pseudomonadota bacterium
TCGGAAGTTAAGCTCCCCAGCGCCGATGATACTGCATTTATGTGGGAAAGTAGGTCGCCGCCAGATCCCTTTTGCAGAGCGCCCTGTTGATACAATTCAACAGGGCGTTTTGCGTTTCTTGGCCATTTTTTCTTCTTCTCCCTCTTTCTTCTCTTCTTCTTTGGTTGTCTTCTGCTCTTCCTGTCCATCTCCTCTTGGCGCAGTGCCCGTCTGTGCCTTTTCTCTTCTTTTGCTGGCTTTTCCTTTTGGAGCTCCGTTTGGGCGCAGTGCTCATCCCTGTCTTTTGTGCTCTTTCCTTGGCTTTCCTATATGGGGCTGCGCGCCCCAAACCCCCGCCAGGGGTTGGCTGGCGCCCCAACCCCTGGACCCCACGCGCTTCGTGGGGGCTGCGCGCCCCCACACCCCCGAACGCGGACGGACCGGTCCCGTGTGTGATGCAGGCAACTCAAGGGCTTGTCTTTCGTTGAGAGCCACGAGGTGCAGCAGAGCATCGGGGGAGCAAAAACAGCCCCCGCAAGGGGGGCAGATGCTCTCCCAAACTCTCGTGGGTGCCACCTTGAGAGCACTCATCGGAGGGAGGATGGGTTGGGGTCATTCGCAAACTCTCCTGTGTGGTGCGTTGAGAGCACTCTGTGGAGTTCTGATCACGTTTGGTTTGTGATGGAATGCGTTTGAATCGACCGTCAGCAACTCAACAACGTCACCTGCGGGTTAAATTACGTTCCTTTCTGCGAAGCTGCCCGCTTGAATCGACCGCCACCCATTCAACAAAGCCACCTCCTTGAATCAACCGCGTTCTCACATCAAAGACCAACCCCCGGAAAGATCAAAACCTGCTGGACGTTGAAACCGAGCCTGGGCTGATGCAGAACAGAGGTTGGACGTCGTGGAGCATCAGTACAGGACCCCTTGATGGGCTTTGGCAGGAGCCAGAAACCGCTTTGAAGCATAGAAACACGGAGCCACAATCATCTCCCATCCGCATCCTCATCATCAGCACCAGCTTGAAGCCGGTTCAGAGTCGCAGCCGCATCATGGCGCGTGTAGTCGAGAGTCTGCTTGGGCAAGAGCCGCCAGAGGGAGACAACGCAGCACGGGCTGCCGAATGCCGTTGGTTGGACTTGCGTCAGCACCCTTTGCCCTTTTGCGATGCCGACGCCTACGCCAATGACGCCAACGTCCAGGAAGTCAAAAAGCTTGTGGCCTGGGCCGATGGCGTGGTCATCGCTGTACCCATCTACAATTATGATGGCAGCGCCGCCGCCAAGAACCTCATCGAAGTGACTGGAGATGCTTGGAACGACAAGGTCGTGGCGTTTGTGTGCGCCGCGGGTGGCAGCCACAGCTACATGGCCCCCATGGGGTTGGCCAATAGCCTCATGCTCGATTTCCGCTCTGTGATTGTGCCGCGCTTTGTGTACGCCAGCGGCGGCTCTTTTGAGGGGGACACGTTGACCGATGACGTCATCAAGACCAGACTGGACAACCTGGCGCAGACTTTGGTGGCCATGACACGCGCGTTGCGTGATGGTGGCGTGGTTTAGACCCATCTGACAACTGGAAATTGGGACAATTGCCAGACAGGGCCTAAGAAATCTTCTGACAAAGGCGATGTGAGATGCTGCTCAGACCTGTTCCCCCGCAGATGTACCATCGTGAGCCGGTGCCGCACGACGCCGACGTCAGCCTGCGCTACCTCGGCACGGCCGGATTTGTGGTTGAAGGCGCCGGGCGTACCGTCGTCATCGATCCCTATGTCACTCGCCCTGGCTTGTGGGAAACGGCGGCCAAGCGTTTGAAGCCCAACCGGCAACTCATCCACCAACTCATCCCACACGCCGACGACGTCATCATTGGTCACTCACACCACGATCACGTTCTGGATGCCCCTGACCTCTGCATCATGACCGGCGCCCGATTCATCGGCTCCCCTTCGGCCTGCAACGTGGCCAGAGCGGGCGGTGTGCCTGAAGCGCAGATCGTGGAAACCACCGGACACCGCAGGATCATCGCTGGCGACGCGACCATCTGTGGCATCCCATCCCTCCACGGCAAGATTTATGGCGGCAGAATCCCGCTGCCCGGTGTGATCCCCGTCCCGCCACCCTGGCCGCCGCGTTATTCTGAGCAGCGCTGCGGTCTGGTCCTCAACTGGCACATCGAAATGGCCGGAATGTCCGTGGTCCACATCGATTCGGCCGACTTGATCGAATCCCATCTCCAGGGCTATCAGGCCGATGTGCTCTGCCTGTGCGCCATTGGGCGGCGATACCGCAAAGATTATGCGCGCACGGCCATTGAGATGCTCAAGCCCCGCTACGTCATCGCCTGCCACTGGGATTGGTTCTTTACGGATTATCATGCCGAGCCGCTCTGCTTGCCCGGTGTAAACCTTCCCGGCTTCCTCAAAGAAATCAGCGACGCGGGCGCCACCCCCGTGGTCTTGCCCTTTGAAGGCCGCTTTGGGGTCAACGTGGCGCGACTGCGTGGGCAAGCCGCACACCACTGACTTTGGTCTTTGTTGCGTGTTTGATGCCAAAGACAAAAAAGCCACCCAAGGTGTGATGTCAGCCCTTTGTGGGGCCGAATTCACACCGTCAGGTGGCTTGAATCGTTTTTGGAATGGATTTTGAGCGCCACCACCGATTCTTATACCGCTTTGGTATCAGCGTACATCTTCGAGGTTGAGGCCGCCTGGGTAGGCGTAAGAGACCGCCGAGTCGTAGCCGTAGGCGATGACGGTAAAGGGTTCGGCCGAAGAGAGGGTGTGGGGACCGTCTTCGACTTCGAGTCGAGCCGTCATGTACTCGCTGTCTTCAATGGCTTCAAATTCGGCCATCTCAATGGGCACGCCGTCCAGCAGCACCGTGGTGCCAGCCGGCGCCGTGACGTTGAGGAAGTCGCCCTGGTTATAAGCCGGTGGGGTCAGGACGATGTAGTCACGCCGCCACTGCTCGATCGGAACCAGGAGCGTCATCGCGGGGTCACCGCGACCGGCGCCTTGATAGTTGGTGCCGGTGATGTACTGCGCAGGAAGGATGGGGCCGGTGGCCTCCAACTCAAAATTGATGCCCGACTGGAACTCCACAAACTCGCCCCGGTTCAGCGTCACACCGTCCACGTTGGCGATGGCAGGGCGAGTGGTCAGCGTCACATTGTCTTGTCCGGCCAGGATGCGCCAGACTTCTTCTTGATCTTGGTTGTTGCGGGGCTCAAAGCGCGTGCCGATGTAGCGTGTCCCCCAAGCATCGACCGGAATCAACTGCTGCTCAATGTGGTCGCAGGCGTCAAAACCCAGTGGGACATTGGCGCACTCATGGCCACCGAATGCCACCGTGGGTTGGTCGGTGATGATCTCTGAGCCGGTCAGGTCGGTCCCTTCAGGGCCTTCGCTTTCCAGGTTGAGGACTTGACCGTATTCAAGCACAAACTCGCGGGTTTCACCGGCGGGGATCCGCTCGATGGGCGTGTTGGTGAGCTTGTTGGTGCCAGCGTTGACGGCTGCGGTGGGGGTGATGGTGACCGTGGTGGTGCCTTCGGTGACGGCGATGATGGTGAAGTTGCCGTGGAGCTGGAAGCCCGCCCCACGGTGTTTCCAACTCATCACAAGGTAGTTGGTGCCGATGGCGTTGGTGGGCAGCAGCAGGGAGGCGTCGTTGGTGAAGACGTTGCGGTCGACCAGCGGGTTGAATTGGTGGGCGGTGGTTGGAATCGATGACTCAAAGCGGAACGACTGGTCGCCGAGCATGGTGCCATCGATGTACGCCGTATCAAGCAAATCTGTGTTGTCGAGGCTGTTGACGGCGGACGTGTCAAAGCGCCAGGTGGCCAACTCCCCAGGGGGGACCTCAGTGGGCCACCCCGTCACATAGACGGGGTCGCCGTTGGGACGAGTGACGGTGATCTCAGCGGCCAACTCTGTGCTTGGATTGCTGATGATGACGGCGTGGGAGGCGTTGAGCCCGCCGGTGATGTTGTCCAGATCGACGGACCAGTACTCACAGCCCAAAAAGCTGGAGACCTTGGAGTTGATCTCGCACAGCGACTTGCACTCGCCGTTGTCACACTGCGTGGCCTCTTCGCAGTCTTCGCCGGGGACCCATTGGGTGCCGTCGTCGCTGCACTGCTCGACACCAAGGAGCCCGCGGCAGCGGATCTCTCCAGGAGGGCAGATCTGGTTGGTGCAGACAAAGGTGCCGTTGACAAAGTCGCAAAATGCGCCCTCTTCACACGGTTGGGGGTCACTGCCGGTGCCGTTTTCGTTGCAGATCAGCAGCTCATCGCGTGAGGCACATCCTGCGACCTCTCCTGGGCTGCAGACCACCTCGGTGCAGGCGCCTTCCTGGCAGACAAAGCCAACCTCGCAAGACGTTTGAACCAGCACCCCATCCACACAATCCTCTTGGGTTTGCGGGTCCAGACAGCGAGAAGGCCCTGGTTCGCACTCAGGCGGCGCCTCACAGTCGTCAGGGCAGTTTGCGTTGTCCTCACCCTCATCGCACTGACCATCGCCGCAAACCGGGCCTGGGGCGTCGCAGTCGTCGGGACAACTGGTGTTGTCCTCGCCCTCATCACACTGGCCGTCGCCGCAGACCGGGCCATCGTCTTCGGCGCAGTCATCGGGGCAGCTTTGGGCGTCTTCACCAGCTTCACAAGCCCCATCGCCGCACTGGGGTGGCGGGGCACCGCAGTCATCGGGGCAGCTTTGCGCGCTCTCATCAGGGCCGCATACCCCATCGCCACACGCCTGGGCGTTGTTGGGGGCGTTGTTGGGCGCGTTGTTGCCCTCTTCGCCCGCGCCGCCGTCGGGCGTATCGTCTTCACACGCCGTGACGCCAAGCGCAGCCAGCATCAACAGCGCCATCCAAAAGGCTCGGATTTTCATTGGTTGATGCTCTCAAGGTTGAGGCCGCCGGGATAGGCATAGGACACGTCTGAGTCATAACCGTAGGCAATGACCGTAAACTGGTCTTCAGACAAGAGCGTGTGCTGACCATCCTGCACCGTGACCTTGGCCACCGAGTAGGTGCCATCCGCCACCGGCGCCCAGCCCATGACCGGCATGCCGTCGAGCAAGACCGTGGCGCCAGTGGGGGCGATGACGTTGAGGTAGTCGCCGCGGTTGTAGGCCTGAGGGGTCAGGACGATGTAGTCGCGGCGCCACTGCTCAATGGGCGCAGCCAGCGTAAAGGCCGGATCGCCAATGGAGGCCCCGCCCGGGTTGCGCGAGCCGGTCATGTACTGGCCCAGCAAAATGGGTGCGGTGGCGGCGATCTCAAAGTTGGCCGCCGAGGTAAACTCGATGAACTCACCGCGGTTGAGCGTGACGTTGTCCGCGCCCGGCTGCGCAGGGGTGGTGGTCACCACCGTCTGGTCTTCGCTGGCCAGAATGCGGAAAACCTGCTGATCGCCAGGGCCGCGCTCCACAAAAGACGAAATCACGTACTGGCTGCCCCAGGAGCCCACAGGGATCATCTGCTGTTCGATGTGATCGCAGAAGTTGATGTTTTGCTCTGGGATATTGGCGCACTCATGACCGCCAAAGACCACCGAAGGCTGGCTGGTCACAATCGACGTCCCGGTCAGGTCCGCGCCCGCAGGCCCTTCGGTCTCAATGTTGAGGTACTCACCGGGCTGCAACACAAACTCGCGCGTTTCGCCCCCACCAATGGCAGGGATGGCCTGGTTGTTGATCTTGTTGGTCCCCGCGCGCACCGTCACCGAAGGGGTGACCGAGACTGTGGTCGGCTCCTCACCAAAGGCCAGGACCGTGGCAAACCCTGCAAACTGGAAGCCCTGCGAGCGGTGCTTCCAGCTCATGATGAGGTACTCCGTGCCGACCGAGTTGCTCGGCAGCAGCAGGGAGGCGTCGTTGGTGAAGACGTTGCGCTCAACAAGCGGGTTGAACTGGTGGGCGGTGGTCGGAATCGACGACTCAAAGCGGAACGACTGGTCACCAATCATGGTGCCATCGATGTACGCGGTGTTGAGCAGGTCGCTGTTGTCGTTGGTGTTGCGGTAGCTGTCTTCAAAGCGGTAGATGCCCTGGCCGCCGGGCGGAATGATCAAGTTCCACTCGGGGACGTTGAGCACATCGCCGTTGCCTCGGTACACCGTGATCTCGGCGGCAAGCTCCGTGTTGGGGTTGCTGATGACCACGGCGTGGGCCGCGTTGGTGCCGCCTTCAATGTTGTCCAGATCCAAACTCCAGTACTCACAGCCCAGGAAACTGGAGACCTTGGAGTTGATCTCGCACAAGGACCGGCAGGCGCCCTCATCGCATTGGGTCCCATCTGCGCAATCTTCGCCCAAAACCCACTCGGTGCCGTCCTCCGCGCAAACTTCCACGCCCTCAAGGCCGCGACAGCGGGTCATGCCCGGTTCGCAAATCTGGTTGGTGCATGCAAAGGCACCATTGACAAAATCACAGAAGAAACCCTCTTCACACGGCTGCTCCATCACGCCCGTGCCAGTCTCATCACAGATCTGGATCGAGGTCTGGCTGGCGCAAGAGTCAATCTCGCCCGGCAAGCAGATGACCTCCGCGCAACGATCATCCACACAAAGCGTGCCCACTTCACACGGCGACGCTTCCCAAATGGTGCCGTCTTCGTTGCAGACCTCCAGACTGTTTTCCGACTGACAACGCTGCTCGCCGGGCTCACAAATCGGGTCTGGTGCGCAATCGTCAGGGCAGTTTGCGTTGTCTTCGCCGTCATCACACTGACCATCGCCGCAAACCGGTCCGGGAGGTTCGCAGTCATCAGGGCAGTTTGCGTTGTCTTCGCCGTCATCGCACTGGCCGTCACCGCAGACTGGCCCAGGAGGCTCGCAATCGTCGGGGCAGCTTGCGTTGTCCTCGCCGTCATCACACTGGCCGTCGCCGCAGACCGGGCCGTCGTTGTTGACGTCGTTGTTCCCATCATTATTGGCGTCGTTGTTTGTGTCGTTGTTGGCTGCGTTGTTTTCATCTTCGCCGCCACCGCCGGGTGCGCTGTCCGAGCAGCCCGCCAACATCAACGCACAACACAACCACACGCCACACAAGCCCGTGGTGGTGCGAAAAAGGGATCTTCTGAACATGGGCGAGCTCCTATCACAAACGATTGTCCAAATGCTTTGATGGTATGCTGGTATGACGCGGCGCTCAAGCCAGCCAACGGCGGCGCATTGTCATCGGTCCATGTCGGTCCAGCAGGTGCCGATCTTACGCAAGAAGACCCTCCTGAAGCAAATTCACCCTGATATACGACGCGCGTGGTCCATCATTGGATGCGTTCATTCATCGCCACCGCGACCTTATGGCCTCGAAAGGCACAGGGAGGCCAGGGGGGTGTCATGCGCAGGAGAGTCGTATGGATGCGGACATTTGGGAGGTGGTGGGGTTGCATCTTGCTGCGAGGCACAGACCAGAACCCAGGCCCAAGAGCGCCGTGGTTTTGGTCTGACAGCAATGCGTGGGGTTCAGCGGTTGATGCTCTCAAGGTTGAGGCCGCCGGGGTAGGCGTAGGAGACCGCTGAATCGTAGCCGTACGGGATGACCGTAAAGGGCTCTTCCGCCGTGAGGGTGTGGGGGCCGTCTTCAACGGGGATCTGGGCCACCGCGTAGTCGCCGCTGCCAAAGCTCTCAAAGAGGTTCCCGTCCACTGGTTCGCCGTCGAGCAGGACCGTGGTGCCGATCGGCGCCACAATGTTGAGGTAATCGCCGCGGTTGTAGGCCGGCGGGGTCAGGACGATGTAGTCGCGGCGCCACTGCTCAATGGGCGACGCCAGCGTGAAGGCCGGGTCACCAATGGAAGCCCCGCCGGTGTAGGACGAGCCTGTCATGTACTGACCGACCAGGATGGGGGCGGTGCCTTCGAGTTCAAAGGGCGTGTTGGTCTCAAACTCGACAAAGTCGCCGCTGTTGAGTGTGCGGCCATCGACGTTTTCGATGGCGGGCACGGTGCTGAGCACAGTTTGGTCCTCGCTGGCCATGATCCGCCACACCTCGCGTTGGGGCGTGTTGGGGTCGCGGTCCACAAAGTGGGTGCCGATGTAGGTTTCACCCCAGGCATCGACTGGGAACATCTGCTGCTCGATGTGGTCGCAGAAGTTGAAGCCAAGCGGAACGTTGGCGCACTCATGGCCGCCAAAGACCACGATGGGTTGATCGCTGATGACGCGGGTGCCGGTCAAGTCGGCGCCTTCGGGGCCTTCGGTCTCAATGTTGAGCAGTTGGCCAGGCTGGAGGACAAACTGCCGGGTTTCACCGGTGGGGATGCGCTCGATTGGGGTGTTGTCGAGCACGTTGTTGCCCGCCAGCACGGCCGCGCGGGGGGTGACCGTGACCGTGGTCGGCTCAAGGCCCACCGCGATGACGGTGGCGAAGCCTCGGATGACCGGCGAGGGGCGGTGCTTCCAACTCATGATGAGGTAGTCGTTGCCGATGGCGTTGGTGGGCAGCAGCAAGGAGGCGTCGTTGGTGAAGACGTTGCGGTCGACCAGCGGGTTGAACTGGTGGGCGGTGACCGGGATGCTGGAGATGAACTGGTAGGTTTGGTCAGTGATGATGGTGCCATCCACGCCGTCCGTGTCCACCACCGACTCGTTGTTGGTCTGGTTGATGTAGTTGGGGTCAAAGGTCCAGGTGGCCAGCGTGTTGGGTTCAACCTGGGTGGGCCACTCGTTGACGATCACGGGGTTGCCCTCGGAGTCAAAGACCTCAATGACCGCGGGGAGGTCGTTGGGGTTGCTGATGATGACCGCGTGGGGTGCGTTGGTGCCGCCTTCAATGTTGTCCAGGTCGGCCGACCAGTATTCACAGCCCAGGAAGCTGGAGACCTTGGAGTTGATCTCGCACAAGGACCGGCAGGCACCCTCATCACATTGGGTTCCATCGGCGCACACTTCACCAGAGACCCAATCGGTGCCTTCTTCATTGCAGATTTCGTTGCCCGTTTCACCCACACAGCGGGTTTCTCCCGGTTCGCAGATCTGATCGGTGCAAGCAAAGGCGCCGCCCACAAAGTCACAGAAGAAGTCTGGCTCGCAAGGCTGCTCCACCTGGCCGGTGCCCGTGTCATTGCAGACAAAGATGGAGTTTTGACTGGCGCAAGAGACCACATCGCCCGGACGGCAGGTGACCTCGGCGCAGAGGTTGGTGTTGGTGTCGCAAATCTGGCCCACAGGGCAGGGGGTCAACTCCCAGGCGGTGCCATCGTCATTGCACACATCCATTGTGTTGATGCCGCTACAACGGGTCTCACCAGGCTCGCAAATGACCTCGGGCGGCGCCTCACAGTCATCAGGGCAGTTGTCGCTGTCTTCGCCGTCATCACACTGACCATCGCCGCAAACCGGTCCGGGAGGTTCGCAGTCATCAGGGCAGTTTGCGTTGTCTTCGCCGTCATCGCACTGGCCGTCACCGCAGACTGGCCCAGGAGGCTCGCAATCGTCGGGGCAGCTTGCGTTGTCCTCGCCGTCATCACACTGGCCGTCGCCGCAGACCGGGCCGTCGTTGTTGACGTCGTTGTTCCCATCATTGTTGGCGTCGTTGTTTGTGTCGTTGTTGGCTGCGTTGTTTCCGTCGTCGCCGCCCTCACCTCCGGTGGTGTCGTCTTCGCAGCCGGTGACCAATAGGGCGCAACACAGCCACGTGCAAAGGCCCACAAGGACACGATTGAATGGAATTTGGCTCATAAGTCGACTCCCGCGTTGAAGCGCTGGGTGTATCCCCAACCCTGCACGCAATGGTTTTCGATGCGTGGGATTGGGTGTGATGGGGACGAAGTTCAAAGCGAGCACGCCCTACGGTGGTTTGGTGTGACTGCGCTCTATTATGATGTTTGTTGGTTAAGTTGTAAGACAACCGTGATTAAAAGCTTAAGCAATAAGCTTCATTGGACGCAAATCATTTGTGGGGCTTGTCCATTGTTGCCTCAGCGGTCTTGAGTGTTGTCAAACACACGGGCTGTCGCGGTTCGGTCCCGAAGATTTGGGCGTTGGGGAGCCTTTTCAAGAGGGAAAACCCCCTTCACGAGGGGGTTGAGGCTTCTTTGTGGGCCGGTATTGGGGGGCGGGATGGCCGGTGGCGGTGTCTCGCACGCGTTACAAAGCGTTTGGTGATGGACTTGCGGACGACCAGACCGGTGTCATACTGGGGTCGAGCGTCGGGGATGGTTTGAGTGCCACCGGTTTTGGGCAGGTGGCGTGACCTTTTGAATGCAGAGGGAACATGGCGCAACGGCGAGCTTGGGCAGCGTTGGTGTGGGCAGCAATCGGTGTGGCTTGTGTGTTGGGGCAGACCCAGCAGGCTCAGGCACAGTCGGTTGAGTTGGGCGCTTCCACGGCGTTGCACACCACGTATGTCTTTCGAGGTGTGCCTCAGTACGTCGGCGACGACAACCCGACCTTGCAGCTGGGCCTGGACGTGGCATTGAAGCACGGCTCCGGGTTCTGGTGGGGTGAGGTCTGGGCTGCCACCAGCCTCCAACAGCGGGACACCAACTCACGGCGAGGCAGCGGTGAGGAGGTCAACATCGCGCTGGGGTATACCTGGCAGTTGCATCCTTCGTTGACGTGGACTTTGGGGGGGATTGAGTATCTGCGTCCTTCCAACGAGCCCATCAACTACCGCGAAGAGTTGATGACCAACCTCTTCTGGGACGCCTATGAGGGCGAACTGGCCACCGTCTCTCCCTACGTGGCCGCCTTTGGCGAAGTCCACCGCCTGCTGGGTGTGTACGTTGAGGTGGGGGCCCACACTCGCGTTGAGTTGGGCGACGGCTTTGTGCTCTCGCTGCTGGGTTTTGCTGGTGGGGCGCAGTATGCAGAAGACACCGTCGATTCCAACTTGATTGGCGGCACGGTGGCGTTGACCTACAACATCAGCGCGTGGCCTGGGCTCTCGATTACAGGTCACCTGAGCCCGTCCTTGAGCCAGGAGAACATCGGGGTCAGCGGCAACGACTTCATTGACCGCCACGGCTTCTTGTGGAGCGGTCTTGTGCTCCGATACACGGCCATAGACGCTGAGCTGCCCGCCACAAGGCGCCGGACATTGGGGCTGGGTTTCCAGGCCATTCGGTGAGTCTGGCCCATGGCGGTGTTTGCGCAAGTGACCCATACCAAACCATAGACAAAAGGCTCGATGTGAGACCCTTAGAAGAGGGTTCAAATCGAGCCTTTGGTTTGTTTGTAGGCAGCCGGGGCTTATACCAAATTGCAGACGAAAGGCTTGCTTTGGGGCGAGCAATAACGGATGTCAGGGGCCTCAGGACGAGCGCAGCTGTAGCAGCGCTACCGCAAGCGAGTTCTGTGGTTCCTGGCGCCGTTAGGGCCGCCTCACGTCCGTGCGCCAAGTGCGTTTGTCGATTTTGCGCACATTGGGTTGGGAGGCGATCTGGGGGATGTAGTCCATCAGCAGGCGCAGTTCGATGTCGTCTTGTTGGCCTTCGAAGTCTTTGACGTGGATGAGGTTGCCCCAGTTGCGGTGGTGTTTTTGGGCGGTGTTGTCGATGACCAGCACCCGGCGCAGGTCGTAGCCTCGGCGGCGCAGCTTGCGAAAGTCTTTCAGGGAGACTCGGTGGCCGTAGATCGGGTCGCGGCTGATGGTGCAGCGGTTTGAGCTCCAGACAAAGTCCAGCGGCGCTGTCTGGGCAAAGAGCATCTTCTCGATTGCTCTGGCCCAGAACCCGGAGCCCGACGTCCACAGCGCCAGCCGAAATTGTTGATCCATGGCCGCGATGAACTCATCCACAAAGGGACGCTTGTGCACTTTGTAGGGACCCACCACCGCGTCTGGCACCACACCGGCCACGCCCTGCTCATTGGCAAAGACCAGCGTCTCGTCGATGTCCAAGACCAACAGCATGCGCTCTGAATCGGTCGCCCCCTCGACTTGCTCCATTGTCATCGTCTCTCTCCCCACTCAACCGCTCGCCGTACCACACCAACGGCCAGGCATCAGGCGTCCATTTTGCAGTCAAAGGCTGGTGGCGCTGGTCCCCAACGAGGCCAGGATCACCCCCACGTCGTCCTGCAAACCACCGTTGGGCATCCGCGCTGCGTCGATCAAAGCCCCTACCACCGCCTGAGAAGCCCCAGCGCCCTGCCTGGTGGGCCTCACCGAAGCAGATCTGGCCCGCTCAGCGTCTTCCTCCGCCTCGAAATGCGCCATGATCCGCTCGATCTCCGCGTAAGGGGCGTACTTGGACAGCCCATCCGAGCACATCAGGAGCATCCCTTGCGCTTTGACCGACGCGATCGGCACCACCCACGCCTCTCCTGACCCCAAAAGCGGCTTGCGGTGCTGCATCGACGTCAATTCGCGCCCCTTCCCTGCACTCCAGAGGGTCGCCTCACTGTCTCCAACGCTGGCGCCCGTCAAACGACCGCCCCCAACGACCAACAACACCGCCGTGGTAAGCCCAACGCCGCGCTCCAATGCCATCGACTGGTCCGTTTGCGTCAGCCAATGGGCACACTCCAGGTCTGTCGGCGCCCGCTCTAGCGCCAAAAGCCAGCGCTCGGCCCCCTCCACCACCTTCTGAGCCGCCAGCGCGCCGCCAGACATGCCTCCAGCGCCGTCCGCCACCACAAAACCAGTCCCCCAGGCCGTATCCACAACCCCCACACGGTCATCGCAACCGCCCCCAGAAGACTCAACACCCCACGCAAACGCATTCACCGACACCACAACCCCCACAACCCTTCGCCCCAACCCCAATCGCACCCCAAAACCACAGCCAAACATCCGGCCTTCACGCCACAAAACCACCGCACTCAACGACCACCCCAACCCAAGGCCGCCATGCACCGCCACACACCATCAAACTCGGCGGTACATGATGTCCGTGCGCAGCACATACTTCACCCCTTTGTTCACCTCGACGCCCTCGTGAAGCACATCGTGGTCAAAACAGAGCACCAACCCCGCCGACGGCTCCACCAGAGCGCTCTTCTTGCCCTTTTCATCGAGCGACACACGGGTTTGACCGCCCTGCTCGACGCCATTGAGGTACACAAGCACGGTCCACAGGCTCACCGCCCCATCAGGGGCCTGAAACATCCGGTCCACATGCGGCTTGAAGCGCTGCCCAGGGTGGTAGCGGTACCAGCGAAAGCGCGGATTAAGCCCAAAGGCCTCGTGGCGACCCAGCGCACCGCGCCGCATCGGGTCAAAAGCGCGCACATGCTGGGGCAAATGCGGCAAAATCCCCTCCCACAACCCCAAAGCACGCTGCGGATTGTCTTCGATCACGCGATCGTTGTTCCTCACCGCCGCCACGCGCCCTTTCACACGCTTGCCCTGAAAATCAGCGGCCTCAAAACCCTCCGACTCGGCCCATTGGATCCACTCCTGGCAGGTCTGGGCCGCCAAAACCCCCTCAATCGTCAACGCGCGACGCGAAATCTCTTCAACCGACATCACTCAACCCCATGTTCCACGCTCTCCAAGCACCTCAAAGGCTCCAAAACCCCACGCACCATCCAAATTCACGCCGAGAGCATCTTTCGAAGCTCCCCCAACACCATAAAAGGCCGCTGTCCATCGCCGCTGCTGCGCGGATACATGTAGGGCGCCGCACACTGCCACTCATAATCCGCCACCAGCACCCCGTCCTTCAGGTCGATCCTGGCTTCTCCCCGGATCACGGCGTCCTTGCACGCCTCGGGGATCTCCAAGGCCTCCACCAAAGCATCCACAAGCGCCCGATGCAGCGCCGTGTCCGCCAAAGGACGCTCGCCGACCTCAAAGGTCACTTTATGCTCGGCACCAAACCAGTCAGGCCCCACCTCACAGCGCACCACCCACACCGCCCAAAGGACAGACCGGGCCATCAAGGCCTCCAAGGCCTCCACGCTCTCGACCTTCAACACTTCAGAAGCGCTCATGGCTCACCCTCCCCACCAGCCTTTGGTCTGGACGCAGCGTGTTTCTGACCGCGCACAAACCAATCCTCCGCGATCCAATGGCAGGCGCGTAACATCAGCATCAGATCCGCGGTTGTCCAGGTGCTAAGGCGCGCCTTGTCTTGGGGGGAAAGCTCGCGCAGGTAGTCGTCGAGGATTTCTTCAAGGAGATCCTGGCGTTCGGGGTCCATAGGCGGTCTCGTGGTGCAGGTTGTGGGGTTG
This sequence comes from uncultured Pseudomonadota bacterium, assembly GCA_937123825.1. Classification (GTDB taxonomy): domain Bacteria; phylum Myxococcota_A; class Bradymonadia; order Bradymonadales; genus CAKZKQ01. Next base: position 14,119 of record CAKZKQ010000058.1, read on the forward strand.
GCAAAGGGCGTCAAAGGCCAGCGTAAACCAAGGTGTCGGGCTGACGTCGGCGGCGGCGGCGTTTGGGAGCGGAGACGCGAAGCTCGCGTTTGGTGGCGATGATCTTATCGAAAGCCCAGGCGCCACGGGCCCTGCTGCAGGAGAACGCCTTGAGCGAACCAGTGTTCTCCAACAAGGCAGAGAAGCCTGCAGATTCGGGCACGAGCCAGTAGTGTTGCTTGTGGTTGCCCTGATCAAGACGACGCAGGTGCACAGTGGCCTCGCTGCGGGAATCGTAGACCCCAACCGAAAACTCGTGGCCGTTGTCGTCCTGGCGCATGAGCCGATGGCGCGCAAAGGTAAAGAGGATGTCCCGGCGAGGCACAATCTGGTGGTGGGTCATGCCAAGGAGGCAAAGCACCTCATCGACGGCGTCTTGCAACGGTTCGGAGCCCGGATCCATGGCGCAACTTATCAACTGAAGACCGAGCAGTGCTTGTTCGGGCCAGGGGCCATTGGCTTCGATCCAAATCCGGGGGGCGGTCTCAAGGTGAAAAACCACGCCTTTGGGGGTTACAGCCATACAACACTGCAAATCAGAGATATTGCACCAAACCTCTTCTTCGTCGCGAGGGATGTAGCAATGGGCGCCGTTGAGTGTGTCGATGTCGAAGGACGGGTGGGGTTGAAAGTTGGTGATGTGATAGAGGCCACGCTCGGTCTCGAAAAAATGGGGTTGGAGGCGCTGGGTGCGACGGGCCAGCGCGCAGCTTTCCTTGTTGTGACGACGGACGTCTGCGGCCCAGTGTTGGCCCACAGCGTGGACTCTGGGGCTGTTAAGATATCGCTCGCGGCGACAAACCATGCCCCAGGAAGTCCACATGAAGGACTTGTCAGGGGCTGGCAGCGGTGGGGTGCGCTTCCACAAAAAGCGCGCGATCTCTTTTGGGGACACAGAGGAGGCTTCGACGGCCTCCCAGAGGCGTTTTGAGCGCCAGTCCATATCCCGACAAGCTTCTTCGAGCACAGCGTAGATGGGTTCCATGGTGTGACCTCCCCTTGGTGTTGCCGCGCGACCCGGAAGTGTTGAAGGGAAGGTGCTCATCGAAGGCGAGAAATCAAGAACCTGTCTAGACCCTGTCTGACAATTGTCCCGTCGCCCGGCGGTCCGATGATGCCGATGTCGTCGTCGGCGGTGCTCAACGGGTCTACGGACCCGCCTGCGCTCACCTCCTCGGCCTCGACACCATCGAACTCGCCGGAGCTCGGTTCCAATTGTCAGACAGGGCCTAGTGGGGTGTGTATTGGAGGAGCCATTGGCGTTGTTGGGGGGTGTCGGGGACGGGGCGGCCTCGGGCGGCTTCGATCCAGGCCAGCGCCTGGTCGGCGGGGATGCCTGCGTGGATCATGACGCTGGCGGCCAGGAGGGTGGCGCGGCCGATGCCCATGCGGCAGTGGGTGACGATGGGTTGATGGTTGTTGAGGGCCAGGGCGAGCGGGGCGATGAGGCGTTGGAAGGGGGCTGGGTGGGGTGGGCGGGGGTGGTGGCGGGGACCAGGCCGCGGGGATCGGGGGGGTGTTGGGGCACGGCGGGGAAGAAGGGCAGGCGGTCATCGGGGAGGACGGGGGAGATG
>CAKZKQ010000059.1 GCA_937123825.1 uncultured Pseudomonadota bacterium
GGTTATGAGGTCGACATCCGTAGCCCGCAGGGCGGCGCGCTGGTGCCCGACAGCTTCAGCGATCCCGAGGATGACAGCGGCTACTCGGCCCACGACATCCTGAGCCTGGGCTTTAAGAAGTCTGCCGCGCACCGGGCGCTGATTGAAAACACGCCCAGCATCGACGACGTCAACCCGGCCCACTACGACGCCATCTTCCTGGTCGGCGGCCAGTCCCCGATGTTCACCTTTCGAGGCAACAAGCGGGTGCAAAAGCTGGTGGCGGACTTCTATGAGGCTGGCAAGGTCACGGCGCTGGTCTGCCACGCCACCTGCGTGCTGCTGGAGGTGACCCTCTCCAACGGCAAGCTTTTGGTGGACGGCAAGACCTGGACCGGGTTTGCGGACGCAGAAGAGGCGTTCGCGGACAGCTTTGTGGGCCAGCGCCTGCAGCCGTTCTGGATTGAGCAAGAGGCCCGTCAGATCGAGGGGACCAATTTTGTGGTCGATCAGCAGTTTAGGCCCTTTGCGCTGCGCGACGGCTTGTTGGTGACGGGCCAGCAGCAGTTCTCGGGGGCGGCGGCGGCCGAGCAGGTCATTGACGCTTTGGGACGCTGAGGTGGTGCAGATGTCTGACGTCATCATGGAGGGGCGTTGCCACTGCGGCGCCGTGTCGGTGTCCATCCCCGCCCAGAGCGTAGGGGTGGTGGCCTGTCATTGTCAGGATTGCCAGCGACTCCACGGCAATTTTTTTGCGATGTTGGTGGTTGAGCGCGAGCGCGCCCAATGGCGCGGCAAGGTCAACATTGCCTGGTATCCGTCGTCCAAAGGGGTTCGGCGCGGCTTTTGTCGCCATTGCGGCAGCCGTTTGCTCAAAGATCCGGCGCGTTCGCCCAAGGTCATGGTCTCCATCGGGCTCTTTGAGCCTGGAACAACACACGGTCTGCTCAAAAATGTGTGGTCGGATGCCAAGCCCCACTGGTACGAGCTGCCCGAAACCTGGACGCCCTGAGCCGTGTCACCCACCCACCGCAGCCGCGGCCCGAAGGCAGAGCGCAGCGGCATGGTGGGCTCTTAAACCATTGTGTGAGGAGGTTTGTATGAAGATCGGAATTTTGGGAGCGGGCAACGTGGGCACCACTTTGGGCCGAGGGTTGGCCGGTGCTGGCCATGAGATCATCTACGCGTCGCGCCAGCCGCAATCCGAAAAGGCCCAGACGCTGCGCGAGCAAGGGGCGCAGGTGGCGCTGGCCGCCGAGGTGGTGCAGCGCGCCGATGTGTTGATCCTGGCCACGCCGTGGTCGGCAGCCCAGGCCGTCATCGAGTCGGCCGGTGACTTTGGCGGCAAACCGCTGCTGGACGCCACCAACCCCATTGGTCCAGGGTTCACGCTCACCCATGGCCACAATGACTCGGGCGCCGAGCAAGTACAGCGCTGGGCGCCGAGCGCCAAGGTGGCCAAGGTCTTCAACACCACCGGCGTGGAGAACATGGCCAACCCGGCCTACCCCGCTGAGCACCGCGCGGCCATGTTTGTCTGTGCCGATGACGAGGGTGCCTGTCAGGCTGGATTGAAGCTGGCGGCAGACCTGGGGTTTGAGGCCGTCAACGCAGGCGATCTGACCAAGGCCCGGCTCCTTGAGCCCACCGCGCTGCTGTGGATCAACCTGGCCATCATTCAAAAGCAAGGGCGCAACATGGCCTTTGGTCTGCTGCGCCGCTCCTGAACGTGAGCCCTGGGGGTTGCGTTCAAACTGTCATGTGCCCACATCACCGTTGGTGGGGTGATGGGAGGGAGCATGGACTTCAAAGCGCTGGCCGAGATTGTTGAGCAAGGCCACAAGGTCGGGCTGACTTTGAAAGATGGCACTGAGGTGCTCGGCTGGCTCGAAAGCGTCTCCCCCGACCTCATCACCCTCCACACCGCCCACTCCCCCTTTGCCGACTCTATCCCCATTGAGTTTGACCCCTCTCAGATCGTGCCTGGCTCGGTATCCTGGTGGTCGCCGCAGCGCCGTCAGTGGGTGGCCGTTTGATGTTGGCCAGCCTGCGTCCTGAAGGCGCCGGGCGGTGTGCCCACGTGTCGCCGAAAGGCACGGCTGAAGGCGGCCTCTGAGGCGTATCCACAGGCTTCGGCCACTTCCAGGAGCGAGCGTGTGCTGGTCTTGAGCATGTCGCGTGCAACCGCCATGCGCCAGTCGGTCAGGTACTGCATGGGCGGCTGGCCGACCACGGCTCTGAACCGGGCGGCGAACCCCGAGCGCGATGTGGCCACGGTCCTGGCCAGCGTCTCCACCGTCCAGGTGGTTTGCGGGTTTTGGTGGATGAGCGCCAGCGCTTTGCCGACCTGCGGATCTTGAAGCGCCTTGAGCCACTGTGAGTGTGTCGCCCCCTCGTCTTCAATCCATGCCCTTAAAATCTGGATGACCAGGATGTCGGTGAGGCGACTGATGATGGTTTCGCCGCCTGGGCGCAGGGCTTGGGCTTCGTGTGTGAGTAGGGCGAGCGTGTTTTCGAAGTGCGGGTTGGTGTGGGGGTCGGTGGTGTTGACGCAGATGTGGGGTGGGAGCGAGGCGGTGAGTTTTTGCGCGATGGGGTGCCCGAGGTGCGCGACGGCGCAGATGGCGGTGGTTTGGGGACCGGGGCCGCCGTGTTGGAGCAATTCGTAGCGGTCGCTGATGCGGGTGATGGGCAGCGAGAAGAGGGGGGTGGGGTGGAGGTTGGGGGCGCTGGAGATCTGGTGGCCTTTGCCGTGGGCGACGAGGGCGACGTGGCCGGGGTGGAGTTGGATGGGGGGTTGGTTTTGGAGTTGGAGCCAGCAGCTTCCCTGGGTGACGACGTGGACCATGAGCGTGTCGGGCATGATGGGCATGTCGATGGACCAGGGGGCGGTGAGCTCTGAGCGGCAACACAGGGCGCTTTGCAGGCGCAGGTGGTGCAGGGCGTGGCCGAGTGGGTCTTGCGGTGGGGTGAGCGTGGCGCGGTGGGGTGGGATGGTGGGGATGGGCATGGTTTGGACGATCTGCAATGATTGCTGGATTGTAGGTGATTGAGTGTCTTGGATTAAGGTTTAACATCTGCCTGTGCTGACGGCAATGGGTGCCGTGGGCGCTGCCTGGGCGGCCTTTGGGTTGTGTGTTCCTGGGCGAAGTTGTGGTGCGCCACAAGGTTCTGTCTGGCCGTTGGAACTTGGGACCATGGGCGGGCAGAGCCAAAGCAGGGAGATGAGACGATGGGTGTGAAGGACAATGGCTTGATGTTGGTGTGGGGGGCAACGGGGAAGACGGGTCGGCGCGTTGTGGAGCGCCTGCGTGGGCAGGGGGCGACGGTGCGGGCGGGGTCGCGCGGGGCCGAGCGGCCTTTTGAGTGGGCGGATCGTCAGGGTTGGGGGGCGGTTTTGGAGGGGGTGACGACGCTCTATATTACCTACCAGCCCGATTTGGCGCTGCCTCAGGCCCAGGATGACATCGCGGCGTTGTTGGCGATGGCTGCTGCGGGTGGGACGGTCAGGCGCGTGGTGCTCTTGTCGGGGCGCGGTGAGCCCGGTGCCCAGGCGTGTGAGCGGTTGGTGCAGGCGTCAGGGTTTGAGTGGACCGTGGTTCGGGCCAGTTGGTTTGCGCAGAACTTTGATGAGGGGATGTTGGCGCAGGCGGTGCGCTCTGGGGTGCTGGCGTTGCCTGCGGGGGACGTGGCCGAGCCGTTCATCGACGTGGAGGACATTGCAGAGATCGTCGTCGAGGCCATGCTGGGCGACCAACACGTGGGCCAACTCTACGAGGTGACTGGTCCCGGGTTGTGGACCTTTGGGGAGGTGGCGCACTTGTTGACGCAGGTCACCGGGCGGCCTGTGCGCTACGTGCCGTGTACGCCCGCTCAAATGGAGGCTGGTTTGTGCGCCAGCGGCTTGCCCGCGCCGATGGCGGCGGCGCTGACCCACCTCTTTGTGATGGTGCTCGACGGCCGCAATGCCCACACCTGTGACGGGGTGGAGCGCGCTTTGGGCCGTTCGGCTGGCAGCCTGGAAGACTTTGCGCGCCGCGCCGCCGCGCAGGGGGTGTGGTCATGATAGACGTCTGGACAATGGCGGCGCTGGTCGCCTCGGTCGGCGCCGGGGTTTGTGCGGGCGCGCTCTTTGCCTTTTCGTCGTTTGTCATGCCCGCGCTGGGCGCGCTGCCACCCGCAGAGGCCATCGGCGCCATGCAGGCCATCAACCGCGCCGCCCCCAGCCCCTCTTTTATGGCCGTGCTCTTTGGGCCTGGGCTGCTTTTGGTGGTGCTTCTGGTTGGCGGCGGCGAGCTGTGGCGAGTGCCCCCGGTGTGGGGCGCTGCGGGGCTTTACCTCTTTGGGGTGGTGGGGATGACGGCGTTTTGGCACGTGCCGCTCAACAACGGCTTGGACCAGGTCAACCCGATGGGCTGCGACGCCGCCGCTGTCTGGACGCGATACGCCCAGCGGTGGACGACGTGGAACCACGCCAGGGCGTTTGCAGCGGCGCTGACCTGTGGTCTGCTTGGGGTGGGGGTGTTGTGATGTGCGCTTCGGGCTGGATCCTGGCGTGGTCCAGGTTGTACGCTGAGGAGCCGAAGGACGAACCCCACAGGGCGCCATGCTGACCGATTTTATCAAAGACGAAGAGATCCATTGGTTTCGCCACCGGATCTGGAAGGGCCACCGCCGTAGCGACGGCCAGCCGGTCATCATCAAGGTCTTGAAGGGCGTCTCTGATGCTGACGACGCGTACAATGAATTTGCGGCTGAAGCCCAGCGTCTGGCGGCGCTGAACCACCCTTGTTTGCCCAAGGTGCTGTGGTGGGGAAAGGATGGGGGCTCACCTTGTGTGGTGGTGGAAAAGGTGGAGTTGCCACCGCTGCGCGACCAGATTGGGATGGATCGCTGGGGCATTCAGGAGGCGCTCGACGTGATCGCGGCTGTGTGCGGGACGCTGGCTTGGGTTGAGGCGCAGGACCCCGATCTGCCCAACCTGGGCACAGTCATTACCCCCCACCATGTGCGCATCAGTCAGGATCGGCGTTCGGTGCGGCTTTTGGGTCTGTATGCGCTCTTTCATGACGGCATTGTGCCTCAAGCCAATGTGGGTCTGGTCAATCCCGACGGCCCCATCAGCTCGATGGCCCCCGAAAAGCTTCGAGAGGGCGGCGACGGCGATGTCCGCTCGGATCTCTTCACGCTGGGTTTCCTGCTGCACACCATGCTCCTTGGCCGTTGGACCTTCAGCGATCCCAGCCAAAGCATGGTCCACCAATGTTCTGCGGTCATTTTTGAGCCCACGCCGCCTGTGCTGACCGCGCGCCCCGAGGTGGGCCCTGAACTGGAGCGCGCCGTGCTACGGGCGTTGGAGAAGCTGCCCTCCCAGCGCCCTGCCACCGCCCGTGCTTGGCTCCTCGAACTGCTCTCTTGCTGCCCGGCTGCGCTGACTGACCCCAAACCCCACAACGTCGCCCAGATGCTCCAGGCTGCCCGTGCGTTGGTCTTTGATGGTGACACCCCTGGCCTTGCGCGCCTTGTGCTCCAAGCCCCCAGGCAGGCTGCAGAACCTGTGGTCTCAGACTACCTCTGGGAGCACCTTCAGCCGGGATTCGAGGCCGCGCTTGATGGTCGTGAGCCCTGGAGTTGGTCTTTGTGGCAAAGCGCCTTGCGGCTGCCCGCCTGTCACCGGTGGCTCCGTCTCAAGCGTCAGGAGCCAGGGTTGGATGTGCTTCAAAAAGACATGATCCAGCACATGATCTGGGCGGGCACTGGCGAAGGGCAGTCGGCGATCAACACCGCCGAACGTGCTCCTGAGGGTGAAGATGGTGAAGGGGCAGGGGTGGTGGGGTTCTTCAGGCGCTTGTTTGGAGGCTCGTAGCGCCCCAGGCTTACACCGCGGGTGGTCCCGAGATGTAGGGCTGTGTGTCCACGGCGCGGCGAAAATGGCGCGTGGGTCGAATGAGGTCGATGTTGCCCAGTCTGCGGGTGCGATCGTTCCAGATCTCTTGTCCGCGCGTGGCCGTTTTGGGAAAGAGCTTGGACAAAAAGCCAATGGCCGCAGGCACGTTCAAGGTCCCCGCCGCTTCGCGCCGGTAGAGCTGCAGCTCCGAAAAATCAAAGGCCGAGATGCCGTCGTAAGCGCCCGCGTCGTCCACGATGTAGCACGCCGCCAACTCCCACAAGACCTTGCGGTCGGCCAGAAACCATGGCAGGTGCAGGGCTAGCGCCTCGTCTTCGGTGGCGCCGCTCCAGGCCATCATCTGGTCTGTGTCCACGGGGCTGACTTTGAAGGTGTCGAGCTTGAGCCAGGCCAGATCGTCGGGCTCGCGCTTTCGCAGCAGCGCGTTGACGTCGTAGAAGACGCGGTTGAGTAGCTCGGTCCAGCCGCGCTCGTCGTCGCGCTCGGCGGGCAACTCAAAGAACCATCTTTTGTCCTGGGTCGTGGCCGAGACGCCGTTGTGGGTGACCAGGCGGTATTGGAGTTCGACGGCGCGAAAGACCCTGGGTTTGTCAAAGCTCATCCAAACGGCTCCTGTGACCTCTTGAACTATTGAAGCAAAATGCCATGTTCGTGGCACATCGGACGGTACCACGCGCCGGCCTGGGTGTCGTCCAGCGCCCACTGCCCCCCAAAAATCCGCACGCTTTGGGCCACGCCCTGCAAAAAAGCGTTGAGGCCCGGCGTGTGCTGCTGGGCCAGAGGCGCGTTGTCCACGGCGCGCTCTGAATACGGGTTTGGAGGGCGATGGTGTCCGTCCATCATGCGCAGCGCAGGCAAGCGGTCAAACCACACATCCGAGCGCAGCCCAATGGAGATCTCCACCGGCCACCCTGGGACCAGCGGCGGCGAGCTGATGATGACCCCTTCGGGTCCGTGGGTCCATTTTGGGCCAGCGCCGGGGGTCAGCGCCACTCTGGAGGCGCAGTGCCAGCCTTCCCGCGCCTCATCCCAGCCCCACAGCTTGGGTCTGCCGCCATCGGTCTGCCGCAGCGTCTCGATGTAGCGCTCCACGGCTTGGTTGGGAGACACCTGTGGGTGTTGGACCCGAAAGACGCGCTGCTCATTGCCCTCTTCCAAGATCACCTGGATGACGGCCAGGAGGCCTTCCAGGCGCATGGATTCCAGCGGTGAGAGCGTCACCAGCCAGCGCACCAGCGGCCATTTGGACGTGGTCCAGCGCGGTTTTGGGGTGTTCTCAGGGGCGTTCAATGAAGGTCGCCGTGTCAAAGTCGTGGGCGCCGCGCCCATTGAAGAGCCTCACCGCGCGCAAACCGGCCAGTGCCTGGGGGTCTGCCTGACCCCATGCGGCTTGGAGCGCCCCTTCAAGGGCGGCGCGCTCGGCGCCAAAGAGCCGATGGGCGGTGTTTCGCACAAAGATCGCCGCGATCCGCGCAGGGCCTGCTTGCTGAGCCGCTCGCCGCAGCCCATCCATGAGCGAAGACAGGCCCTGGCCCACAATGTCCACGCTCCCTTGACCGACGCTGGCGGGGTCGGGGCGGCCTTCAAGCGGGGTCAGTTGCAGGCGCACGTCCAGCATATCGACGCGGTGTTGCAGCAAGGTCACCACCGCCGCCGGGCGTTGTCCATCGGCCTCCAGCGTCTCAACGCCGCGCACTTCCCAGCCCTGCTCCGGGCGGTGAAAGACCACGGGTTGGTGGCCAAAGGTGTGCCGCCAGACCACGTTCTTGATCACGTAGAAGAGATCCTCGGGGAGCGCGGCGGCGTCATCAACGCTGCGCTGCTCGGGGCTGCCCCAGGCCATTGAGTCCTGCCACGACGCCCGCATCACGCGCACACCTGCGCGAGCATCGGCGCGGTGAAAGGTCACCACGGCGCGCTCTTTGTTGTAGACCCGCGCCACGCTCCCGTGCGGAAAGGTGTGCTGGTGGATGGCGCGCCGCCAGTCGGGGCGAGCTTTGCGGACCATGAGGCTGGGCGTCTTGGTGAAAGCGTCGCCCTCAAGGCTGAAAAAGCGCTCGCCGCGTCCGTCGGTGCACACCAGCCCCCGCTCATCCCATACATAACGGCGCGAGCGGCCGCCTTCGACCGGAGGCATCGTCACATCGGTGGCGGTGCCCGCGCTCAGATCCATCAAGGCGCCGCATTCGTTTTCAAAGTCCGCGGCCAACGCCCGTTCTCCATCGGCGCGCAGGTAAAGCAGGCCGATGGCGCCGCCGCCAAGGCGAAAGCGCTCTGAAAACGGCGCCAGCCCTTTGGTCGACCCATCCCAGGGGTCCATGAGGCGCAAACCACGGTAGGCGTCGTTGAGGATGACGTGTGTGTGACCGGGGCGGCGGTGAAGGGTGTAGATGTCGCCGCGCAGCGGGGTCTGGCGCTCGATCCAGGTGGTCATCGCGCTCCTATCAGGCGCCGGGCAGGACGCGTCCGGGGACGGCGCCGTGTTTGGGTGAGCCGTCGGGGTTGAGGGTGCCCAGGTGTTTGCCCTGTGCGTTGTAATACTCGATCTCGGCGCCTTCGCCAGTGTGGAAGTTGTCCACATGGTAGTAGCGCCCGCGTCTGTCGCGGTAGACCGTGCGTCCCTGGAAGCGCATGCTGGTGCGTTGGAAGCCGCCCTCGCTCAAGAAGGTCTCGTTGTCTTGCGGTGGTCGGTCCTGCTGAATGTAGTCCGGCACTTTGGTGCTGGAGCCGTTGCCGCTGCGCTCCTGGATCTCGCGCTGGAGCCGTTGGCTCTGCTGGCGGATCTCCATGAACTCTTCTTGGAGCATGGGCAGCATTTCGGGGTCGCCAAGCAGGTCTGAGGCCTGACGCCAGCGCTCTTGCAGCTCCAGGACCCTGTGCTCAAACTCGCCGCGCACTCTGGAGTTGGCTCTGAGCATCTGGGCGGCGAACTCGATTTCGGCAAAGACCTCGCTGCGGGCTTGTTGGGGGCTGCGGCGTCCCCCGACGAGGTTGGCGCTGCCGGTGGTGTTGGCGTCTGCGTTGCCGCCGCGCATGGCGTTGAGCTTGGCCAGCGTGGTGGCCCAGACCTCGATGCCAACGGGGATGACGGTGCCATCGGGGCCGACGGTGTTGGCCGAGACCGTGCGGGCGCTCTCTTGGAGTGAGAGTTGGAAGGCGGCCTGGTCCTCTGGCGAGAGGTTTTTGAGCATCATGGCCGCCGCAGCGCCCAGGATGCGCACACCGCCGTTCTCCAAGCCGATGACCTGTCCATCCTGGATGATGGCGCGCAGCGGGCCATCGACGTTTCGGATGAGGTTGGCTGGGCCGCCGCCCTTGTTGGGGTCCTGGCCGATGGAGACCACGACCCGGTCGTAGATCTGGGGCTCGTCGTCGCCTTTGAAGAAGACCTGGGCGCGGGTCTTGCCGTCTTCACCGACGATGGGGACCACGCGCTCGATCTCTCTGGGGGCGCGGGTGATGTTGGGGTTTTCCAGCGTCGATGCGTTGCGGTCGACGTTGGAGCCCGCGAAGGGTTCGTCCATCAGCCGGCGGCGCTCGGACTTGAGGTTGAAGGTCTCCTCGGCGGTGATGTCTGGCCTGCGCAGCGCGGTTTCGATTTCGTTGAGGCGAGCGGCCGTTTTGCTTGATGCGCGCGCGTACCACTCGACGTTGCCCTGGGCGCGGTTGGCGCTCTCGGCGTTCCAGGCGCTGGTGGCGCCGCCGCCGTAGATGAGCACGCGCTCGTCGGGGCTGATGCCCGTGTGGAAGAATTTGTCGCCGTAGAAGAGGACGTTTTCATCGATGAGTTGGCGCTCTTGGACGGGGTCCATGTTGCGCACGTCGCTCAAAAGGCGAGCCGGGCCAGGGCCAGCGCCGACATCGACGTTGTTGGTGAAGATGACAAATTCCTGGTCGCCGTTGCGGACGGTGACCTTGTAGCGTCCGGGGCTGCCTGCGGGGGCGTCATCGATGCCGGTGATTCTGGCGTTGTAGGTGGCCATGCCGGAGTCGGCGCGGGTTTGGGCAACGGCGGCGGCAAAAGCGCGCGCGGGGGTGTAGTCGCCGTCGAGCGCGAAGTCGGCCGGTTGTCGGGTCAGGCCGGGGACCTGGAGGTCCTGGGCAAACTGACCCATGGCCTCGTTGCGCTGCAGCCAGGGGTCGTCGCCCAGGGCGATGGTCAGGTGCGAGGGCAGGCCGTTGTCGCCCGTTTGGCGCAAGAGCGGGTGGGTGTTGGCGTTGGCCACCGACGCCCAGCCTGAGCCGATGCCCAGGGACTCCACCACAATGGGTTCGCCGCTGGCGACCATGCGGTCGATCTGACTGGCGACCTGGGCGTCGCGCTCCTGGTAGATCTTGCGGGATTCGGTGATGGCGGTTTCGCGGCGCATGTAGTAGGCATCGCGGACCGCTTGCTCGTGAACGGGGCGTCCGATGGCGTCTCGCCAGATGCCGTCGCGGCCCTTGGTGATTTGGCCGTTGCTGGTGGCCATCTCGGGCAGGTCGGAGCGGGTGGAGTAGCCAAAGTCCATGCCTTCGGGGACGTTGGGGTCGTTGTTCTCCCGGCTTTGTGTGGGCGGGCGGACGTCGTTCAAGGACGAGTTTTCGTTGTCGCGGGGGGTGAGCGTGCCTGCGTCGCTGGCGTTGTCGCTTTCGAGCTGGCGAGTGTTGCCGCCTGTGAGGCGTTGCCGGACGCTTTGGAATTGTTCGCCCAGCGCGCCCCGAATGAAGTTCAGCGACATGCGCTCGCGCACGGTCAATTGGGGCAGCGAGATGGTGGTGGGTCGGAAGACCCCCGACATAAACATCAGGTCGGAGGTCATGGCGCTGGTGCTGCCCGAAGCGGGGTCGTGGACAATGTACTGGCGCTTGCCGCCGCGCATGAAGGAGCCAATGATCACCATCTCGTGGCCGCCCAGCATGGGGTTGCTGGTGCTGAACGGCACAGGGAGGCCCGCGTCGAGCGCCGCATCGATGCGGTGCATGGGCAGGTGGTTTTCGTTGAAGTTCTGCGCCCCTTCACCGTGTTTCCAAGGCAGGGCGTCGTTGTTGTGCACGGTGTACTGGCGGCCTGTGGCTTGTTGGAGCCCATCGGCGGGTCCGCCGGCGGTCTGGTGCAGCAGGTTGGGCTCGATGCCGTGGGTTCCTTGATTGTTGAAGTTGCTCTGGTCCTGGTAGAAGGCGGCCAGCTCTGGGTTGTCTCTCATCGCTTGCTCCAAGACCTCATTGCCTGAGCCTCTGCGGGCCAGGCTGGCGCCGCCGGCGGCTTCGAGCGCGATCTGCTGCTCGCGCATGGCAAAGACCGGGTCGGTTTGGAGCTTGTAGGCGTAGTAGGGGTCCACCTCGGCCCGCGCGATCTGGTAGGCGGTGGGCACGCAGCTGTGGCCAAAGAACTGGAAGATGCCCTGTCCGGTAAACTGCGAGAGGATCTCCTGAGGGCTCTTGCCGCTCATGAAGTCGCGCATCTGGCGGACGTTGTCCATGGAGTTGCCCGCCGCCAGCGCGCGCTCCATCATCGAGCGCGCCGTGGTGTTGTCGGCGCCCGCCAGCATCTGATCAAACTCTTGACGCTCACCCCGGCTCAGGCGCCGCCGGGCTTCTTTGAGACGTCCCGTGGCAAAGTTCTGGACGTTGTCGTCGCGGAAACTGCCGCTGCCGTCGCCCTGGCTGCGATCGGTGGCGCCGCCCACCAGCGTGCCCTGGTCCGCATCGGGATCAACCGTGCGGGTTGTTGGGGCGCCGTCGCCGTCGGCGGCTGCAGGACGGGCGTTGGTGGGGGTGTCGACGTTGGGCAGGCCGTCGCCGTCGGTGGTCTGGCGCGTGCCTGCGTCGGTGGTTGGGGCGTCGCCTTCTGTGGTTCTGGGGGCGGTGCCTTCGGCGGCCAGCTCCTGGAGCCGTTGCTGGTATTGGCCTGATGGCAACCCCTCTCGCAACTCGTGCTGGAACTGGTACTGGGCCTCGGTGGGCAAATCCAGGTAGTTCTGGCGAAGCTGTGGGTCTTCGACCATGCGCCGGAAGTTGGTGTGGCCGTCGGGCAGCGAGTAAATCTCGTAGAGCGCTTCCTGGGAGCGCCCGTTCATCTGGGCGAACTCCTGCTGCATCTGCGGGTTGTCGCCCAGAGCGCGGTTGACGACGCCGCGTTGGGCGCTGCGCTGAGCATAGGCGCTGGTGATGCCGCCGGCGCTGTTGCTGAAGCCGCTTTGGAGCATGCGGTCGCCAAAGTGGTTCCAGCCTTGCCACTGCTCGCGCCGGGTGGCCAGGTCGATGCCGTAGGCGGCGGCGTCACCGGTCATGCCGGCGGCGGTGTCCAGCCCCAGCGCCACCATGCGATCGCGCATGGTCATGTTGAAGAGGTTGTCGGGCAGCCCTTTGCCGGTCAGCGGGCGGCGACCGGCGGCGCCAGCGGCGCCCATGATCATGTTGCCGGCCAGAGCGCCGCCTTCGCGCAGCAACAACTGGCCGGTGGTCAACTCGGCGCCGCGGCCGTAACCCACCACGACTTCCTGGCCGTTTTCGTCGGTTCGGGTGATGGCCTCTCGCTCGTGGGTGCGGTCGTCCCAGACCTCGCCCATGGCTTCGCCAAAGCCCATCCCGTCGTTCATCATGTAGTCCATGCCGCTGCTGACGGTCTGGGTGACGTTGCCCTGGACGTAGTAGGTGCCGCCAAGCGCCGCGATGCGGCCAGTGTTGCTGCTCATGTTGGCCAGCATGCCACCGCCGGGCCCTGCCGTCAGACCCACCACAAAGCCCTGGATGAAGTGCTCGGCGCCCTTTTGCGCCGCCAGACGGCCCGCGCCGCCCATGCTCTCTTCAAAGGACTCGCCGCTGAGTGTCCCGTCCTCACCGCGCGTAAAGCCGTTGGTGGCCAGAATCGTGGCCGCGTTGGGGTCGGTCGGGTCCACATCGATCCACTCGCCGCTGGCCGGGTCCTGGTAGGAGAGCCCGCCGTTGGGGTGACGGCGGATGTTGCCCATGGTGTCTGTGTACCACTCGTTGGCGGGGTCAGTCGGGTCGGGGACCACCGCCCCCGTGACCGGATCCTGCATGGTCCGCCCTGGGATGTGGTCGGTGCGCCCGTGCTGCATCAAGTCCACGTTGGCGCGCCGCGCCGCCAACTCGCCCACGCCGTAGGTGGCCGCCGCCGCCGTGCCCGCCGCCGCGCCCGCGGCCAACGCCGCCACCAGCAGCGGGGCACCTGCGCCCGCTGTGGCCACGGTCACCACGATGGCCAGCGCCGTCAGGCCGACGGCAAAGATCACATCGCGCCAGGGGCTGTTCCAGAAAGAGACAAAGGCCTCTTCGATGGCCAACCAGGCCTCCGAGAGCGCTTCTTTGACCGCTTCCCAGGCCTCGCCGGCCCACTCGACAAAGTCGTCAAACTGCTGCTGCGCCCAGGAGGCCACCTCGCGCACGGCCTCGGAGGCGGCGCGCAACTCGCCAATGCGCGCGTCAAAGAAGTCGCGCACAGCGGTCTGTGTGGCGTCAAATACGGTCTCTACGGCGTCTTCGGCGGCGTCAAAGGTGGTGTTGACCGCGTCCACGGCGCCTTCGTAGAGGTTGTCGACGCCTTGCTGGAGGTTTTGCTCGGCGGCGTCGATCCGCGCGACCATGGCCTGCTCGGCCTGGGTGACGCGGGCCTGGAGCGCTTCGGACTGTGCCGTGACGGCGGTCTGGAACGAGGCGCTGGCCGCATCGACGTCGCTCTGGGCTTGCTGGACGGCCTGGTTGAAGCTCTGCAGGTAGCCTTCGCCCGCTTCGCGCATCTCCTGGCCCAGATCCTCGTTGATGAGGGTCACGGCGCTGAAGAAGCCTTCGGCGACCAGGTTGACGCCCTGACGGAAGCCCTCCAGGTGAGCGTTGACGATGGTGGCCAGGCCGCTGGCGGCGCGGTTGAGCAATTCTGCGCCCTGCTGAATGGCCGAGCGGATCGACTGGCCCACCGCCGCGACCTTGGAGCGCATCCAGGCGGCGCCGCGCGCGATGACGTTGCTGATGCCGTCGCGCAGCTGTGTCAGCTTGTCGAGCGCTTTTTGGCGCCACTGGCGCAGCTTGGCCAGCGCGGCTTGCTTGGCCCGCTCCAGGAAGTTGCAGATTGTGTCGCGGACTTCGGCAAAGAGGTCGGCGATCCAGTCAAAGACGCTGGAGATCGCGTCGCCGATCCGCTCAAAGAAGCCCTTTTCGTCGTTGCGGGCTTCGTCGGCCTCGCGCTCGGCGCGGGTGCGCTCGGCTTCGGCCTGCGCCACGCCCGCGTCGATCTCGGCCTGATACTCTTGCTGGCCCTGGCGCAGCATGCCGTCGACTTCGGCCTGACCTGCGCCGCGAAGCTGCTCGACCTCCTGGCTGACGGCTGCCGAGCGCTGGCTGATCTCGGCGTCGGCTTCGCTGCGCATGCGCGCGACCTCGGCGTCGACCTGGGCGCGGGTGCCGTCGTAGGCGTGCTGGTAGGTCTGGGTGGCCTCCTGGGTGAGCCGGTCAAAGTCTTGCTCGTGCTGGGTGACGGCGTCGCCGTAGGCCTGCTGCTCGACGCCGTAGGAGCGCTGGGCGTCCTGATGGGCCATTTGCTGGCGAGACTGGAGGTCGCCGAGCGCCTGACCGTGGGCCTGCTCGAATCCCTGGCGAGCCTGCCCATAGTCGGTCTGGTATTGGGTTTGATGGCCCTGGATGGCGGTGCGGTGCTCGTCGGCGGCCTGCTGCTGATCCTGGGTGAAGGTGGCGCCCTCTTCGTCGCACTCGGCCATGAAGTCCGTGTGGGCGGTCTGCATGTCGGTCTGCATCGTGGTGATGTGCTGACCCGCTTCGGTCTGTGCCTCACCCCAGAGCTGGTCGGCCTCGGCCAACTGCGCTGCCGGGTCCAGATCGGGCACCGCCGTCTCGTAGTTGTCCATCAACGCCGATGCTTCCGTGTGGGCGCTGTCGAACTCTCCTTGAATCTCGCCCATTCGGTCGGTGTGCAGGCCGCGCATCCGCTCGCCGGCGTCCGCCTCCCAGGTGTCGCGCACGGTGGGCATCTGCGCCGAGGCCTGCTCGACGACCTGGGCCTGAATCTCGTTGATCGCCGCAGGGCCGCCCATTGGATCGCCGCCGCCGCGCGGGAAGTTCATCGTCGCAGGCGGGCTCAGGTCGACGTCCTGAAGGCTGGTCATCGACGGGTCCAGCTCGTCGCAGTCGACCATGTCCTCAAAGTGGTTCTGGCGAGGATCAAAGTCGGGTTCGGGCAGCTGCGCGGCGTTTTCCAGGGCGCCAAAGCGCTCCAGACCGGCGTCGCGACTCTGGGTCACCTCCTGGAGCGCCACCGGGGCGCCGTCCAGAGTCCCTTGAACCACCCCGGGGGTGGCAAATTCGATGGGCGTCCCCGGCATCATCGTCTGGATGTACGCCTCCTGGTCGCTCATCACCGCCGAGCCGACAATGCCCGGCTCACCGCCCACCAAACCCCCGGGCAGCGGGTCTTGGACCCCTTCCTGGAGCGTGGTCTGGGCGCCCGACACGGCATCCGAGATGATCTGCTCCATCTCGCCTTGCGCCCGCTGGGTGTGGGCGTCGGATTCGCCCTGGACCT